>DATNBD010000180.1:0-11425 GCA_035572155.1 Rhodoferax sp.
GTTTCAAAGCGTCCGATCAGGCATCGTTGGCCCGCGAGGGGCCTGTGAATGTTTAGATTGAAGGAAACGCATCATGAAACGGATGCTGATTAACGCCACCCAGACCGAAGAACGCCGGCTGGCGATTGTGGACGGGCAAAAGCTGCTCGACTACGAAATTGAAATTGAAGGGCGCGAGCAGCGCAAGGGCAACATCTACAAGGCCGTCGTCACCCGCGTCGAGCCCTCGCTGGAAGCCTGCTTTGTCGACTACGGTGAAGACCGGCACGGTTTTTTGCCGTTCAAGGAAATCTCCAAACAGTACTTTGCCCAAGGCGTGCCGGTCAGCCAGGCGCGCATCCAGGACGTGATCAAGGAAGGCCAGGAGCTGCTGGTCCAGGTTGAAAAAGAAGAGCGCGGCAACAAGGGCGCGGCCCTGACCACCTTTGTCTCGCTGGCCGGCCGCTATGTGGTGCTGATGCCCAACAACCCGCGCGGCGGCGGCGTCAGCCGCCGCATCGAGGGCGATGACCGGGCCGAGCTCAAGGAGGCCATGGACCAGCTGGAATACCCGGCCGGCGCCAGCATCATTGCGCGCACCGCCGGCATCGGCCGCAGCGCACCCGAATTGCAGTGGGACTTGAACTACCTGCTCAAGCTGTGGACCGCGATCGACGGTGCCGGCAAAGGCGGCAAGGGCGCATTCCTGATCTACCAGGAATCGAGCCTGGTGATCCGCGCCATCCGCGATTACTTCAACAACGACATCGGCGATATCCTGATCGACACCGACGACGTGTACGACCAGGCCCAGCAGTTCATGGCGCACGTGATGCCCGAGCACGCTGCGCGCGTCAAGCGCTATCGCGATGATGCCCCGCTGTTCAGCCGGTTCCAGATCGAGCACCAGATCGAGTCGGCCTACGCCCGTACCGTGCAGCTGCCCAGCGGTGGCGCCATCGTGATCGACCATACCGAGGCGCTGGTCTCGGTGGACGTGAACTCGGCGCGCGCCATCCGCGGCGGTGACATCGAGGAAACCGCGACCCGCACCAACCTGGAGGCCGCCGACGAAGTGGCGCGCCAGATGCGCCTGCGCGACCTGGGCGGCCTGATCGTGATCGACTTTATCGACATGGAAGAGTCGCGCAACCGCCGCGACGTGGAAAACCGCCTGCGCGATGCACTGCGGCAAGACCGTGCGCGCGTGCAGTTCGGCACCATCAGCAAATTCGGTCTGATGGAGATGAGCCGCCAGCGCCTGAAGCCCGCGCTGAGCGAGGGCGCCTCCATCCCCTGCCCGCGCTGCGGCGGCTCCGGCCACATCCGCGACACGGAAAGCTCGGCGCTGCAGATCCTGCGCATCATCCAGGAAGAGTCGATGAAGGACAACACGGCCTCGGTGATGTGCCAGGTGCCGGTGGAAGTGGCTTCGTTCCTGCTCAACGAAAAGCGCACCGAGATCGCCAAGATCGAGCTCAAGCAGCGCATCAACGTGCTGATGGTGCCCAACAAAACGCTGGAGACCCCGAACTACCGGCTCGAGCGCCTGAAGCACGACGACCCGCGCCTGGACGGGCTGGAAGTCAGCTACAAGCTGGCCGAGGAAGTCGAAGACCCGACCACGGTCACGCGCCGCTCGCAGGAGCGCAGCAACCGGCAGGAGCCCGTCATCAAGGGCGTGCTGCCCGATGCGCCGGCGCCGGCCCCGGCAGCCGCGCCCCTGCACCAGCCTGCGCCGGCGGCGCGCACGATGCCGGCTGCGGCCGCCGCTACGCCCGTGCTCGCTGAAAGCGGCTTCCTGGGATGGCTCAAGGGCCTGTTCGGCTACCAGACCGCTGCGGAGCCCGCCCCGGCCGCAAAGGTCGGAAAAGAAGACCCACGCGACGGCCGCACCGGACGCGCCGGCGAAGGCCGCGCTGATCGGGCCGGCCGCGATGGCGAACGCCGCGACGCGCGCCGCGGCGAAGGCCGGGGGGGACGCCGCGGCGAAGGCCGACGCCGTGGTGAAGGCCGCAGTGACGATCGTGCCGACGCTCAGCGCCGCGCGGAAAACGCCACACCCGAGGCCGACGCTGAAGGCCAGAGTCCGCGCGGCGAAGGCCGCACCGGCCGGCGCGGTGGTGATCGCCGCAACGATCGCCAGGGGCCACGCGAACGCCGTGACGGCGACACTAGGCCTGTGCCAGAAAATGCGGCGGCGAACGCCCCCGTGACGGACGTGGTGGAAGCGGCGGACAGCGCCGGCACCGAGCCAAGACAGGAGCGCCCACCTCGAAATGGCGAGCGCGGTGAGCGCCGCGAACGCAGCGCCCGGAGTGACCGCGGCGAGGGCCAGCGCCGCAATGACCGCGCGGGAGAACAGGCAGCCGGCGTGGACGAACCCAACGACCGGGGTGCATCGCTGCCTGCCATGGGTGGCGACGAACCGTCGCGGGAGGCATCCGCGGAGCGCACGGACGCCCAGCGTGAGCGCCGCTCACGCGACCGCTACGGCCGTGACCGGCGCGAGCGCGTCTCGCGTGAGACTCCCGATACCCCGGAAACGGCTTCGCCGGACATGCCGGACGCTTCCCAGGTTGGCGCCGAGGATGCGCCGATGCAGCGCAGGTCGTACTTCGATCGGGCCGCGGCGCCAGGCGCCGAGCCGGCTGCGGTTGAACCGGCCGGCGAGCAGCCGCCGATGAAAGCGGCAGCGATGGCGGCAACCGCGGCCCCCGCGGCCCCGTCCGTGGCACCGTCATTCGTAGCTGCCCCGGCGGCCGCTCCCGCGGTCGCCCCGCCCGCAACCACGATGCCCACGGTCGGCAGGTTCGAATTGCCGCTGGCCGACCTGACACGGATCGCCGAAAGCTCGGGCCTGCAGTGGGTCAATTCGGATGCCGCCAAGATCGCCACCGCCCAGGCCGCGATGGCGGCCGAGCCGCGCGCGGTGCATGTGCCCCGCGAACGGGCGCCTGTCGTGGTGCCGGATCACGGCCCTCTGGTACTGGTGGAAACCAGACGGGACCTGCGTGAGATGGCGCTGCCATTCGAGAAAACCGCCATACCGCAAGCCACCGGGGCGAACGGCTAGACGATCGGCGGCCCGGTTCCGAAACGCCGCTGCGTGCAGGGCCGCCGGGCACTTCAGCCCTGCGGCCCTTTTCACGCCACCGGATCCAGCTGCGCGGCGCGCTTCCAGGCCTGGGCCGCCGCGGCTTCATCGCCGCGCTGCTGTGCGAGCTGGGCCAGCGCGCGCCACGCATTGCGATGCAGCGCCAGGTCCTGCAGCCCCGTCACGGCCTGCGCCAACAGCAGCTGCGCCCTGCCCCACAGCTGGCGCTTCAGGCAGGTCATGCCCGCCAGGTATTGCAAACGGGCGTCGCGCGGGTTTTGCTGCTGAGCCGACTCGATGCGGGCCAGCCAGGAAGCATCCACCGACTCCAGCCCCAGTTCCAGCGCGCGCACCAGCTTGATGCTCTGGTAGTCACCGAGTCCGGACGCCGGGCTGCCAGGCGCGGACACCATGCGCTCCCACAACGGCAACAGCCAGTCGCGCGCAATGCCGGCATCGCCGTGCAGGGCCGCCATGCGTTCGGCGGCTCCGATCGCGAGATCAGGCATTTCGCGCTCGCTGTTCTCCAGTGAATTCCAGACCTGCAACAGTTGGGTGGTGTCGTACGCACCATTGATCAGCTCGGTGGCCAACCCGCGCACGATGCTCTGGGCCGCATCGCCCGGAAACGCCCGGTGCTTGGCCAGCAGCCGCGCCGTTTCCAGTGCTTCGGCGGTCCGGTGGGCCAGCCGCGCTGCCTTCAACTTGATGCGCAGCGCCAGCGTGCGTCGCGCCACGCCCATCGGCAGTTCGTCGAGCCACGCGAGCGCGGCCGGCGCATCACGATCATCAAGCGCCCAGCGGGCCGCGCGCAGTTGTGCACCTTCGCGCGTTTCTTGTCCAAGCGCCGTATGCCGCTGGGACGGGTCCTCCAGCGCCTGCTTCAGATGCTCGTCGCGCGCGGCCCGGTCCTGCAGCGCCTGGGCACTTTGCGCGGCCGCCAGGTGCGACAGGGCACGAAACTGCACCGCGTTCACCAGTTTCACGCCCACGGTACCCAAGGACTGCTCCTGATGCAGGGCCGCTTGCGCCGCCTTGCGGGCCCGGATGAAGCGCCCGGCCAGCAGATAGGACTGCGCATCCATCAGCGACGCATGCATGGCCCTCTCCTTTTGCTGCGCGCGCCAGCGCTTCGCCTGCCGCGGCAGGTCGAACAGGGCAGCCAGCGCGCGCAGGGCCGAATAGCCCAGCACAAACGTGGCGAACAGCAGCAATACCACCAGATTGACCGACAGGTCGACCCGGTACGGGGGCCAGAATACGGTGACCAATCCCTGGTTGTTGCCGGCGAACAGCGCGATGGCCACCGCCACGCCAAACAGGGCCACCAACCACAACGCGCCGCGCATTTATTGCCCCGCCGCAGCGGTGGCCAGCGCCGCCAGGGTGTCATCGGCGCGCGGCAACTCCACCGCCTTCATCTGGCTGCGCACCTGTTGCAACAAGCCCGCCACGCGCTGGGTTGTGCGGGACGCCGGATCGAAATACTGGTTCACCGCAAGACTCGCGGCCGCCAGGTCGGAACGTGCCGACGCCATCTGGCGTGCCAGCAGACCGAGCCGCGCATTCAGCAGCTTGAGCTTGAGGTTCTCGCGCAAAAAGTAAGACTGCTCGGGCGACAGCAGCATCGCCTCGGGCTGGTCGATCCGGCTCACGCGCAGCAGACTGCTCGCCTCAGTCTTCCAGGCGTCGAGGACATGTTGCCACCAGCCAGCCGTCTCGATCACGGGCGGCGGCGACGCACGGTGCAGCGCCTTCGGACTCTCGGCGGCATTCAGCACCGGCATCTCGTCCACCAGACGCACCAACTCGTCCAGCTTGTTCAGCAGGCCCGGCGTGTCCGTCACACTGGTCGCCGTGACACGGTCGATGTCGCGTTCGATGGCCTGTTGCACGGGCACCAGGCGCGGCTGGGCGGCACGGATCACGCGTTGATCGGCATTTTTCAAAGTGGCCAGCAAGGGCGCGATGCTGCCCGTGATCTGGGACTGCTGCTGCGCGAGACGGATAGTCGAGTCCAGATCGATCACCAGATTCTCGTCCCGGGTGCGCGACACACTTTTCACCAGATCGTCCAGCTGGGTGCGCTGCAGCGCCACTTCACTGAGCCGCTCGTCAGCCAGCGCCTGGCGGGCGGCAGTCTGGCGGGCCAGATCCAGTGCCTCTTTCGCCATGCCGTGCGCCTCCACGGCCCGCGCACCCGAATCGGCACTCTGGCGCGCCAGCTGGCCCTGAATCAGGGAGAGTTTTTGCCACAACAGCGCGCTCGAGAGCAGCGCCAAGCCCGCGAGCACCGCGAAAACCAGGAGCAGCATGCGCGACAACGTACTGTTCATCGGGGCCCTCGCCGGGCCAATGGCCTGTGCCGTTGCCGGCGCGGCGGGCGCACTGGCGGCGTCACCGCTGGACTCGGCCGTATTCATGGCGAGACGGGGCTCCCACCCGTTGCAGTGGCGCGGCAAGCCACGCTCATGCGCCCCCTTTGGGGCTCTCGTCTTTGCTCGGGGTCACGGTGCGCCATGGCACAGATTCTATCGACGCCACCACCTCATCCAGCGTGGGCCGTGACTCGCAAACAACACCAAAACCGGCCTCCCGCGCGGTTTGGGCGATGCGCGGATGGGTCGCCACGGCGCGGGCGCGGCCCCAGTCTTGCGCGGGCATCCATTGCACCAAATGGCGGATCGCCTGGGAACTGCTGAACAGCCAGACGGAGCCGTCTCGCGCCGCCTGCCGGGCCAGTTCCGCCTGAGACGCGCTGAAAGCCGGCACGCCGCGAGCATAAGCCGCCACGCTGTCCACCTGTACGCCCGCGCCGGCCAATTGACGCGCCAGCCACTCTCGCCCGGTGGGACTCGCATCGGCATCACTGCCGCGCACGATCAGCACGCGCGCGCCGTCCGGCAGGCCCGGCCGCACCTGCCGCCATAGCGCCTCGGAGTCGAACTGGGCGCCGGACTCGGCAGACGGCGCGTGGATCGCCTGCGCCGGCACGCCGGCCTCGCGCAGCGCGCGGGCGGTGCCAGGACCGGGCGCCCAGCACTGCGGCGACGAACCTTGGTTTACTCCTGAATGAATAGCTGAGAATACTGATGGAACAAGGGCAATGTCTTGTTTTGATGCAAAAAAATACGCAACAGCATTAGTGCTGACAAACATCACCGCAAAGTACCGGTCCAGTTGCCGCCAAGCCGACTCGAGCGCCTGGCGCGCCGGCCCGCCCGGTACCGGACCAATCGCGAGCAACGGCAGCGCGACCGCATCAAAGCCGCGAACCGACAACTGTTCACTCCAGCTCGTCGCCTCGCGTTCGGGGCGGGTCACGATGACGCGCATGACCGCAGCCTACCCTGACCTGGGCGCTAGCCCGGCAGCGCACGGGCGCCGCCCGCGCGCAGTTGCGCCGCGACCTGTTCGCCTAGGGTTTGCGCGGCCGCCAGATCGGCACAAGCGGCGGCCCCGTGCGCCTTAACGAGCGGACCGGTGCCGTCCGGATCGCCCCAGGCGGCACCGAGCTGCAGATATTCACCGTCGAAGCGGGCGAACGCCGCCAGCGGCATGGAGCAGCTGCCGCCCATCGCGCGGCTCACCGCACGCTCGGCCGCCGTGGCCAGCCAGGTTCCCTGGTGCGCCAGGGGCGCCAGCAGGTCGATCAAGTCCTGGCGCCCGGCGCGCACCTCGATCGCGAGCGCACCCTGGCCGGCGGCCGGCAACATTTCCGCCGGCTCGAAGGTCGCGCGAATGCGCGCGCCCAGACCCAGGCGCTTCAAACCGGCGGCGGCCAGCACGATGGCATCGAACCGGCCCTCGTCCAGCTTGCGCAGACGCGTGTCCAGGTTGCCGCGCAGCGGCTCAATGCGCAGGTCGGGGCGCAATGCGCGCAGCAGCACAATGCGGCGCAGGCTGGAAGTGCCCACCACGGCGCCCTGCGGCAAGTCGGCCAGCGCCGCGTAACGGTTCGATACGAAAGCGTCGCGCGGGTCTTCGCGCTCCATCACGCAGGCCAGCGCGAAGCCTTCCGGTAGATCCATCGGCAGGTCCTTGAGCGAATGCACGGCGATGTCGGCGTCACCATTTGCCAGAGCGACTTCCAGCTCTTTCACGAACAGGCCCTTGCCCCCGACCTTGCTCAGACTGCGATCGAGAATCTGGTCGCCTTGCGTGGTCATGCCCAGCAAGGTGGCTCGGCGGCCGCGCTGCTCCAGCAAAGCCTGGACATGCCCCGCTTGCCACAGGGCCAGGCGGCTTTCCCGGGTGGCAATCACGAGGGGAACGAAGGGGACGCGGTCGGGCGAAGTCAAATTCGTAACCAGTTGGTAATCCGCACGCGATTCTCGTGTGCGAGCCAATGCTAGCATGCATGTTCCCCTGCACCGGCAGGCCACGCCGGTTCACGGCAAGGACAAACGCCCATGAAAACGGCCCCCCAAGAATCCCATCCCAGACCCGCCCCGCAGGGTACGCGGCCTGTCGCCCGATCGCGGGACAGCGAGCGCCCGCTGGTGGAGGACATTCGCCTGCTCGGGCGCATTCTGGGCGACGTGATCCGCGAGCAGGACGGCGTCGCCGCGTACGAGCTGGTGGAGCAGGTGCGCAAGCTCTCGGTGTCGTTCCGCCGCGATGCCGACCAGGAGGCCGACAAGGCCCTCAAGAAGCTGCT
Organism: Rhodoferax sp.; assembly: GCA_035572155.1. GTDB lineage: Bacteria > Pseudomonadota > Gammaproteobacteria > Burkholderiales > Burkholderiaceae_C > Rhodoferax_A. The sequence goes on from DATNBD010000180.1 coordinate 7,737, forward strand.
CAAGTCCCTGAGCGGCGAGCAGGCGGTCAGCGTGATCCGCGCGTTCACCTACTTCAGCCACCTCGCGAACCTGGCCGAGGACCGCCACCACATCCGCCGCCGCGCCATCCACGAACGCGCGGGCAACACCCAGGAAGGCAGCATCGAAGTGGCGCTGGCCCGCCTGCGCTGGGCCGGGATTGCCCCCAAAACCATAGCGAGCATGCTGGCCCACGCGTACCTGTCGCCGGTGCTGACAGCGCATCCGACCGAAGTGCAGCGCAAAAGCATTCTGGACGCCGAGCGCGACATCGCGCAGCTGCTGGCCACGCGCGACGAGATCAAGACCCGCGCGGCACTCAACCTCACGAGCAAGGACGCCCTCACCCCGCGCGAGCTGGCCGCCAACGAAGCCCAGCTGCGCGCGCGCGTGATGCAGCTGTGGCATACGCGGCTGCTGCGCTTTTCCAAGCTCACGGTCGCCGACGAGGTGGAGAACGCACTGAGCTACTACGAGGCCACGTTTTTGCGCGAGATCCCCAAGCTGTACGCCGAGCTGGAGCGCGAGTTGGGCAGCCATCCTGTACACAGTTTCCTGCGCATGGGCCAGTGGATCGGCGGCGACCGCGACGGCAACCCCAACGTGAGCGCGCAAACGCTTGAATACGCGCTGCGTCGCCAGGCCGAAGTCGCGCTGCGCCACTACCTGACCGAGGTACACCTGCTGGGCGGCGAGCTGTCCCTGTCCGCCAGGCTGGTCGACATCAGCAATGAGATGCGCGCGCTGGCTGAGAGCTCGCCCGACACGAACGAGCACCGCAAGGACGAGCCGTATCGGCGCGCCCTCACGGGTATCTATGCGCGGCTGGCGGCCACGCTGAAGGACCTGACCGGCACCGATGCCGCGCGCCACGCGGTGGCGCCGCAAAATGCCTATCGGACAGCGCAGGACCTCTGCGCCGACCTGCGCACCATCGAGGAGTCGCTCTTGACCCACCACGGTGCGGCCCTGGTCGCGCAGCGCCTGCACCCGCTGATCCGTGCGGTGGAGGTGTTCGGCTTTCATCTGGCCACAGTGGATTTGCGCCAGAGTTCCGACAAGCACGAGGAGGTGGTGGCGGAACTGCTGGCCGTGGCGCGCATCGAGCCGCACTACGCCGGTCTCGACGAGTCGTCCAGGCGCGCCTTGCTGCTGCGGTGCCTGAACGATGCGCGGCCGCTGCGCGTGCCCGGCGCCGGCTACTCGGCGCACAGCCGGGGCGAACTGGCCATCTTCGAGACGGCCAAGCTCATGCGCGAACGTTTTGGCGTGGAGGCGATCCGCCACTACATCATCAGCCACGCGGAAACGGTGAGCGACCTGCTCGAAGTGCTGCTGCTGCAAAAGGAGGTGGGGCTGATGCACGGCGTTCTCGATGACTCCCACGCGAGCAACGACCTGATCGTGGTGCCGCTGTTCGAGACCATCGAGGACCTGCGCAACGCCGCGCCCATCATGCGCGGGTTCTACGCCCTGCCCGGCGTGGCCCAACTGGTGCAGCGCAGCGGCGCCGAGCAGGACATCATGCTCGGCTACTCCGACAGCAACAAGGACGGCGGCATCTTCACCAGCAACTGGGAGCTGTACCGCGCGGAGATCGCGCTGGTCGAACTGTTCGACGAGTTGGCGGCCTCGCACCAACTGCAGCTGCGCCTGTTCCACGGCCGCGGCGGCACCGTGGGGCGCGGCGGCGGCCCGAGTTACCAGGCCATCCTGGCGCAGCCGCCGGGCACCGTGCGTGGGCAGATCCGCCTGACCGAGCAGGGCGAGGTGATCGGCTCCAAGTACGCGAATCCCGAGATCGGCCGGCGCAACCTCGAAACCCTGGTCGCCGCCACCCTGGAGGCCACCCTGCTGCAGCCGACCAAGCCGGCGACCAAGGCCTTTCTGGAGGCTGCCGCGCAGCTCTCCACGGCCAGCATGGCGGCCTACCGTGCGCTGGTCTACGAGACGCCCGGCTTCACCGAGTATTTCTTCAACGCCACGCCAATCCGCGAGATTGCCGAGCTCAACATCGGCTCGCGCCCCGCGTCGCGCAAGGCTTCGCAACGCATCGAGGATCTGCGCGCGATTCCCTGGGGCTTCAGCTGGGGCCAGTGCCGGCTCACCTTGCCGGGCTGGTACGGCTTCGGCTCGGCGGTGCAGGCGTTCCTGCACGAAAATGACAAAGAAAACAGCTCCAAGCCCAATAAGGATGGTGTTTTATTGCTACAAAAAATGTATCGCCAGTGGCCGTTCTTCCGGACCCTGCTGTCCAACCTGGACATGGTGCTGGCCAAAAGCGACCTGGCGCTGGCCTCGCGCTATGCCGAACTGGTGGACGATGCGCGCATGCGCAGGAAGATCTTTGGCGCCATCGAGATGGAGTGGCAGCGCACCAGCGACGCGCTGGCGCTGATCACCGGCGAGCGGCAGCGCCTGGCCGGCAACGCTGCGCTCTCGCGTTCCATCCGGCACCGCTTCCCCTACCTCGACCCGCTGCACCACCTGCAGGTGGAACTGGTGCGCCGCTACCGCGCGGGGGAGGCCGATGATCGGGTGCATCGCGGGATTCACATCTCGATCAACGGGATTGCCGCCGGGCTGCGCAACACGGGTTGACGAATCAAGCCCCGCGCCTATCGCGTAAGATAACCCGAACGGCCAGCGCCGTGGCTGGCCGGACAGCAACACCAAAGGACGTGCATGGGCAGTTCCGCGCTCGAACACAGCAAGCTCGCGTACTTCGCCGATTTTGTGATCTACGCGCTGGCAGTGACGCTGGTCGCGGCGGCGCTTGTGTGGGGCGCCCCGCACGCCGACTGGGCGGGCCTGTCCGCGCTGGTCGTGCTGGGGCTGCTGGGTTGGAGTCTGGTGGAATATGTCGCGCACCGTTTCGTGCTGCACGACCTGCCGCCGTTCCGGACCTGGCACGCGGCTCACCACGCGCATCCGACGGCGCTGATCTGCACGCCGACGCTGGTCAGCGGCGCGCTGATTGCATTGCTGATATTTCTGCCCGCACTGCTGCTCAGCAATCTGTGGCGCGCCAGCGCGCTGACCCTGGGCTTGCTGACGGGTTATCTGGCCTATTCGTGCATTCACCATGCGGCGCACCATTGGCATGGCGGGGGCCGCTGGATGCTGGAGCGCAAACGCTGTCATGCGATGCACCACCACAGTGATCAGGCAGGCCATTACGGCGTCACCACGTCTTTCTGGGATGCCGTTTTCCATACCCTGAAATAGCGCGCCAGGCATGTGCCACGCGGCTTACATCGATCCTGCGCAGCGGTTCAATGCCCCGCGCCGGCAATCGTCTCGCGCACGGCAGGCAGTTGCCGCCGCGAGACGCCGAGCACTTCGTCGATGCCGTTGAGCCGCACCGCCCAGCCTTCGCCTTCCTCGGGGTCATAGTGCCGCTCCAGCGCCCGCACCGCGTGGCGCGCCACCAGCGCGTTGCGATGGATGCGCAGGAACCGTGCGGCATGGCGCTCTTCCAGTTCGCTCAGGCTGCCGTCGATGATGTAGCTGCGGGCAGCGGTGCGCACCGTCACGTACTTGAGCTCGGCCTTCAGGTACACCACCTCGGCCAGAGGCACGCGTTCCGTCCGGCCGCGATCCTGAATAATCAGGAATTCTTTGGTCAGATCTGGCTCAACCCCACTGTGGCTCACGATAAGTCGCTCTA
>DATNBD010000181.1:0-2146 GCA_035572155.1 Rhodoferax sp.
GTCACACTGCAGCCGCTCGCGCGCTACCCGCTGGACGCCGCGATCGTGTTTTCCGACATTCTGACGGTGCCCGACGCGATGGGCCTGGGCCTGTCGTTTGCGCCGGGCGAAGGCCCCCGGTTCGCGCGCCCGGTGCGCGACGAGGCGGCCGTGGCGGCGCTGCAAGTGCCGGACCTGAACCAACTGCGCTACGTCTTCGATGCCGTGACCTCGGTCCGCCGGGCGCTGCAAGGCCGCGTGCCGCTGATCGGCTTCTCTGGCAGCCCGTGGACGCTGGCCTGCTACATGGTCGAGGGCGCGAGTTCGGACGACTACCGCCTGGTCAAGACCCTGCTGTATGCCCGCCCGGACCTGATGCACCGCATGCTGGCCGTCAACGCCGATGCCGTGGCGGCCTACCTGAACGCGCAGATCGACGCGGGCGCGCAGGCGGTGATGATTTTCGACAGTTGGGGCGGCGTGCTGGCGGACGGCGCGTTCCAGCGGTTCAGCCTGGCCTACACCGCACGCGTGCTCGGGCAGCTGCGGCGCGAGCATGAAGGCCAGCGCATCCCGCGCATCGTGTTCACCAAGGGCGGCGGGGCCTGGCTGGACGAGATGGGCCGGCTCGATTGCGAGGTGCTGGGGCTGGACTGGACCGTCAACCTGGCGCGTGCGCGCGCCGCAGTGGGCGGCGCGGCGGGCGGGCCCGGCAAAGCCTTGCAGGGCAACCTCGACCCGAACGTGCTGTTTGCGCCGCCGGCGCAAATCCGCGCCGAAGTGGCCCAGGTGCTGGACAGCTTTGGCGCGCCGCATATGGACCGCCGCATCGACCCGGCCACGGGCGCGCCGGTGTCCGGCGCGACCCATATCTTCAACCTGGGACACGGGATCAGCCAGCACACGCCGCCGGAGCATGTGGCGGTGCTGGTGGACGCGGTGCATGCCCACTCGCGCCAGATGCGGCGCCAGGACACGGCGCGGCCCGCATGACCGGTTTTTTTCACGCTTTTGCCTAGCACAAAAGCGGGCCCCGCAAGCTTGACTTATGCACAAAATATCTGGTGCAGTGCGGCAAAACAGGGACGACCCGGATAATGATGCTACAAAACCAGTAGCGATCGTAAGCTGTTGATTTATATAATTTTCGGCAATTGCACTTTTTTAGGGCAATCCAGTGGCAACCTTGATTTTTCGAGCTTCGGCGGGCGGTCGCGCGAAGCTGTCAACAAAGTTATCCACAGAAACAAGGAACGACCTTGAAAGTATTTTCAAATCAACGACTTGAACGCTGTTTCGCAGAATCACATGAACAAATGATGACAACGAAGGGTTTTGCGTGACGCATTGGCTTGCCGTGGTGTTGCAAACGCCGGCGCACAGCGCGGTGGCGGGGCCGCTGACCTATCAGAGTGAGCTTCCACTTGCGGCCGGCACGCTGGTGCGCGTGCCGTTCGGCACCCGGGAAGTGCTGGGCGTGGTTTGGGACACACTGGCGGCGGCGGACCTGGACCGCGCCGAAGGCGGGATCCGTGCCGTCGGCGCCGTGCTGGATGGCGTGGCGCCACTGCCAGTTGCGTGGCGGCAACTGGTGCAGTTCGCGGCCGGCTATTACCAGCGCTCGCTCGGCGAGGTGGCGCTGGCGGCGTTGCCGCCGCAGCTGCGTGACCTGAGTGCGGCGCAGCTCGCGCGCCGGCTCAAGCGCGCGCCCGCCGCGACTCGCGCGGAGCCCGTGAATTATCCTGATTTGATAGCACTTAGCGAAGAACAGGCAAGGGCTATCGGTCAAATTGATACCCATCCCGGGCCATTCCTGCTGTTCGGCGCCACCGGCAGCGGCAAGACCGAGGTGTATCTGCGCTGCGTGCAGGCGCTGCTCGACGCCGATGGCGCGGCGCAGGCGCTGGTCATGGTGCCCGAGATCAACCTCACCCCGCAGCTGGAGGCACGCTTTCGCGCGCGCTTCGCCGGCCGCCATGGCGAGGCCGCCGTGGTCTCGCTGCACAGTGGCATGACGAACCCGCAACGCCTCAAGAGCTGGCTGGCCGCGCACAGCGGTGCGGCGCGCGTCGTGCTGGGCACGCGCATGGCGGTGTTTGCATCGATGCCGCGCCTGCGGCTGATCGTGGTCGATGAAGAGCACGACCCCAGCTACAAGCAGCAGGAA
>DATNBD010000182.1:0-10799 GCA_035572155.1 Rhodoferax sp.
ATTTAAGCATTTCGTGGCTGCAGCCCTTATGCAGCATGGTCTTTCCGCTATTGAATTCATGACGCGGCAAACCCGCACCATACCGCCTAGAATCAAACCGTGTCCTCCATTTTGAATGCCGATCTTCACTGCCATTCCGTCGTCTCCGATGGCACGCTGACCCCGGAGCAGTTGGCCGCGCGCGCCAGCGCGAACGGCGTCGAGCTGTGGGCGCTAACCGATCATGACGAGATCGGCGGCCAGCAGCGCGCCCTTGCGGCGGCCCGCGCGAATGGCATGAAATACCTGACGGGCACCGAGATTTCCGTGACATTCGCCGGCGAGACGGTGCACATCGTCGGGCTCGGTTTCGATGCCGACGACCCCCGCGTTGCGCAGGGGCTGCAGCGCACGCGCGGCGGGCGCGGCGAGCGGGCCCTGGAGATGGCGGACGGACTCGCCAAGGTCGGCATTCAAGGCGCCTATGAGGGCGCCCTGAAGTTCGTCGGCAATCCCGAGCTGATTTCACGCACGCACTTCGCGCGCTTTCTGGTCGAGAGCGGCGTCTGCCAGGACACCCACGAGGTGTTTCGCAAATACCTGACCGAAGGCAAGCCGGGCTTTGTGCCGCACCGCTGGGCCAGCCTGGCCGATGCGGTGCACTGGATCACGCAGGCCGGCGGTATGGCGGTGATCGCGCACCCGGGACGCTACAACTTCACGGCGAACGAGGAATACGCGCTGTTCGCCGAATTCAAGGCGCACGGCGGGCGTGCGGTGGAAGTGGTAACGGGCAGCCACACGGCCGCCGAGTACGTGGAATACGCCGGCATGGCGCGCGAATTTGGCCTGGCCGCTTCGCGCGGCAGCGATTTTCACAGCCCCGACGAGAGCCGGATCGACCTGGGCACCCTGCCCCCCCTGCCGGGTGAACTCACACCCGTGTGGGAACTGTTGGCCGACCGCATCCAGTGAACCGCCTGCCCTGCATCCGTGCGACCCTTTGGCCGGCACTGGCGGCCGTAGCCTGCCTTGAGATTTGGGGCGCCTTGGCGCGCCGCTCCCGCTTGGCGCGGCATCCGTCCGGGCCCGGGGTTTTTCCCTGACACTGCACGATGGCCCAATATTTCGAAGTCCACCCCGACAACCCACAGCTGCGCCTGCTCAAGCAGGCCGCCGTGCTGCTGGATCAGGGCGGCATTGTCGCGGTGCCCACCGATTCCAGCTACGCATTGGTGTGCCACCTCGATGACAAGGCGGCGGCGGATCAACTGCGGCGTATCCGCGGCGTGGACCACAAGCACCACCTGACGCTGATGTGCCGCGACCTGAGCGAGCTGGCCACCTATGCGCGGGTGGACAACAAGCAATACCGCCTGCTCAAGCTGGCCACGCCGGGCGCCTACACCTTCATCCTGGAAGCCAGCAAGGAAGTGCCGCGCCGGCTCAGCCACCCGCAGCGCAAGACGATCGGCCTGCGCGTTCCCACCCACAAGGTGCTGCGCGAACTGCTGGCCCTGCACAGCGGCCCCACGTTGGCAACCACCATGATCGCGCCGGGCGAGACCGATCCGCTGAACGACGCGCAACTGATCCGCGAACGTTTCGAGCACCAGGTGGCCGCGGTCATAGACGCCGGCGCCTGCACCTCGCGCCCCACCACGGTGATCGACCTGACGGCCATGGGCACGGGGGGCGAACCCGTGCTGGTGCGCCTGGGCGGTGGCGACCCGGCCCGCCTGGGCCTGGCCGCCGATCTGGCCGGCGCGCTCTGAGACAATCGCGGCGTGAATAATATTTCAGACCTGATCCAGACGATCGTCCTGTACGCACTGCCCGTGCTGTTCGCCATCACGGTGCACGAGGCCGCGCATGGCTACGCCGCGCGTCACTTTGGCGACAACACCGCGTGGATGATGGGCCGCGTGACACTCAACCCGATCAAGCATGTGGACCCGATGGGCACCATCCTGATCCCGTTGCTGCTGTACCTCGTCACGTCGGGCGCGTTCCTGTTCGGCTACGCCAAGCCCGTGCCGGTGAACTTCGGCGCGCTGCGCAATCCCAAGCGCGACATGGTCTGGGTCGCGCTGGCGGGTCCCGCGGTGAATTTGCTGCAGGCGCTGTTATGGGGCGTCGTGTTCTATCTGCTGCTGGGCGCGGGCGTTACCGAGCCATTTTTCCTGCAGATGTGCAAGGGCGGCATCCTGGTCAACGTGGTGATGTTCGTCTTCAACCTGTTCCCGCTGCCGCCGCTGGACGGCGGCCGCATCCTGGTCGGGCTGCTGCCGTACCGCCAGGCCGCCGCGGTATCGCGCATCGAGCCCTGGGGCTTCTTCATCGTGATGGCGCTGGTGGTGGCCGGCGTGGTCAGCACCTACTGGCTGCAGCCGCTGATGAGCCTGACCTATGGCCTGCTCAACATCTTGCTGTCGCCACTGGCGCTGCTGCTGCATTAGTTCCGGGTTTCCTTCCATGAGCCATCCCATTCGCGTTCTCACCGGCATCACCACCTCGGGCACGCCGCACTTGGGCAACTACGTCGGCGCGATCCGGCCGACGGTGCGCGCCAGCCGCCGCGACGACACCGAGAGCTTCCTGTTCCTGGCCGACTACCACGCGCTGATCAAGGTCGGCGAGCCGGCGCGGGTGCAGCGCTCCACGCTGGAGATCGCCGCCTCCTGGCTCGCCTGCGGGCTCGACCCCGAGCGCGTCACCTTCTACCGCCAGTCCGATATCGCCGAGATCCCGCAGCTGACCTGGCTGCTGACCTGCGTGACCGGCAAGGGGCTGCTGAACCGGGCGCACGCGTACAAGGCCGCGAACGACCAGAACGCGGCGGCGGGCCGCGACGCCGATGACGGGGTCACGGCCGGCCTCTTCATGTACCCGGTGTTGATGGCGGCCGACATCCTGATGTTCAAAGCGCACCAGGTGCCGGTGGGACGCGACCAGATTCAGCACATCGAGATGGCGCGCGACATCGCCGCGAGCTTCAACCACCTGTACGGCGAGTACCTGACGCTGCCCGAGGCGGTGATCGAAGAATCCGTCGCTACCCTGCCCGGTCTGGATGGGCGCAAGATGAGCAAGAGCTACGACAACACGATCCCGCTGTTCGCGCCGCGCGAGCAGCTTCACAAGGCCATCATGGGCATCGTGACCGACTCGCGCGCGCCGGGCCAGCCCAAGGACGCCGAAGGCTCCGCGTTGTTCCAGATTTACCAGGCGTTCGCCAGCCAGGACGAGACCGAGGCGCTGCGCCATGCCTATGCGCAAGGCATCGCCTGGGGCGACGCCAAGCACCGGCTGTTCGAGCGCATCGACCGGGAACTCGCGCCGATGCGTGAGACCTATGCATCGCTGATCGCGAATCCGGGACGGGTCGAGGACATATTGCGCGCCGGCGCCGCGAAGGCAGGCAAGCTTTCCGAGCCGCTGATGGCGCGCCTTCGCGAAGCGGTGGGACTGCGGGACCTGCGCTCGCAACCGGGCACCGTCGTGGCAAAGGCCGCGAAAGCGGCATTGCCGGCGTTCAAGCAGTACCGCGAGCGCGACGGCCGGTTTTATTTCAAGCTGGTGGATGCGCAGGGGCGCGCGCTGCTGCAAAGCGCCGGTTTCGATACACCCCGGGACGCGGCCCGCGCCATCGCGCAGCTGCGCGAGCAGGGCAGCGCCACGCTGGCCGACCCCGAAGCGCGGCTGCAGGCTGCGCGGGGTGTGTCCGCCGGCGAGATCATCGCTGCACTGCAGCAATTGGCCGGCTCTACCGAACAAATCAGGTCTTGACAGTCCAAAAAGCAGCTATCCTCCAAGACTAAATAATTCGAACATTTTTGAAAACACCGACATGAGTCTGTACGTCATCGATGATCATCCCCTGATGCGCGAAGCCATCGTGATGCTGCTGCGCCGGTACCGCACGGGCGCCAATGTCGTCGAGCTCAACCGCCTCGGCGGTGTGGAAGAGGCGATCCGCAAACACGGGGAGCCCGAACTGTTTTGCCTGGACCTCAAGCTGCCGGACACCATTGGCGTATCGGGCATCATCGAGCTCAAAAAGCGCTACCCCAAGGCACCTTTGGCGGTACTTTCCGCGGCACCGGCGGACGAGGTCGAAGAGCAATGCATCGAAGCGGGCGCCGACGTATTTATCGAGAAGTCATCGGGCGCAAACGAGATCGGCTCGGCGCTGAATGCCTTGCTGACACCGGAGAGCACCTTCGAAGACTCCGGCTCAACGGACAACAAGCTCTCGAAGCGGCAAAAGCAGTTGATCCTCATGCTGGACCAGGGCCTGAGCAACCGCGAGATCGCCGATGAACTCGGCATCAGCGAGCACACGGTCAAGGTGCATCTTTGGCGGCTTTTCCGGCGCCTGGGCGTGAAAAGCCGTACCCAGGCGGTTCATTTCGCGCGCACTCACGGCATCCTGGGGGGATGAGCGGGGAATGCGCCGTCACACAGCAAGGTCAGCGTGAAAACGGTGCCGCGCCCGGGACGTGATTTGACGCTCAACTCGTGACCGAGCCGCTGCGCCAGCCGGCTCACGACCGCCAGACCCAGGCCAAAGCCGTCTTCCGTGCCGGGGTGGTTCGGCACCTTGTAAAACTCCCGGAAGATCTCGCCAAGGTGTTCGCTGGCGATGCCGATCCCGGTGTCCCATACTTCTATGCGGATGTCGCGAGTAGTCGGCCGCGCCGCCAACAGGACGCCGCCGCTTGTGGTGTATTTCAAGGCATTGCTCAGCAGGTTGCCCAGAATGCGCCGAAGATAAATCCGGTCCGACTGCGTCTGGCACGGTCTGCTGCGCATGCGCAGTTGCAGGCCTTTGGCCTGCGCCTGCGGATGGTATTGCAGCTCCATGTCCCCAAGCACTCCGGCGATGTCCACCGTTTCAATATGCATGCGCGTCTGGCCCGCTTCCAGCCGCGCCAGATCGAACAGCAAATCGAACATGGCGTTCACCGCCCTGGTGGATTCAAGAATCTTGGGTGCGATCTCAGCCACCAGTTCCGGCTCCCTGCTGAGCCAGTCGGCATAAAGCCCCAGCGCATGCACCGGCTGACGGGTGTCGTGCGCCGCAACCGCCAGATACAGATTCTTGTCGGCGACCGCATTCAGCGCCGCCTGGGTCTGCCGCGTCAGGGATTCAATCAACCTGTCGTTGCGGTACTGGAGCTCGACGAAGCTGCGATGCGTCTCGTGGAAAGTCTGGCCTGCCTGCAACAGCAAAATCCAGTAAATGAGAGCAAGCAGCAGCATCCCGTAGTGGAAGCCGGTGGCATGGGAATGCAACTCCACCACGATGCGCCAGAGAATCACCCCCAATGAAGTCAACGCCAGGGCATGCGCGTAGCCGCGCATGGGTTTGAGGCAAAAAGACAGGCTGGCCACCGCAAAACTTCCGCCCACGGCGATGATCAGCCAGCACAGGAACTGGGTGGCCAGCGGCGTCCTGTCGAAATGCAAAAACCCCACTGCCCCCCAGACGAAGCCGCTCAACGGCCAGTTGAAGCCATAGCGTGCCATGAACCTCAGCTGGGTTGCAGTGTCGGCCTGCTTCAGGTGTGTGGCATGCCAGTACGTGAGCGACAGCTGCAGGCTCGATACCAGCAACGCGGCCCCAGCCCACGCCCACAGTGCCGCCGGCGGCACATGGCCCCAGAGCACCGCGAACATCATCGGAACAACGGCGATCGCCGCGATCTGAATCGCCGATGCGTTGCGCATCAAATTGCGCACGAGTTCGCCCTCGACCCATTCCGACTCCGAGAATGACTGCGCTGATACCGGCGTTTCTGACTGCATGCATACAAGTCTATCCTGCGCCCGGGAAGCGGGCCCACACCGCCCGGATATGGTGCGCAAAGCGTTTCAGGAGCTTGCGGAGGCAAGTTTTTTGAGCAGCGGCGCGACCAGATCCATGGGCAGCGGGAACACCACGGTGGTGTTCTTGTCCGCGCCGATCACGGTGAGCGTTTCCAGATAGCGCAGCAGGATGGCCTGCGGTTCCTGCGCCAGGACTTTCGCGGCCTGAAACAGTTTTTCGGACGCCTGCAACTCGCCCTCGGCATGAATCACCTTGGCGCGCCGCTCGCGCTCGGCCTCGGCCTGCCTCGCAATGGCCCGGACCATGGATTCGGTCAAATCAACCTGCTTGATCTCGACATTCGAAACCTTGATGCCCCAGGAGCCGGTTTGCGCGTCCAGCGCCTGCTGGATGTCCAGGTTCAGCGTCTCGCGCTCTGCCAGCATCTCGTCGAGTTGGTGCTTGCCCAGCACCGAGCGCAGCATGGTCTGCGCCAGCTGGCTGGTCGCGTCGAGGTAGTCGACCACCTGGATCACGGCCTTCTCCGAGTCGATCACGCGCAGATAGACCACGGCGTTGACTTTGACCGAGACGTTGTCGCGCGAGATCACGTCCTGCGCGGGCACCTCCAGTACCACGGTGCGCAGGTCCACCCGCACCACCTGCTGGACCCATGGGATGATGAAGATCAGTCCCGGTCCCCTGACCTTCCAGAAGCGCCCCAGGGTAAAAACGACGCCGCGCTCGTACTCGCGAAAAATCCACAGCGAGACGGACAGCAGGACCAGAACCAGCAGAAGGGCAACCAGCCAGAGCCAGGGGAAAGCCGCGATCATGTTGCCCATCCTTTCGACGATGAACGCCGGTCCATCCGTACTCTTAGCATAGTCGGATTGGCCCGGCTGTACAGCTCTGCGAGCACGGTGGCAGCTTATAATCAATATTTTTAATATATCTTAAAATAGTCCTTCGTTCGAATTGCGGCGCTCACTGCTGCAGCAACGTCCGGATGCAGTTGGAAACGGTGCTTGAGACGCACACCGCACATGAAAGGATTCCATGGCCACGGCTGATCTTTGCACCGAGGAAGAAGTCACTCGCCTGGTCCACGGGTTCTACGCCAGAGTGCGTGAGGATGATCTGCTCGGGCCCATCTTCAATCGCCATGTGGCCGACTGGGACCAGCACCTGGCCAAGTTGGTGGATTTCTGGTCGGCCATTTTGCGCGGCACCAAGCGATTCACGGGCGCGCCCATGCCCGCCCACATCGCCCTGCCCGACCTGAACGCAGGCCTGTTCCAGCGCTGGCTCGCGCTGTTCCACGAAACCACCCGGCTGCTGGACAACCAGACCATGCGCGAGCACGCCGATGCGATGGCCCGGCGCATTGCGCAGAGCTTCTGGTACGGCTACCAGTTGAGCCGGGACCCCGAGCGGATACCGCAGCAGCTTGTGCCAGGCTGACCGCCGCCCGTCGCGAAGGACTTTTCATGAGCTATCCCATTTTTCTGACGCTGCACCTGTTCGCCGCACTGATCTTCGTGGGCACGGTATTCTTCGAGGTGTTGGTCCTGGAAGGCGTGCGCAAACACGTGCCGGCCGATGTCATGCGCCAGATCGAGCGCGCCATCGGCAACCGCGCGCGCCGCCTCATGCCCTGGGTGGTGCTGGCGCTGTACAGTGCCGGCATTGGCATGGCATGGCAGCACCGCACAGCGCTGGAGCATCCGCTGGCCAGCAGCTTCGGCCTGTTGCTGACTTTGAAGATCGTGCTCGCCTTCAGCGTGCTGGCGCACTTCATCACCGCCCTGGTATCCATGAAACGCCGAACGATGACCGCAAGGCGCTCACACTTCATTCACCAGAGCATTTTCTGGCACATGGTCTTCATCGTGCTGCTGGCCAAGGGGATGTTCTACCTGCATTGGTGAGCGCCCCGGAGCCTCTGTCGCTCACGGGCCCTGTGTCAGCGGAACCCGGACGGAAATTCTTCCGCCAGGGTTTGGGGAGCGGCGGCAGGCATCGGCGCGGACTGTGCCTCGAACGCCTTCAGCCCGGTCTTGTAAAAGTCCGCAAACCGCATGTCCTGCCGCTTGCTTTCCTGCGCGTACACATCCACCAGAAAACTCAGGTTCAGCAGGCCGTCGTCCACCTCGATCACGGGCGGAAGGCCGAGTTTGGTCTCCACCAGCTTCTGGGCCTGCTCGCGCGTGGCGCCGGCGATCAGGAGCGCAAAGCGCCACATGCTCAGGCGCGCCAGCACATGCTTGCCGACATCCAGTTCGCGAACCACCTCCAGCACCCTTTGCTCCACCATGCCGGTGGCTCCGGCGCTATAGACCTCGCGGATCTTCTGCAGATCGAGCACATCCAGCAACACCAGCGTGGCGGGAATGCGTTTCTGGCGACAGTAGCGCCAGAGCTCCCTGCCATGATCGATGAGGCCATATTCGTTGAGCAAGCCGCTGCCGACGTCCACGCGGCGCTCTTCCAGCAACTCGTCGGTTCGGCGCATGACTTCGCCCATGTGAGTGGCAGCGGCCGAAAAGATGAAGATAAATCCGGCACGCAATAGTTGAAACTCGGGCGTGGCGTCGGAACGAAACCAGTAAATGACCAATACGTCAACTACGAAGCAAAACCCCAGCAGGCTCCAGACAAGGCGGGGTTTGAGCAGGATCGAATAGAGAATCAGGGGCACCGCGATCCAGCTGACGTTGGCGATCTCGTTATGGTGGGCCACGATCTGGAACTGCGTGAGGAAACCCAGCACCATCAAGAGGGCGGCACGCACCAGCAACTCGGCCTGGCGCCGCGCCGGCCGGCGCCAGCTCCACCAGGCGAGCAAGCTCGCGAGAGCCGCATACAGCCACAACAGGGGCGCCAATCCACGGCCGACCAGACACGTCAGAATGGTCGCGCACGCAACCGAGCCGCCAATCCACGGCTCGATCCAGCCGATGTGGCGCGGCAAATTCCCCGTCAGCGAGCGGGGCTTCCCGCTGCTCAGGACCGGGGGCTGGGTTGCAACCCCCTCGGAATCGTCAGTGAACACTTTTGTCAAACGGACTCCGCGTAAACGCCTTCATCGTAAGCTGCGCCGGCCTGCCAATTCCCAAACCAACATCCCTGGTTCAAAACAAAAAAGCCCAATGCTAGACATTTTGTAGCATCAGGCCATTGTTCGTGGCGGAGAGACAGGGATTCGAACCCTGGATAACCGATAAGGCTATACCGGATTTCGAGTCCGGCGCATTCGACCACTCTGCCATCTCTCCGGTGTCGAGCCGGTAGTTTATCAGGAGCGCAGAACCTCGATCCCGCCCATGTAGGCGCGCAGGACTTCAGGCACGGTGACCGAGCCGTCGGCGTTCTGGTAATTCTCCAGCACGGCGACCAGCGCACGGCCCACGGCCAGGCCGGAGCCGTTCAGGGTATGCACCAATTCATTCTTCCCCTGCGCGTTCTTGAAGCGCGCCTGCAGGCGGCGCGCCTGGAACGCTTCGCAGTTGGAGACCGAACTGATCTCGCGGTAGGTGTTCTGCGCCGGCAGCCAGACTTCGAGGTCGTAGGTCTTGGCGGCGCCAAAACCCAGGTCGCCGGTGCACAGCGCCACCACGCGGTACGGCAGGCCAAGCTTTTGCAGGATGGCCTCGGCGTGGCCGGTCATTTCTTCCAGGGCCTCGTAGCTCTTGTCCGGGTGCACGATCTGCACCATCTCGACCTTGTCGAACTGGTGCTGGCGGATCATGCCCCGCGTGTCGCGGCCCGCGCTGCCGGCCTCGGAGCGAAAGCATGGCGTGTGGGCGGTGAGGCGGATCGGTAGCTCGGCCTCGGCCACGACAGTGTCGCGCACCGTGTTGGTGAGCGGCACCTCGCTCGTGGGGATCAGGTACAGCGCCGTGGTGTCGGCCGTCTCGCCCGCCTGGCCGCCTTTTTTTGCAGCGAACAGGTCTTCCTCGAACTTGGGCAACTGGCCCGTGCCACGCAGGCTGTCGGCATTCACGATGTAGGGCGTGTAGCACTCGGTGTAGCCATGCGCCTGCGTCTGCATGTCGAGCATGAAGGCGGCGAGCGCCCGGTGCAGGCGGGCGATAGGACCCTTCATGAAGGTGAAGCGCGCGCCGGTCAGCTTCACCCCCATGGCGAAGTCCAGCCCGAACGGCTGGCCCACGTCCACGTGGTCGCGCACCGAGAAGTCCATGGTGCGCTGTGTGCCCCAGCAGCGCAGCTCCAGATTGTCCGCTTCGTCGTCGCCCACCGGCACGCTCTCGTGCGGCAGATTCGGCACCGCCAGCAGCAGGGACTGCATTTGCGCCTGCAACGTGTCCAGCCGCGCTGCCGACGCCTCCAGCTCGCCCTTGAGCCCCTCGACCTGTTGCATCACGTCATCGACGCTTTCCCTTTTGGCCTTGAGCTGGCCGATCTGTTTGCTCAAGCTGTTGCGCCGGGCCTGCAGTTCCTCGGTGCGTGTTTGCAGGGTCTTGCGCTCGGCCTCCAGCGCCTGAAAGGCCGTCACATCGAGGAATGGCTGGGGATTCTTGCGTGTCTGCAGCCGCGTGACGACCGAATTGAGGTCTTTTCGTAACAAAGTGATATCCAGCATGGGGCAATTTTAGTGGGCACGGGTAAACCGCCTGTTTCACCGCCAAAATTAACTATTAGCATTGGCAAACCGGATGCACAGCCCTGGACAACAGCACATCATGCGGATCGAGCCTTATCTTTTTTTCGATGGCGACTGCGAAGCGGCACTGACCTTCTACCAGCAATGCCTGGGAGGTCAGATCGTGGATCTGCGCCGTTTCCGGGGCTCGCCGATGGAAGACCAACTGCCCGCGGCCTGGCTGGACAAGGTGATGCACGCGAAGTTCGAGGCGGACGGGCACCGCTTCATGGCCAGCGACCGCACGCCGGGCCAGCCGTTCGGCGGCCACGCGGGGTATTTCATGGCGGTGAACCTGCCCCGCGACCCGGCGCGCGGTGAACAGGTGCTCAACGCACTGGC
>DATNBD010000183.1:0-6236 GCA_035572155.1 Rhodoferax sp.
GTGGCCAAGCTCACCAAGCAGTTTGGCTACGCCAACGTGATGCAGGTGCCGCGCATCACCAAGATCACGCTCAACATGGGCGTGGGCGAGGCTGCGGCGAACAAAAAGGTGCTGGAAAACGCAGTCGCCGACATGGCCAAGCTGTCCGGGCAAAAGCCGGTCACCACCAAGGCGCGGCTGTCGGTGGCCTCGTTCAAGATTCGCGAAGGTTGGCCCATTGGCTGCAAGGTCACCCTGCGTCGCGCGCAGATGTTCGAGTTCCTGGATCGCCTGATCAACATTTCCCTGCCGCGGGTGCGGGACTTCCGCGGCGTGTCGGGACGGTCGTTCGACGGGCGCGGCAATTTCAACTTCGGCGTGACCGAGCAGATCATCTTCCCGGAGATCAATTTCGACCAGGTCGATGCGGTGCGCGGCATGAACATCTCGATCTCCACCACGGCAAAGACCGACGAGGAAGCCAAGGCCTTGCTGGCAGCCTTCAGCTTCCCGTTCAGGAACTAGATTATGGCCAAGAAATCCATGGTGAACCGCGACCTCAAGCGGGCCAAGATGATCCAGAAGTACGCCGCCAAGCGCGCCGCGCTGAAGGCGACCGTGCTCAGTCCCGGCGCCTCGTACGAGGAAAAGGTGGCCGCGCAGGACGCCCTGCAAAAGCTGCCGCGCGACGCCAGCCCGGTCCGCCTTTCGACACGTTGCGCCTTGACCGGTCGCCCGCGTGCGGTGTACGCGAAGTTTGGCCTTGGCCGCAACAAGCTGCGCGAGGCCACCATGCGCGGCGACGTACCAGGGTTGCGCAAGGCGAGTTGGTGACGCTTGCCGCCGGCGCGCTGTTGAAAGCGACGGTGATGGGCTTCCGGTTTTACTGATACAATGGACGGTCTGCTTCAGGGCAAAGCCCGCAGCAGATCCACAATTCGAATGATTTCCGGTTCTACTGGATATCGGTGCACTCTGAAGGATTCCTCATGAGCATGACTGATCCCATCGCCGACCTGTTTACGCGCGTGCGCAACGCCCAAGCCATGGGCAAGCCGAGCGTACGCATGCCGTCGTCGAAACTGAAGGTGGCGATCGCCAACCTCCTCAAGAATGAGGGCTACATCCTCGACGCCCAGGCGGCGGCCGTGGATGGCAAGCCGGTACTCGAGATCAAGCTCAAGTATTTCGACGGGCAGCCAGCGATCGAGAAAATCGCGCGGGTCAGCCGCTCCGGATTGCGCGTGTATCGAGGCAAGAACGAGCTGCCCAAGGTGTTGGGTGGTCTGGGGATCTCCATCATCTCGACCTCTGCCGGGTTGCTGACTGACGCGCAAGCCAGGGCCCGTGGCCTGGGTGGCGAAGTCATCGGCCAAGTGGCGTAAAGGAGCCTTCGATGTCTCGTGTCGCAAAACAACCCATTCCTCTGCCCAAGGGTGTCACCCTCAGCGTCGATGCCGACGGCATCGCGGTGAAGGGCGCCAAGGGCACGCTCTCGGTGCACCATTTGCCGGGAGTGACCGTGTCCACCGAGGACGGTGTGGCCCACGTGCACCTGAACGAAGGCGCTGACGACCGCTTTGGCGGTACCGCACGAGCCCTGCTGGCGAACATGGTGCACGGCGTTTCGTCCGGCTACGAGCGCAAGCTGGTGCTGGTTGGCGTCGGCTATCGCGCTTCCATGCAAGGCAAGGCGCTGTCGCTGAATCTCGGCTTTTCCCACCCGGTGACGTTTGATGCCCCGGCCGGCATCAGCATCGAGACCCCGTCGCAGACGGAGATCCTGGTCAAGGGTGCCGACAAGCAGGCGGTTGGCCAGGTGGCGGCAAAGATTCGTGGCTTGCGTCCGCCCGAGCCGTACAAGGGCAAGGGTGTACGTTACGCAGACGAGAAAATCACCCTGAAAGAAGCGAAGAAGGCGTGATCATGAACAAGAACGAATCCAGACTGCGCCGCGCCAAGGCTACGCGCTCCCGCATCCGCCAACTCGCGGTGCCACGGTTGTCCGTGCATCGCAGCGGGCAACACATTTATGCGCAGGTCTTCGATGCCTCGGGCGCCCACGTGCTGGCTGCCGCATCGACCCTGCAGAAGTCCGTGGCCGAAGGGATCACCGGTACGCGCAACATGGCGGCCGCGGTTGCGGTGGGCAAGACGGTTGCCGAGCGCGCGCTGGCAGCCGGAGTGAAGGCGGTGGCTTTCGACCGCTCCGGCTACCGTTACCACGGCCGGGTCAAGGCGTTGGCCGATGCCGCGCGCGAGGCTGGTCTGGAATTCTGAGCCGGCATCGTGGTCGGCGGCCGGGATCGCCGTCGCGTGTGGTGGCCCTGCATGATGTGGCATACAACTTCGAGCGGCTTGGCCGCAGGCAAACGCCCCGGTTCAACCCGGCATATGGATAAAGCACATGGCTTCTAGTGATCGCGAAAATTCGGACGGCATGCTGGAAAAGCTGATTGCCGTCAATCGGGTGGCCAAGACCGTCAAGGGTGGGCGCCAGATGAGCTTCACCGCGTTGACCGTGGTGGGCGATGGCGCCGGCAAGGTTGGCTTGGGCTATGGCAAGGCGCGTGAAGTGCCCGTGGCCATTTCCAAGGCCATGGAGCGTGCGCGCCGCCAGTTGGTCGATGTGCAACTGAACAACGGCACGCTGTGGTATGCGGTCAAGGCCAACCATGGTGCGGCGCATGTCTACATGCAGCCGGCGTCGGAAGGTACCGGCGTGATTGCCGGTGGTGCCATGCGCGCCGTGCTGGAAGTGGTGGGGGTCAAGGACGTCCTGGCCAAGGCGGTCGGTTCGCGCAACCCGATCAATCTGGTGCGCGCCACGATCAAGGGTTTGCAGGCGGTTGCCTCGCCCGCGAAGATCGCGGCCAAGCGCGGCAAGACGGTCGAGGAGGTCATGGGCAATGGCTAAGACAGCAACGGCGGCAAGGCCCACCATACGCGTGCGGCTGGTCAAGGGCCTGCGCGGTACCCAGGCACGCCATCGCCTGAGCGTGAAGGCCTTGGGCCTGAACAAGGTCAATGACGTGCGCGAGCTGGTTGACAGTCCACAGGTCCGCGGGTTGATCAACACCGTGTACTACCTCGTACGGGTTGAGGAATAGCCATCATGCGATTGAATGACATCCAACCAAACGCCGGCGCGAACCAGAAGCGCAAGCGCGTCGCCCGCGGTGTCGGTTCGGGCCTGGGCAAGACCGCCGGCCGTGGCCACAAGGGCCAGCACGCGCGTGCCGGTGGCACCCACAAGTTCGGCTTTGAGGGCGGCCAGATGCCGCTCAACCGGCGCCTGCCGAAGGTCGGCTTCCGCTCCAAGCTCAAGGCGCAGAGCCAGGAAGTGTTCCTGTACCAGTTGGCCGGCCTCAAGGGCGACGTGATCAACCTGGACGTGCTGCGTGCAGCCGGCCTGGTGGATGCGCAGGCGCGCAAGGTCAAGGTGGTGCTGCAGGGCGCGATTGGCCGCGCGGTGAAGTTGTCGGGCCTGCTGGCCACGGCTGGTGCCAAGGCGGCGATTGAAGCCGCCGGCGGCAGCGTGGAGTAGGCGCGGTGGCCGCAGGCAAGGACAATACGCTGGGCAAACTGGGCAAGTTGACGGAGCTGCGTCAGCGCCTTGTCTTCGTGGTCCTGTCGCTGGTCGTGTTCCGCCTCGGTTCGTTCATTCCCGTGCCGGGGGTGAATCCCGAGGCGATGAGCAACCTGGTCAACGGCAACGGCCTGATGGACATGTTCAACATGTTCTCGGGCGGTGCGCTGGAGCGCTTCTCGGTATTTGCGCTGGGCGTGATCCCGTACATTTCGGCATCCATCGTGTTCCAGATGATGGGCGCCGTCGTGCCGAGCCTGATGGCCTTGCGCAAGGAAGGTGAAGCCGGCAAGCGCAAGATGACTATGTACACGCGCTACGCCACGGTCGGCCTGGCCCTGGTGCAGTCGTTCGGGATCGCCGCCGCCCTGCAGGGCCAGGTGGCGGCCGGGGGGGCGCCGGTGGTCTACGCCCCGGGACCAGGCTTCATCCTGTCCGCGGTCATCGGCCTAACGGCGGGCACCATGCTCCTCACCTGGATCGGTGAGCAGATGACCGAGCGCGGCGTCGGCAACGGCATCTCGCTGCTGATCTTCGCCGGCATCATCGCCGGTCTCCCCGGTGCGGTCGTGCAGACCCTGGGCATGGCGAACAACGGTGAGCTGTCCCTGCTCAAGCTGCTGATGGTGTTTGGCGCTGCGCTGGCGGTAACCGCGTTCGTGGTGTTCGTCGAGCGTGCGCAGCGGCGGATCACGGTCAATTACGCCAGGCGCTCGGGTGGACAGAAGGCCTACATGAACCAGACCTCCAGCCTGCCGCTGAAGATCAACATGTCGGGCGTCATTCCGCCAATCTTCGCCTCCAGCCTGCTGATGTTCCCGGCGACGGCGGTGACCTGGTTCAGCACCGGCAGTCCGTCGCGGTGGATGCAGGAAGTCACACAGCAATTGACGCCGGGGCAGCCGTTCTACGAGCTGATTTCGGCGGCCCTGGTGTTTGGTTTCGCGTTCTTCTACACCGCGATCGTGTTCAATGCCGAAGAGACGGCGGACAACCTGAAGCGGTCCGGTGCTTTGATACCCGGGATCCGCCCAGGCAAGGCCACGGGCGCGTATGTCGACGCGGTCATGACCCGGCTGACCCTGGTGGGCGCGATTTACCTGGTGGCAGTGTGCGCGATTCCGTCGTTCATGCAGGGCTATTGGCATGTGCCGTTCTACTTCGGGGGCACCTCGCTGCTGATCGTGGTGGTGGTGGTGATGGACTTCACCGCGCAGATCCAGGCCCACCTGGTGAGCCACCAGTACGAAAGTTTGTTGAAAAAGGCCAATCTGCGCCGCAGCTGAGCAAGCTGCCTGGGCTTGACCTTGGGCGGCCCGGGGTTCCCGGACCGCGCTACTTCCCTGTCATGGGGATTCACGTTACACTTGCGCGTTTACCGCGCGAGCTAGGCATTCGGAGAACTACAAGATGGCGCGCATCGCAGGTGTCAATTTGCCGGTCCAGAAGCAGCTGTGGGTCGGCCTGCAAAGCATTTACGGCATCGGCCGCAGCCATGCAAGGCAGGTTTGCGCCGATGCCGGCGTGGCACCGGAAACCCAGATCAAGGCGCTGAGCGAAGGCGAAGTCGAGAAGCTGCGCCGCGAGATTGGCAAGTACACGGTCGAAGGTGACCTGCGTCGCGAGGTCGGGATGGCGGTCAAGCGCCTGATGGACCTGGGTTGCTACCGTGGCCTGCGTCACCGTCGCGGCCTGCCGGTGCGTGGGCAGCGCACGCGCACCAATGCGCGGACCCGCAAGGGCCCCCGTCGCGCCATCAAGAAGTAAGCGGTTGAACCAGTGCGGTCATCCTTGATCGCGAAGATCAAAAAGCGGCCATCCATGGCTGCACCGATTTCCAAGAGCCCCAAAAATTATGGCTAAGCCGGTTAAAACCAAGAAGAAGGTCAAGCGCGTGGTCACCGATGCGGTGGCGCATGTGCAGGCGTCCTTCAACAACACGATCGTCACCATTACCGATCGGCAAGGCAATGCCTTGTCCTGGGCGACGGCCGGCGGTGCAGGCTTCCGTGGCTCGCGCAAATCCACGCCATTTGCCGCGCAGGTGGCGGCGGAAAAGGCCGGGCGCGCGGCTGGCGACTACGGCATCAAGACGGTGGAAGTGCGGATCAAGGGTCCTGGTCCCGGCCGTGAGTCCGCGGTGCGCTCGTTGAATGCGCTGGGGCTGAAGGTGCTCAA
This sequence comes from Rhodoferax sp., assembly GCA_035572155.1. Taxonomy (GTDB): domain Bacteria; phylum Pseudomonadota; class Gammaproteobacteria; order Burkholderiales; family Burkholderiaceae_C; genus Rhodoferax_A. The sequence continues at coordinate 5,747 of DATNBD010000183.1, forward strand.
CATCATCGATGTCACTCCGATCCCTCACAACGGCTGCCGCCCGCCCAAGAAGCGCAGGGTATAAGGGTTGGTTTTTGCGATCGTCCGTGATCGCGTGGATCAAAAGCCCGCCGTCCTGGGCGGAAATCAATAAGTGCGATCGATCCCTGATCGCGTGAATCAAGAACTCGCCATCCTTGGCGGAAATTAATAAGTGCGATCGTCCTTGATCGCTTGAGTCAAAATCCCGCCATCCATGGCGGACTTTTCAGAAAAAAAGAGATTACCCATGGCACGTTATCGTGGAGCCACTTGCAAACTCGCCCGGCGTGAAGGCGCGGACCTTAGCCTGAAGAGTCCGGCGCGCGCTCTGGATTCAAAGTGCAAGTTGGAAAACAAGCCCGGCCAGCATGGCGTGAACAAGCGCATGCGCATGTCCGACTATGCCGTGCAGCTGCGCGAGAAGCAGAAGGTCAAGCGCATCTACGGCGTGCTGGAGCGGCAGTTCGGC
>DATNBD010000184.1:0-13406 GCA_035572155.1 Rhodoferax sp.
GCTGGTGAAGATCGGCTTCAAGGAAATCGAGGTCGGGTTCCCCTCTGCCTCGCAAGTCGAGTTCGATTTCGTGCGCCGGCTGATCGAGGGTCATCTGATTCCAGACGACGTCACGATCCAGGTACTGACGCAGGCGCGCGAACCGTTGATCCGCCGCACCTTTGACGCACTGCGCGGCGCCAGGCAGGCCATCGTGCATCTTTACAACGCCACTGCCCCGGTGATGCGCCGCGTGGTTCTGGGTATGGACGAAGACGCCATCGTCGAACTGTCGGTGGTCAACGCCCGCTTGTTTCGCGAACTCGCGGCGCAGCAACCCGCGACGCGATGGACGTTCCAGTATTCACCGGAAATGTTCTCGGGCACCGAGCTGGAATTTTCCAAACGCGTGGTCGATACGGTCACCGAGGTCTGGCAGCCGACGCCTCAGCACAAGTGCATCGTGAATTTGCCGTCCACGGTGGAGCATTCCACTCCGAATATCTTTGCCGACATGATGGAGTGGATGCATCGCCATCTCGCGCGGCGTGACGCCATCGTTCTGTCGGTGCATCCGCACAACGATCGCGGCACCGGCACCGCCGCTGGCGAATTTGCGCTGATGGCGGGGGCGGACCGTATTGAAGGCTGCCTGTTCGGCAATGGCGAGCGCACCGGCAACCTCGATCTGGTCAATGTGGCGCTCAATCTTTACACGCAGGGTGTGTCGCCGGGGCTCGATTTTTCTGAGATCGACGAAATCCGCCGCACCGTCGAGCACTGCAACCAGTTGTCGGTGCACCCACGCCACCCGTATGTGGGCGACCTTGTCTACACCTCGTTTTCGGGCTCGCACCAGGATGCCATCAAAAAGGCTTTTGCGGCACGCCGGGAAGGGGACGTCTGGGACATGCCCTATCTGCCCATCGACCCCAAGGATCTCGGGCGCAGTTACGAGGCGGTGATTCGCGTCAACAGCCAGTCGGGCAAGGGTGGCATCTCGTATCTGTTGGAGAGCGAGTTCGGCCTCGATCTGCCGCGGCGCCTGCAAATCGAGTTCAGCCACGCCGTGCAGGCGGTCATGGATGCGTCGGGCAAGGAATTGACGGCCCAGGATCTCTGGCACATGTTCGAGCGCGAGTACGGCCTCATGAGCATCGATGCGCTGCGCTATCAGGTGATCGAAGCTTCCGACAGCGGCGCCGCCGCGCGCGGCGTTGCGCTGATGGCGGACCTCGATCTGGGTGGCGACCCCTTGACGCTGCGAGGCCAGGGGACCGGTCCGATCGATGCCTTCATTCAGGGGTTGAATCAGGCCACGGGACAGGGCGTTCGCGTTCTCGACTACCGCCAGCATTCGGTGGGCGCGGGGGCCGATGCCCGGTCGGTGGCGTACATCGAGTTGTGCATCGCCGAGGGTCAAACCCTGTTCGGCGTTGGCATGGACGCGAATGTCGTGACGGCGTCGCTGAAGGCCATTGTCTCGGGCATGCAGCGCGCCGGCATGCTGGCGGTACCGTTGCCGCAGGATCGTGAAACTACAGTGCCAGCGGCCGCTGCCAGCGCCGTCGGCGTGGCCGCCTGAGTCTCGGGCCACGCTTAGAATACCGCCACCAGGAGCCCTTCATGGCCGACAAACTCATTATTTTCGACACCACTTTGCGCGATGGCGAGCAGTCGCCTGGCGCGTCGATGACGCGTGACGAGAAGCTGCGTATCGCGCGGCAACTCGATCGACTCAAGGTCGATGTGATCGAGGCCGGTTTTGCCGCCAGCTCGAATGGCGATTTTGAGGCGGTGCAGGCGATTGCGCGGGCGGTCGGCGACTCGACCATTTGTTCATTGTCCCGGGCCAATGATCGCGATATCTCGCGCGCCGCCGAGGCGCTCAAGGACGCCCGCAGTGCGCGTATCCACACGTTCATTGCCACGTCCGCGCTGCACATGGAAAAGAAGCTGCGCATGACCGCCGAACAGGTGTTCGAACAGGCTCGGCTTTCGGTTCGTTTCGCGCGCAACCTGGTGGGCGACGTCGAGTTTAGCCCGGAAGACGGCTACCGCAGCGACGTGGATTTCCTGTGCCGTGTGCTCGAAGCCGTCATTTCCGAGGGGGCCACCACCATCAATGTCCCGGACACGGTGGGCTACGCGGTGCCGGAGCTCTATGGCAATTTCATCAGGACCCTGCGCGAGCGCATCCCCAACAGCGACAAGGCGGTCTGGTCGGTGCACTGCCATAACGACCTGGGCATGGCCGTGGCCAACTCGCTCGCCGGGGTCAAGATTGGCGGAGCCCGCCAGGTGGAGTGCACCATCAACGGTCTGGGCGAACGCGCCGGCAACTGCTCGCTCGAGGAAATCGTGATGGCGGTGAAAACCCGCAAGGACTACTTTGGTCTTGAGGTTGGTGTGGACGCGCGGCATATTCTCGCCACCAGCCGCATGGTCAGCCAGACCACCGGCTTCGTGATTCAGCCGAACAAGGCGGTGGTTGGCGCGAACGCATTTGCACACGCTTCGGGTATTCATCAGGATGGTGTGCTCAAGGCGCGCGACACGTATGAAATCATGCGCGCCGAAGACGTGGGCTGGACCAACAACAAGATCGTACTGGGCAAGCTGAGCGGCCGCAATGCATTCAAGCAGCGCCTGCAGGAACTCGGTGTCGCGATGGACAGCGAGGCGGACATCAACACCGCCTTTGCCAGGTTCAAGGAGCTGGCCGACCGCAAGAGCGATATTTTCGACGAGGACATTCTCGCGCTGGTCAGCGATGAAAGCATCGCGCGCGACCATGAGAAGTACATGTTCATCTCGCTGGCGCAACACAGCGAAACGGGGGAGCGTCCGCAGGCCACCGTCGTCTTTACCGCGCAGGGCAAGGAAGTCAGGGGCGAGTCCGATGGCAACGGTCCGGTGGACGCCTCGCTCAAGGCCATCGAGACCCATGTCAAGAGCGGCGCCGAAATGGTGCTGTATTCGGTGAACGCCATCAGCGGTTCCACCGAAAGTCAGGGCGAGGTGACCATCCGCTTGCAAAACAGCGGGCGGGTGGTCAACGGTGTTGGGGCCGATCCCGATATCGTTGTGGCTTCCGCCAAGGCTTATCTGAATGCGCTCAACAAGTTACAGAGTAAATCTGACGCGGTGGTCGCCCAGGGCTAGGGTAAACACCTAAAACCTCGATACTAGTTTATGAAAATTCTCCAAGTATTTGATCTTGTGCGATCTTTTCATTTGGATACACTCGGGGTTTGTTCAAGCGTATCGGAGATAACGCCATGTCCCGCTGTGCAAACCTCCAACCTGGTCATATTTTGAAGCGCCTACTCCAGTTTTTCTTGACCGTGTCGCTTGCAAGTAGCTTGGCCTTGCCTGTGGCGCAGGCAGCCAGCGCGAAGAAGCCCGTTGCTAAGAAGCACACGCATTCCGTCCATATTGCCAGGCGCGATCGGGCGACCTCGAAGCGCGTGATTGCCAGAATCGTTCCACATGCCCGAAAGAACGGCCACAGGGTCAAGGTGGTGGCCAGTGCGAAGCGCCGGTCCATCGTGCGCGTGGCATATACACCGGCCCCTCAATCCTTCGGTGAACTGGATGGACTACACGCGAAACAGGGGCCGCTGGATCTCAGATCGGGCGCGGCCCTGGTGATGGACCAGGACACGCACGAGGTGCTCTTCAGCAAGAACGATGGGGCCGTGTTGCCCATTGCGTCGCTGAGCAAGCTGATGACAGGCCTGGTCATCAGCGAGTCCGGCTTGCCAATGGATCAGATGATCACCATCACGCAGGACGATGTCGATACTATCAAGCACAGCCGGTCGCGCTTGCGGGTCGGGACCACGCTGACCCGCGGCGAAATGCTGCATCTGGCGCTGATGGCCAGTGAGAATCGGGCGGCGCACGCGCTCGCGAGAACCTATCCCGGTGGGGTGCCTGCGTTCGTTGCGGTGATGAATGCCAAAGCAAAAATGATCGGCATGACGAGTACACACTATGTCGAGCCCACGGGGTTGTCGTTTCACAACCAGTCCAGCGCGCACGACCTGGCCCTGCTGGCGAACGTGGCCTACCAGGTCCCGTTGTTGCGCGAAGTCACCACCTCGCACGGCATGGATGTCGACATGGGCCGCAGCGTCGTGCAGTTCCACAACACCGATCGGCTTGTGAAGAATCCAGGCTGGGATATCGGGTTGTCGAAGACGGGCTTCATCAATGAAGCGGGACACTGCCTGCTGATGCAAGCCAAGGTTGCCGGGCGCAACCTGATCATGGTTTTCCTCGACTCTGCCGGATCGCTCAGCCGCTTTGCCGATGCGGAGCGCGTACGGCGCTGGGTCGAGTCCGCCCCCAGAACTGCCATCAGTTTTACCTCGGCAGCTCAGGACAACAACGGCTGAGCCGTTCAGGCGGACCGGCCCGCCGGAGGCTTGTAGCCCAGGGCGGCCGCGATCTCATTCACGGTGGCCTGCAGCTTGGGCAACCAGCCTTCGTCGAGACGATCCGCCGGTGCTGAAATCGACAGGCCGGCGATCAGCTTCTTCTGGTCGTCATGGATGCCTGCCGCCATGCAGCGTACCCCCAGCTCGAGTTCCTCGTCGTCGCGCGCCGTCCCCAACTGCCGGGTCTTGGCGAGTTCCCGCTCCAATGCCGCCAGCTGCGTGATGCTGTTCTTGGTGTGCCCGTGCAGGCCCGTACGGGTGGCGTAGGCCCGCACGCGCTGCGGATCGTCTTCGGCCAGAAACAGTTTTCCCACCGAGGTCAGATGCAAGGGCGCGCGTCCACCAATGGCCCGTATCACCTGCATGCCTGAACGCTCTCCAAACGACCGTTCGATGTACACAATCTCGTCGCCCTGGCGCAAGCTCAGGTTGACCGGCTGCTGGATCAGGTGATGCAGATCGCGCATGGGGCCAAGTGCCGCATCGCGCACGCTCAGGCGGCCCTTTACCAGGTTGCCAAGTTCCAGCAGGCGCATGCCCAATCGGTAACTGCCTGCCTCGGGGCGATCCACAAAGCGTCCCGTGGCCAGATCGTTGAGGATGCGGTGCGTGGTCGATGGATGCAGGCCGGTCAGCGAGCTGATTTCCTTGAGGGATACCGGTTCATCGTGCGACGCCAAGACATCGATCAGCGCGAACATGCGCTCGATGACCTGCACGGTCGGGGTTGTCGGCACGGAAGGAGCGGAGCGTTTCATGGGGGCAAGCACCAAATATCGAATTGATATTTTATCTGGTGAAATGGCACCCTGCGGATCGACCCCCGGTTATGCAGCGACGCTAGCCACCGGCGCGTAACTCGTTCGCCGCCCAGTGGCCATCCCGCAAGACTTCGTGGGGCCCGAATCGGGCCTTGTAGTTCATCTTCGGACTCTGGCTGATCCAGTAGCCCAGATAGATGTAAGGCAGCTCCAGTTTGCGTGCCTGATCGATTTGCCACAGTACGCTGTAGGTGCCATAGCTGGCATGGGCATCGGGCTCGTAGAACGTGTACACGGCCGACAGGCCGTCATTGAGCACGTCGAGGACGGAGACCATCTTGAGCGCACCGGGTGTGCCGTCCGGCAGCGTTTCCCGGAATTCGACGAGACGTGAATTCACCCGGCTCTGCAACAGGAACTGCGTGTACTGGTCGATGCTGTCGTGGTCCATGCCACCGCCCGCATGGCGACCGTTCTGATAGCGAAGGTACAGGTGGTAATGCTCCGGCACGAAGCACAGTTTGAGCACCCGCGCCTGCAGCGTCTGGTGATGCTCCCACGCCCTGCGCTGGCTGCGGTCCGGGTTGAAGCGCTGGACCAGGACCCGCAGCGGCAGGCAGGCGTGGCAACCGTCGCAATAGGGCCGGTAAGTGAACATGCCGCTGCGCCGAAAGCCCTTGGCGACCAGGTCGGAGTAGGTGTCGTTGTGGATCAGGTGGCTGGGCGTGGCGACTTGCGAGCGGGCCTGGTTGCCCGACAAATAGCTGCAAGGATAGGGCGCCGTTGCATAAAACTGCAAGGTCTGAAGGGGAAGATCCTTGAGGTGCGTCACGTCGGCACGGTCTTGGCGGGCAGGAGTTCCTGCCAGTATACGTGTTCGAACTGCCACCGCGGCGGCGCCAGCGTTGCGTTGCGCGCTACCTGATTCACGAAGCTGGCACGGCCAATTTCCCGCGCTCCCAGCGACGCCAGATGCTGGGTGTTCTGCTGGCAGTCGATCAAGTCGATGCGGTGGTGCCGGCAAAAGCAAATCAGTGCCGCCAACGCGATCTTGGATGCATCCGGCACTTGGGCGAACATTGATTCACCAAACACAGCCTTGCCAAGCGCGACGCAGTACAGGCCGCCCACGAGTTGCCCGCCCAACCACGCTTCCACGCTGTGCGCGAACCCCGCGCGATGCAGGGCCTCGTAGGCCTGCACCATCGCCGGCACGATCCAGGTGCCCGGCTGGCCCGGACGCGGATGCGCCGAACAGGCATGAATGACCTGGGCGAAGGCGCTGTCGATGCGGATCTCAAAGCGCGAATCCAGTTGCAGATGGCGCAGCGTCTTGCGAAGCGAGCGATGCAGCTTGAACTCTGCCACCGGCAGCACCATGCGCGGCTGTGGGCTCCACCACAGAATAGGCTGATCCTCGCTGAACCACGGAAAGATGCCTTGTGAATAGGCGCTAACCAGGCTCTCCACATCCAGCGCGCCGCCGCCCGCGAGCAGTCCAGGCGCGGGATCCGACTCGCCCCACGCCAGCTCGGGCGGCGGGAACGGTGCGCCAGGCACGAGCCAGGGTAACCTCGGCAGGGCTGATTGCATGTTGAATTTGAGTGGGGCGTCCCATTTAACAGGGAGCTATGTGCTATTTCAACTGCGCTCAGGAATTGAAGAAAGCGCTGGTTTAGTCATTGCCTGAACCTTTAGATACGCTAAGAGGACACCAATTCCCACTTCGCCAACGGGCTCGATAACGTATTTTTTGGCTTTTACCCATACGGTGTTGTCTATGGCAGCATCCAAGAAATCGTGTCCAGACGCTGTAAGTTCGTCAACGACAAACGCCGGTATCCCCGTGTCTGGATTTTCGGACACCGCGCCAGTCAACAGCCCTGCATTAATCATCACAGTGACGTGCTTGCAAATAGTGGCGGCATCGTATTTACCTTCACAGTTAAAGCCGCGTATGGGTGTTCCAGGCTTCTCTGCCGCCACGTCAATGAGAATTTTCCGAATAAGATCGAAGTCGCGTTTCATCAGAATCCTCATATATACCCCCGATAAATCCCGACTACAAACGTACGGCCGCGAACGTCAGAGAGCAAAAAAGCCCCGACTCCCTAGGGAAAACGAGGCTTTGGGGGTGATTTTTGAACGCTGGTGAACGCCAAAAAATAGATAACTGGCGGAGCAGGCGGGATTCGAACCCGCGGAGGGTTTTACCCCTCACACGCTTTCCAGGCGTGCGACTTAAACCGCTCATCCACCGCTCCAGTCAGAGGGCGCCATTGTATCAGCGCGAGGGGGCTCGCCGGGCTCACGGTTTGGCGATTGCGCCGCAACCGGGTCACTGCACTTTCTGGGTTTGGATCATTTTCATGGCCGAGGTAATCAAGGCTGAAACCTCGGTCATGTTGCTGGGCACGATCAGCGTGGTGGTGGCATCCGCCGCGACCTTGCTGTAGGCGCCAACCGCCGATTCGGCCACCTTCAATTGCACGGCCTGCTCGCCGCCGGGCTGGCGGATGGCGTTCGCGACCACTTCGATGGCATGGGCCGTGGCCTCGGCCACGGCGGTGATCGCCCCGGCTTCACCCTGCGCGTTGTTGATGGCGGCCTGCTTTTCGCCCTCGGAGCGCGCGATGAAGGCCTGGCGCTCGCCGGTCGCGATGTTGATCTGCTCCTGCATACGGCCTTCGGAGGCCGCAATCAGGGCGCGTTTCTCGCGCTCCGCCGTGATCTGCTGCTGCATCGCATGCAGGATTTCCTTCGGCGGCGTCAGATCCTTGATCTCGTAGCGCAGCACCTTCACGCCCCAGTTCAGCGCGGCCTCGTCGATCGCCTGCACCACCTGGGCATTGATGATGTCGCGCTCCTCGAAGGTCTTGTCCAGTTCCAGCTTGCCGATCACGGAACGCAGCGAGGTCTGCGCCAGCTGCGAGATCGCCACCACATAGTTGGATGAACCGTAACTGGCGCGCATCGCATCGGTCACCTGGAAATACAGGATGCCATCCACCTGCAACTGCGTGTTGTCGCGCGTGATGCAGACCTGGCTGGCGATATCCATGGGTATTTCCTTGAGCACGTGCTTGTAGGCGACCCGGTCGATGAACGGCACCAGGAAATTCAGCCCGGGCGTGAGCGTGCCGCGGTACTTGCCCAGCCGCTCGACCACCCAGGCGTGCTGTTGCGGCACGACCTTGATCGAGCGCGTGATGAAGATGACGGCGATGACAAAGATGACGACGGCGATTTCCATGTTCTCATTCCCTGGCTGGTTAGTGGTTGTTGATTCGTTCGAACTTCAGATCTTGTCGACCAGCAATCGGCTGCCGATAACCTCGGCGACCCTGTGCGGGCCGCTCGCGGGCGTGCTGCCGGGGCGGTGCATGACGGTCCAGTTCGCGCCCCGGTACTTCACCGTGGCGGTGCCGTCGGGGTTCCAGGACTCCACGGTGACCGTCTCGCCGATATCCAGGTTGACGTCCGGACTGGTGCTGGCGGAAGAGGTCACTGCGCGCTGGCCGCGGATGAAATACCACGATACGACCGCGCCACCGCCCACGACCGCGGCAATCAGCAACTGGGCGACGGTGCCAGCGCCGAATTGCGCGGCCAGCGCAGCGGCAGCCAGCCCGATGGCAAGCATCAGCAGGTAAAAAGTGCCGGTCGTCAGCTCCACGACGACCGCAGCGCCCGCAAGCAGCCACCAGATGGTTGATTCAGCCATGTCGATCGTGCCCCCGTTGTGTTGCCTGAGCCACATTTTGGGGCAAAAGACGGCCCCGCAAGAGCGCTGGCGCGTTAATTCCTTACACTTCGCGCTGACTGGTTTTTTCTGTCTTCCTGTTACCGGCGCCGAGGCCTGCATGAAATTTCGCTTTCCCATTGTCATCATCGACGAGGACTTTCGCTCCGAGAACACCTCGGGGCTGGGCATTCGCGCGCTGGCGCAAGCCATCGAAAGCGAAGGTTTCGAGGTGCTCGGGGTGACCGGCTATGGCGACCTGAGCCAGTTTGCCCAACAGCAAAGTCGCGCCAGCGCGTTCATCCTGTCGATTGACGACGAAGAGTTCACGCCGGGGCCGGACCTGGACCCGGCCGTGCTGAACCTGCGCATCTTCATCGAGGAAGTGCGCCGCAAAAACCCCGACGTGCCGATCTACGTGTATGGCGAAACCAAGACCTCGCGGCACATTCCGAACGACATCCTGCGCGAGCTGCACGGCTTCATCCACATGTTCGAGGACACGCCGGAGTTCGTCGCGCGCCACATCATCCGCGAGGCGCGAAGCTACCTGGACGGGGTGCAGCCGCCGTTCTTCAAGGCACTGCTGGAGTATGCCGAGGACGGTTCCTACTCGTGGCACTGCCCGGGCCATTCGGGCGGCGTCGCGTTCCTGAAGAGCCCGGTAGGGCAGATGTACCACCAGTTCTACGGCGAGAACATGCTGCGCGCCGACGTCTGCAATGCGGTGGAAGAACTGGGCCAGCTGCTGGACCACGACGGCGCGATCGGCGAGAGCGAGCGCAATGCCGCGCGCATTTTCAACGCTGATCACTGCTTCTTCGTGACCAATGGCACCAGCACCTCGAACAAGATGGTGTGGCACCATACGGTCGCGCCGGGCGACGTGGTGGTGGTGGACCGCAACTGCCACAAGTCGATCCTGCACTGCATCGTGATGACGGGAGCGATTCCGGTTTTCCTGAAACCCACGCGCAACCACTACGGCATCATCGGCCCAATCCCCCAGGCCGAATTCGAGCCCGCGGCCATTCGCGCCAAGATCCGCGCGAATCCGCTGCTTGCCGATGTCGATCCGGACCGGGTGAAGCCGCGCGTCCTCACGCTGACCCAGTCGACCTACGACGGGGTGCTGTACAACACCGAGACCATCAAGCGCATGCTCGACGGCTACGTCGAGAACCTGCACTTCGACGAAGCCTGGCTGCCGCATGCGGCGTTCCACCCGTTCTACAGCAGCTACCACGCGATGGGCAGGAAGCGCACGCGGCCGAAGAAGTCGGTGGTGTATTCGACCCAGTCGATTCACAAGTTGCTGGCGGGCATCAGCCAGGCCAGCCAGGTGCTGGTGCAGGATTCGCAGAAGGTCAAGCTCGACCGGCATCTGTTCAACGAGGCGTACCTGATGCACACCTCGACCTCGCCGCAGTACAGCATCATCGCCAGTTGCGACGTGGCCGCCGCCATGATGGAGCCGCCGGGCGGCACGGCGCTGGTCGAGGAGAGCATCGCCGAGGCGCTGGACTTCCGCCGCGCGATGCGCAAGATCGACGCCGAGTACGGCGACGACTGGTGGTTCAAGGTCTGGGGGCCCGAGAAGCTGGTGGAAGAGGGCATCGGTCTGCCCGACGACTGGATCATCAAGGGCGAGGTCAAGAACGCGAAGAACGGCACCAACTGGCACGGCTTCGGGCGCATGGCGACCGGCTTCAACATGCTGGACCCGATCAAATCCACCATCGTCACGCCGGGGATGGACCTGACCGGGCGCTTTGCCAAAACCGGTATTCCGGCCGCGGTGGTCACGAAGTACCTGGCCGAGCACGGCGTGGTGGTCGAGAAGACCGGGCTCTACAGCTTCTTCATTATGTTCACGATCGGCATCACCAAGGGCCGATGGAACACGATGGTCACTGCGTTGCAGCAGTTCAAGGACGACTACGACAGGAACCAGCCGATGTGGCGCATCCTGCCGGAGTTCTGCCGCAAGCACCCGCAGTACGAGCGCATGGGCCTGGCCGATCTGTGCCAGCGCCTGCACGCGCTGTATGCGCGGCACGACATCGCGCGGCTCACCACCGACATGTACCGCAGCGACCTGACGCCTGCGATGAAGCCGAGCGACGCCTACGCGCACATTGCGCTGCGTCAGACCGAGCGGGTCGAGATTGACGACCTTGAGGGCCGCATCACCGTGGGGCTGGTCACGCCGTACCCACCGGGGATTCCGCTCTTGATCCCGGGCGAGGTGTTCAATCGCAAGATCGTGGACTATCTGAAGTTCGCGCGCGAATTCAATGCCCAGTGCCCGGGCTTCGAAACCGATATCCATGGCCTGGTCGAGGAACAGGATGCGAGCGGCACGCGGCACTATTATGCAGATTGCGTGCGCTGAAGCTTGAATCCCCTGACGGAACGGACGTTTAATGCTATATAAGAAATAGCAAATCGCAAAGCGCCGTCAGCGGCTTATCCAAAGCGCAGCGCCATGACCCCCGCCATCACGGCCAGCGTGCCCAGCGCGCGCTGGCGACCGAAGGGCTCGCGCAGCCACAGCGTGCCGATCAGTGCCGCGAACAGCACCGAGGTTTCGCGCAGCGCGGCCACCGAGGCCACGGGCGCGCGCGTCATCGCCCACAGTGCAATGCCGTAGCTGCCGGTCAGCGCCACCGTTCCAGCCAGGCCAATCTTCCAGCGCCGCGCCGCATGGTTGAGCACGGCCTGGCGCCGGCCGCGGCGGCGCCACAGCACGAGCAGGAGGTAGGGCAAGCCGTCGAACAGGCACAGGGCCGCCACGTAGGCCGCCGCGTTGCCGGACGCACGCACCCCGAGGCCGTCGATCCCGGTATAGAGCGCAATGATGACGGCATTCGCCAGCGCGAAGCGCAGTGCCTTGCCGCGATGGCCTTGCGATGTGTGCAGGCTGGCCGGCGACAAACCCAGCAGCAGCACGCCGCTGCAGGTGCCGGCCACGCCCAGCCACGCCAGCGGCGAGAGACTTTCGCCGAGCAGGGCCTCGCTGCCCAGCGCCACCAGCAGCGGTGCGCTGCCGCGCATCACCGGATAGGTCAGGCCCAGGTCGCCATACCGATAGGCGCCGGTGAGTGCGGTGAAATAACCCACATGCACCAGCGCGGAGGCGGCGATGTAGGGCCAGGCCCGCGTCGGCGGCAGCCCGGTCGCGGCCAGCAGCGGCAGCGCCAGCAGCACACCGGCGGCCTGGATCAGGGCCGTGTCCAGCGTCTTGTCGCGCGACGACTTGATGAGCGCATTCCAGCTGGCGTGCAACAGCGCCCCGAACAGTACCGCGAGCACGACCGGCCCTGTAAGTGTCATGGGCCAGCGCCGTCGAAGGAGTGCTGCCGCACGTTGGTCAGATGTCCTCGCGTACGCGCATGAAGCTGGCAAACCGGGGAATGCCGCTGTCGTTCAGCCCCCTGAAGCGGTAAGTCACCCAACTGCCCAGCGCGGGCGGGTTCCTGCGCTGTTCGTCGCTGAACCCGGTGCCCAGCTTGAAACGCCGGGCGGGTTGGCCTTGCGCGGCCGGCGCCTCCACCAGCAACGCGCCCAGCAGGCCCGCGTACTTGCCTTTGCCAGGAATGTGCGCGATGACCCGGGCCTCGGCGTCATCAAAGGTCTTGACCTTGAGCAGATCGTCGTTGCGCTGCGCCCGGTACAGCGATGCGCCGCGGTGCAGCATCAACCCTTCGCCGCCCAGCTTGACGGTTTTGGCCAGCAGCACCTGCAAGGCCTGGTGGTTGGCCACGCGGCTTTGCACGACAGGCTGCACCCAGGGCACGGCCATTGTGGCGAGCAGCCGGTTCAGCACTGGAATGCGCTCGGTGAACGGGCCACCCTGCGCGGGCAGGTCGAACACCATGAAGCGCATGCCGCGCCAGGCAGTGTCATCGGGTGTTTGCTGACGCACCGTGGAGACCGCCTTGGCGAATTGCCCGCGCCCGGCCCAGAGTTCACCGTCAAGCGCGGTGGCCGGCCAGCCCGCGGTGAACCACGCCGGTGCGTTGACGCGCTCGCCGCCCCGCGTCAGCAGTTGTTTGCCATCCCAATAGCCGCGCACGCCGTCGTATTTCTCGCTGACCCAATAGTCCGCCAGCGGCACGCCGGGGTGATAGACATTGGCCAGCATCAACGGCGAAGCGACCCCGGCGGTGGCCCAAGTCAATGGGCTGCCTGCGGCGCCCAGCGCCAGCAGCGAGAGAAGGTGTCTGCGGTGCATGCTTACGTCAGGCGATTGCTATCAAACTGGAAGCTAATAACCAAGAATGGATAAGGGCTACAGCACGATTTCATTGTCAATCGGGTGTCAGACGTTGTCGCGCGAGATGCCCGCGGTGTGGCTGAAGCCGCCGTCCACATAGGTAATCTCCGCCGTGACGCCGCTGGCCAGATCGCTGAGCAGGAAGGCCGCGACATTGCCCACATCCTCGATGGTGACGTTGCGGCGCAGCGGCGAGGCTG
>DATNBD010000185.1:0-7674 GCA_035572155.1 Rhodoferax sp.
CGCGCCAAGTTGTTGTTGAAAGCTCTGGTCGAGCGTTATATCGCCGAGGGGCAGCCCGTCGGTTCACGCACCTTGTCCAGGGCCGCTGGCGTGGATTTGTCGCCGGCCACCATCCGCAATGTGATGTCCGATCTGGAGGACTTGGGGCTGATTGCCAGTCCGCATACCTCCGCCGGACGTATTCCGACGGCGCGTGGCTACCGGCTGTTCGTGGATACCATGCTTACGACCCGGCCCGGTCATTTGTCCGCGCCGAGTCTGGCGCAGGACCAGCCGCAAAAAGTAATCGCCAGCGCGGCGCAGTTGTTGTCCAGCCTGTCGCATTTTGTCGGCGTGGTGATGGCCCCGCGCCGAACCTCGGTGTTCCGGCACATCGAGTTCCTGAGATTGTCGGAAAAGCGCCTGCTCGTCATCATAGTGTCGCCCGACGGTGACGTGCAGAACCGGGTGATCTTTACCGAATCCGACTACACGCAGCCGCAATTGCTCGAGGCCGCCAATTACCTGAACACGCATTGCGCGGGCCTGGCCATCGAGCAGGTGCGTGAGCGGCTGCAGCAGGAGGTGGAAACGCTGCGCGGTGAAATCGCCGCGCTGATGCAGGCGGCCGTCACCATCAGTTCACAGGCCTTGACGGAATCGCAAGACGAAGTCGTGATTTCGGGCGAGCGCAATTTGCTGGCCGTCAGCGATTTCTCGAGCGACATGGGGCAATTGCGCCGTGCCTTCGAGCTGTTCGAACAAAAGACCCAGCTGATGCGGCTGCTCGACATCTCCAGTCGGGCCGATGGTGTGCGAATCTACATCGGCGGCGAGAGCAAGGTCGTACCCTTCGAGGAGCTCTCGATTGTCAGCGCTCCCTACGAAGTGGACGGGCAGATCGTGGGCACGCTGGGGGTGATCGGGCCGACCCGCATGCCGTACGACCGCATGATCCAGATCGTGGACATCACGTCCAAGCTGGTGAGCAATGCGCTGAGCCACAACAAGTAGCCTCTTACAATGGGCGCCGTGTGGGGGCGTTAGCTCAGTTGGTCAGAGCAGAGGACTCATAATCCTTTGGTCGAAGGTTCAAGTCCTTCACGCCCTACCAGATTTCCGGTGCGCCGCCATGCGGTCTATCCCGCGCCCAGGGCAATGCCGTGTTTTTCCATGAGGCGGTACAGCGTCATGCGCGAGATTCCCAGTTCGCGCGCGGCGTGTGTCACGTTGCGCCCGACCCGGTTGAAAGTGACGGAGATGGCGTCGCGCTCGGCCATGGTGCGGGCGGTATCCAGGCCGACGCTGGTCTGGCCTTCTTCAACGGTCAGTCCAAGGTCCGCTGGCGTGATCATGTGCCGGTCCGTCATCACCACGGCGCGCTGCACTCTGTTGAACAGTTCGCGCACGTTGCCGGGCCAATCGTAGGCCATCATCGCGGCGATGGCCTGCTTGCTGAAGCCTTCGACCCGGGTCTTCTTGTCGGCCGTGCACTGCTGGTAGAAATGCTGGGCCAGCATCGGCACGTCGCCCTTGCGCTCACGCAGCGAAGGCACCGCAAGGGTCAGCACGTTCAGGCGGTAAAACAGGTCTTCGCGGAAGTGACCCGAGGACACGGCTTCGGCCAGGTCCACATGCGAGGCCGCCACGACCCGGGCGTCCACTTGCAGCGTGCGCGTGGCACCCACCCGGTTGATGGTTTTTTCCTGCAGGAAGCGCAGAAGATTGGTCTGCAATTCGCGCGGCAGATCACCGATTTCGTCCAGAAAAATGGTTCCCCCATTGGCCATTTCAATCAATCCGCGCTTTTCCGTGGACGCGCCGGTAAACGATCCGCGCTCATGTCCGAACAGCTCCGAATGGATCAGGCTTGGAGCAATGGCGCCACAATTGACCGCGATGAAAGGCCCGCGCGCGCGCGGAGAAGACTGGTGAATCGCCTGCGCCGCCAGTTCCTTGCCGCTGCCGCTTTCCCCGCCGATCAATACGGGTGCATTGGTGCTTGCCACTTTTTTGATTTGCGAGCGCAACAACTCGATGGCGGCGCTTTGACCGACCATGCCCATCTGTTCGACGCAGCGTGGGTGCTGGTCATGGCCTTCACGCAATGTGGCACGGCCGCAGGCATGCACCAGTGTCTGGGTCAAATAGCCCAAATCCACGGGGTGCGTGTGGTAGTCGAAAAAGCAGTCAAGGATCATGTCGCGAAAGACGGGCGACTCCAGCGCCTGTGGCGGGAACACGCCAACCCACTCGGATGATCTGGACGCCTTCAGACACGCCTCGATTCGGGAGGCAAGATCGTGGGTAACCTCATGGAGCACCAGGATGCATGCCATGAAGTGGTTGCCGGCGATCGTCTGACGGGCTGCGGCCAAGTCTGTCACCGACACGATGTCCCAATCCTGGGCGCGCAGGTGGTCTTCCACCGTGGACGGTCCGTTGCCCAATGTCAGACAGAAAATCTTGGAGGGTTGCATGGTGCCGCTTCTAGAACGAAAAAGGAACGCGCAGGTTCAAGGTCAGGTCCGGTGTGTCGCGCGTCAAGCCTGCGCCAACCGTGAAGTTCAGGTTGGTCTTGTCGTTGTAGCGATAGGAAAACCCGAACAGCAGCTTTGCCAGAACGACCCGAACCGACCCCGTGACCGGCGCGCCGTTTTCCAATGTGTGCCCAACCGTGTTCACGTCGATGCCGACGCTGAAGGCCGCCTTGTCGTTGAGCGCCAGTCCCATGCCGAAGTTGGCGCCAATGATGTCCCCGGCCTTGACGGTGCCCAGGAATTCCTGCTGCCCTCCCAGCAGATTCAGGCTGACGCCGTTGCGCGCGAAGTTGTGTGCATAGCTCACGGTGCCGAAGAACACCGCCGGATCAGACTGGAATAGCCAGGTCAACGCCGGCTGCAGCAAATAAAAGCCCGAGCCAGTCGGTTGATCCAGCGGCAGGCCGGTTCCGGCGGTGTTGCCGAGACAGCTGGTGATGCAGTCGGTGGTCACCTCGAACGGATCCCTCCCGGTTCGTGTCTTGAAGCGCAGGGAGCCGATCAGATAGGGCCGGGTGGCGCTGCCTTCGTTGAACTGGTAGCGAGCGGTCATCTCGACGTCGCCAATCGCCTTGCCGCTGGTGTCGAACACGCTCTCGGAGGCTGAGCCCACGCCGAGTGGATTTCCAACCGAGGAATTCAAGCGATAAACGTACGGAATCTTCGCCTCCAACTCCATGCGGTTGGTCAGGCCATAGCGGCCGGTCAGTGCCGCGGTGGCGATGCTGTCCTTCATCTGCTGGATGTTGATCAGCCCGATGACCAGTGCCGGAATAATGGTGTAGCCGATCACCGAAATCTGATTGGTGGACGAATAGCTATATTCGAGCGAAGGCTCCAACACAAATTTGCCCTTTGGTGTCAGGATGCCAGGCTGCTCGAACAACCGGGGGACCTCTACCGGGGGTTGCGCTTCCTGGCTGGGCGCGGTGCCGACCTGCACTGGGTGCTGTTGGTTGTCTTCGGCACTTTGCGCATTGGGCGCCTGCGTCGCCTCGCCGGGCTGGGCGTCCCTGGCTTGTTGCCTCAAGGCGCGTCGCAGCGCCTGGTACTTGCGCTCCTGTTCGGCGGTCTCGCGTTTGAGTGCTTCGATTTGTCGGCCTTGCTCGATCAACTGCTGCTGCAGCGTGTCGAGCTGTGCGGCGGAACTTCCCGGTGGTGACACCACGCTTTGAGCCTGCGCGACAGCGCCTGATAACGCCAGAGTGGAATACGCGAGCAGGGCAACGGGCCTGAGCCGCAGACTTTTGTTGTTCATGGCGGACCTCCTGCACACAGCCTACTGAAGCCCGTGCGTTGCACCATCCCCCAAACAGGGGAGGGTGTGGAACGCGTGCCAAGCGCGGGTCTCGCACGCACCGATGACCCCGGCAATCGCTGCGCCATCGAGCACCACTTTTGCTTGCGGCGATCGCCGTCGCCACAAGCCTGATTTCCGGGGACTTTTTCGTCTTGCTTTGGGGAGTTGCAGGTCTCAGGCCATCAACGGCTCGCTTTGTCGAAGACCGGCCCGCCGCGTGTTTCCATGATTTGATGATGAAAATTTACCAATGTAAGTATTTTTGAAATTTGAATCAAAAAGTAAATATATTGGCGCTGCACTCCTGCCAAGAGGCATTGCGTGGCAAGTCGGTATCCCAACGCTGCGGTTGACAGGCGCTTGCCACGCTGTCACAGGATTGATGCAGTTCTGAGAATCCATCAAAAAGCGAATCCGAATGGGCGCGTGTGCCGCATCGCGAAGCTATGCGCGGGCGGGTTGCCGAATTCGATCAGTCGGGCTTCTTTT
The DNA here is from genome assembly GCA_035572155.1 of Rhodoferax sp. Lineage (GTDB taxonomy): Bacteria > Pseudomonadota > Gammaproteobacteria > Burkholderiales > Burkholderiaceae_C > Rhodoferax_A. The sequence continues at coordinate 4,309 of DATNBD010000185.1, forward strand.
GAGGTGTCACGCGGGCGATACGGTTGCTGCGCCTGCCTTTGCGCGTAGCGGAATGCGCACTTCGTCTTTTTCAATGTGTTGCCACGCTGCCAATGCCCGCGAGGCCGAAAAGGACTGTCAATGAAACGTGACACTTCATCAGTAAAAGTGCCGACTTTTTCACGCTCTGAATGGTGCCATGTGACGAGGCGCTCGGGCAAGTGTCCGGCTTGCCTAGCGAAATTGGACGGTCTGCCACATCTCAGTGAGATGGCACGAATTATGCACAGCACTTGACGGGTGGCACATTGCGCGACTCAAACCGTAACCTCAACGTCATTCACTTCAAGGAGAGATGGTATGAAGAAGACATTATTGGCCTCTGCCATTGCAATTGCGTTCGGCTTCAGCGGAGTCGCGCTTGCCAACAGCACCGATCAGGACACGATCGTCGGCAACAACACGAACACCACGACTACGACCAATAATCATGTCAATGTGAAGGTAAAGGCAAAGCTCGACACCAGTGCAGCAACCGCCAGCAACAATTCGGCGGCGCTCAGCGACTCTTGGGGCTCGTTTACCAACGCCTTCAACAAGACGACGGCGGTGGCCAAGAGCACGTTGACGGGCACGGTGAGCGGCAATCAGGTTCACGACATCGGGAATAGCGCGACAACTTGGGGTAGTGCCAACGGCGGTACCGGCAATGGCGGCCACGGTGGCACAGGCGGTAATGGGGCTGCGGCGGGTACAGGCACTGGCGGCAGTGGCGGTGCGGGTATGGGTGCCGTGGGTGCTGCCGGCGGCAGTTCCTCCAACGCTGGTGGGAACAATGCGGGCGCCCACAATGGCGGTGCCCTCGGAGTCGGGGTTGGCCTTGGCGGTGGGGGCAGTGCCAGTGGCAACAACGCCGGTGGCCTGGCGGCGGCTGGGGGTCTTGGCCTCGGTGGTGGTGGCGGCGGCGCCAATGGCGGCAATAGCGGGAATGCGGGCTCTGGCGGTTCTGGCGGCAGCCTTGGCGGTGGCAGTGGTGGCAGTGGCGGCGGCAGCAATGGCGGCGCCGGCGGTGCCCCAGGCGGTGGGACTGGCTTGGGTGTGGGGCTGGCAGGCGCAGGCGGCAGCGGTGGTACTCGTACCGGCGGTGCCGGCACCGGCGTCGGGGTTGGACTGGCGAGCAACGGCAGTGCCACTAACGGCAGCGCCACCAACGGCAGCGCCACTGCGGGGAATGGCGGCAGCGGCGGCAGCGGTACCGGTGGTGCCGGCTCAGGCGGTAACGGCGGTTTGAACCTTGCTGCGGGTGGTACAGGTGGCGTTGGCCAAGGCGGTTCAGGTGGTGATGGCGGTAGCAACAGCTCCAATGCCGGAGCGTTCAACATGTCCAACAACATGGTCAGCGTCGGGCAATCTGCCGCGGGCATCATGATGGCCAGCCAGAACAGCGGCATGTCGTCCCTCGTGCAGCAAAGCGTGAACGTGATGGCGAATCTGAACGTCCACTGAGTGCGGCGGAGTTCCGCATCAGGTCATGGGGCACCTCCTTCCTGGAGGTGCTTCATGGCCGGGTGACGAGAGTTCGAGCCCAGTGCGGATCAGAAAAAGGGGAGCCATCATGCGTTTATTGCGCTACTCTTTGTTTTTCCTCGCGGTGTTGCCCGCGCTGATACCGGTGACCGCAACCGCCGGGGTTGCGGGGGCGGACAGCGCGGTCAGCTTTGGCTATCCGGTCAGTGGCACCGCGCTGGCCAGCCATCGCGGCGGCGACCTGACACTCACGAATACGACGCTGTCGGGTGTCACGGCAGAGAATTCCGCGAGCCAGGTGGTGACGGGCACGAATGCGATCGGCGGTGGCTCGTTCGCGAACCTCAGCGGCATTCCGGTGGTGATCCAGAACACCGGCGCCAACGTTCTGATCCAGAACGCCGTCACGCTGAATCTGCAGTTGAAGTAGCAGGAGCGGTTCATGCGTGCTTTCCTGTTGGCCGCTTTGGTAGCGGGGGTGTGCCATGCGCAGATTCCAGCGCCGCGGATCGACCTGCCGAGCATGGGCGGCGGTGACTACGCCATGCCGGTCACCAGCATCAAGCAGGAACGGCAAGCGAGCACCTTGCTGCAGCAATACGACTTCAGTTGCGGTTCGGCGGCGATCGCCACGCTGCTGACGTACCAATACGGTTACCCGATCACCGAACGCGCCGTGTTCGACGAGATGTATGCGCACGGTGATCAGGCCAAGATCCAGCGGGAAGGCTTTTCGTTGCTGGACATGAAGCGCTTCCTGGCGGATCACGGCTTCGATGCCGACGGCTTCAATCAGCCGTTGGACAAGCTCAGTGAAGCGCACGTCCCGGCGATCGTGCTGATCAACCAGAATGGCTACCACCATTTTGTGGTGATCAAGGGGTTGCATGCCGATCGGGTGCTGATCGGTGACCCGGCGCGGGGCACGCGCGCGATGCCGCGTGCGGCGTTCGAGGCGATTTGGGAAAGCCATCTGCTGTTTGTCATCCACAACCGGATGGACAAGGCCAGATTCAACCTTGCGGCGGATTGGCGCGCGGCGCCTCATTCGCCGCTCAGTGCGGGTATCGAGAGGGCCGGGTTGGGCGGTATCACGCTGCCCAAGCTGGGCCCAGGAGCATTCTGATGAAGTACCTGACATTTCGTTTGCACCGTGCCGGCGCGCTCCCGTGTGTGCTGGCAAGCGCCTGTCTCCTGATCAGTGTTCCTTTGGCGGCGCAGGCGGCCGTGAATCTTGGGCAGCGCAGTGAAGTATGGATGGCTGCCAGCAACAAGACGCTGGACAGCATGCGGGGCGGCTTCGATCTGGGCGCGGGGTTGCTGGTGTCGTTTGGTATTACACGGTCCGTTTCCATTAACGGCAACCTGATTGTCACGACCTCGTTCAACATTCCCAACCTGAGCACAATCACGCCGGCGCAGGCGGCGCTTGTGAATCAGCAGGTGGGTCGCTTCAACCTGGTGCAAAACGGCCCCGGCAACACCGTTCAGCCGTCATCCACAACCGTCGCCGCGAGTTCCGTTTCACCGGGACCGCTTACCGTGAACACGGTGGCTCCGGGTGGTGGTACTTCGGGATCCGCCACCACGGTGGGCACCGCCACGGTGACTTCGGCTCCGATCAATGGCGCGTCGCTGGGCACGTTCATCCAGAATACCCTGAACAACCAGCAAATCCAGAGCCAAACCGTGATCAACGCCAGCACCAACAGCCTGGGCGCGTACAAGGTGATGAATATGTACAACGGGCTGAATGGTGCTTTGACGAACTCACTGGGGACGCGGTAGGCAGAACGCGCGAACTGCGCACGGGCCGTGCTAAAATCCACGGCTGCGCGGCTGTAGCTCAGTTGGATAGAG
>DATNBD010000186.1:0-5403 GCA_035572155.1 Rhodoferax sp.
GTCACCAGGTATTCGGCGCTCGGGAAGAACACCGCCATGAAACGGCGCGCCACCAGGTCGTACAGTTTCTGCTCGGCTTCGGAGAGGCCATGCGGCGCCTGCAGCGTGGGAATGATCGCGAAGTGATCGCTGATCTTGGCGTTGTCGAAGATGCGCTTGCCGGGCTTCACATAGCCGCCCTTGAGCGCCGTGGCCGCGTGCGGCGCCAGGTGGCGCATGTTGCTGCCCGCCAGCATCTCGAAGGTCTGGCGCGCCACCGGCACATAGTCTTCGGGCAGCGCGCGCGAGTCGGTGCGCGGGTAGGTCAGCGCCTTGTGGCGTTCGTACAGGCTTTGCGCGATCGACAGCGTGGTCTTCGCCGAGAAGCCGAATTTGCCGTTCGCCTCGCGCTGCAGCGAGGTCAGGTCGAACAGCAGCGGCGAGGCTTGGGTCGTGGGTTTGCTCTCCTCGGTGACGCTGGCGGCCTGGCCGCGCACCGCCTCGGCAATGGCCTGGGCCTCCTGCTGCGACCAGACGCGGTCCGCCTTTTTCTCGGCATCCATGGCATCGCGCTTGTGCGCGGGGTTGAACCATTTGGCCGGGTACTCGCCGGCCTCGGCCAGAAAGCTGGCGTGCACCTCCCAGTAGTCGCGGCTGATGAACTTGCGGATCTGCTCCTCGCGCTCCACCACGACCGACAGCGTGGGCGTCTGCACGCGTCCCACGGTCGTCAGGAAGAAGCCGCCGTCGCGCGAGTTGAAGGCGGTCATGGCGCGCGTGCCGTTGATGCCGACCAGCCAGTCGGCCTCGGAGCGTGAGCGCGCCGCGTCGGCCAGGCCCTGCATCTGTTTTTCAGTGCGCAGCTGTGCGAAGCCGTCGCGGATCGCCTGCGGCGTCATCGACTGCAGCCACAGGCGGCGCACCGGCTTGCCCAGCGGCGTGGTTTTGCCATTCTTCTGGCCACCGGCGTACTGCTCGATCAGGCGGAAGATCAACTCGCCCTCGCGCCCCGCGTCGCAGGCGTTCACCAGTTCGGTCACGTCCTTGCGTTTGGCGAGCCGGATCACGACATTCAGCCGTGTCTTGGTTTTTTCCACCGGCTTGAGGTCGAAGTAGGGCGGGATCACCGGCAGATGCGCAAAGCTCCATTTGCCGCGCTTGACGTCGAACTCCTCGGGCGCCTGGATCTCCAGCAGGTGGCCAACGGCGCTGGAGACAATGTAGCCCTCGCTCTCGAAATACTCGTCGTGCTTGTCGAACTTGCCGGCCGTGGGCGTGAGCGCGCGCACGATGTCCTGCGCGACCGACGGCTTTTCGGCAATGACCAGGGTTTTATTCAAAGCGGCGTTTTTCATCTGACTACAATCCGGTTCTCTCGCGGGCGCGCGGGCGCACGCACATGCACACGTGGGCGCGCACGCGCCCACACAATTCACCATACCAAATTTCTGCCGTGCCCCAAAAACCGTCGCATGCATCAGGCCGCCGCATCCAGACCCGCCGCTCGGGCGTTCACGGCAAGGGCGTTTTCGCCGTGCAGGATATCGCCGAGGGCGAAACCCTTATCGAGTATGTGGGCGAGGTCGTGACCTGGAAGACCGCGCAGGCGCGGCATCCGCACGATCCCAAGGATCCGAACCATACGTTTTTTTTCCACATCGACGAAAAGCACGTGATCGACGCCAAGGTGGGCGGCAACTCCGCGCGCTGGATCAACCACTCGTGCGACCCGAACTGCGAGGCCGACGAACAGGGCGGGCGCGTCTTCATCAAGGCGCTGCGCAATATTCGCGCGGGCGAGGAGCTGAACTACGACTACGGCCTGATCATCGACGAGCGCTACACGCCCAAGCTCAAGGCCGAATACCCATGCTGGTGCGGCGCGACGAACTGCCGCGGCACCTTGCTGGCGCCCAAGCGGCGCAAGGCCTGAGACCATGAGCACAGGGGCCGTTCTCTGGCCACAACGATCGATCGAGCGGGCGCTGGCGGCAGTCCTGCCGGGTTTCAGTGTCGAGGTGCTGCCCGAGATCGATTCCACCAACACCGAGCTGATGCGCCGCGCCCGCGATGGGCACATGGCGCCGGTCCTGCTCGTGGCCGAGCAGCAGACGGCCGGGCGCGGCCGGCTCGGGCGACCCTGGCGCAGCGCGCCGGGCGCGTCGCTGACCTTCTCGCTCGGCCTGCCGCTGGCACCGCCGGACTGGTCCGGGCTGTCGCTGGCGGTGGGGATCAGCGTGGCGGAGAGCCTGCACCCCGACGTGCGGCTGAAGTGGCCGAACGACCTGTGGCTTGGCGATGCGCGTGGCGAGCGCAAGCTGGGCGGTATCCTGATCGAAACCGCCAGCATCGGCGCGCTGCGCTACGCGGTGATCGGCGTGGGCCTGAACATCACGGCGCCGCACGCCGTCGGCCTGGCCGTGCCCGCCGGCGGGCTGCAGGAACTGCTGCCCGGCGTGGACGCCGCGCAGGTGCTGGAGCGGCTGGCGGCGCCGCTGGTGCAGGCGGTGCAAGCCTTCGAGGCTCTGGGTTTTGCGCCGTTCCAGGCGCGCTTCAACGCGCGCGACGTGCTGCGCGAACGCGAGGTCAAGGTGGCCGATGCACAGGGCGGCATCATCACCGGCAGCGCGCATGGCGTGACCGAGACCGGCGCGCTGCTGGTGCACACCCAGGCGGGCATGCAACAGATCACCAGTTCCGAGGTCAGCGTGCGGCCCCTGCATGCGCGCCCGGGCCCGGCGGCGGGGCGGCCATGATGCGGCTGCTGGTCCTGCTGCTGGTGCTGGTGAACGGTGTCTACTTTGCCTGGTCGCACGATCTGCTGCGCGCGGCCGGCTTTGGGCCCGAGCAGCAGTCCGAGCCCCAGCGCCTGGCGCAGCAAATCAAGCCGCAGGAGTTGCGGCTGCTGAACACCGCCCCGGGCTCGCGCAGGGCGGCACCGGCCGCGCCAGCGGCCGCGGCGCCCGCCGTCCCGGCTTCCGGGGCAGCATCCGCGCCGGCCGGCCCCGGCTAGGGACGCGCCGGCTTCCAGGCCGCGTAGATTTCCAGCCCGATCATCACGACGGTGGCCACGGGCGCGCCCACGTCGGCGCGAAATTCGGCCTCGGCCTGCGCCACGGCGTCCTTGAAGGCCCGCAGCCAGTCCAGCCCGGTGGCGGTGAAGCAGACCCGGCGCGCCCGCGCGTCGCGGGCGTCGGGCTCGCGCGTCACCAGCCCCCAGGCTTCGCACTGGTCCACCAGGTGGCCCATGGCCTGCTTGCTCACGCCGGCGGCGTCCGCCAGCTCGGTCAGGCGCGAACCCTGCAGCGACAGGTGGCGCGTGATGTGGATGTGCGCGGCGCTGACCTGGCCGCGCGCCGCCAGGTTCGACAGCGCCAGCGGCACCTCGATGTTTTGCGCCATCAGCTGCAGCACGCGCTCGTCGAAGCGGCGCATCGCGTGGCCCAGCAGCCGGCCCAGATGGGTTTGCCGCCAGCCGTCTTCTGCCGGGGGGTGTAGGGTGTTTTCGGTCATCAACAAATAGTAAATCAAACTGACTAAAAATCGTGTTTACTTTATTCAACCTGCCACGTTAAACTACTGTTCAAGCATCCAGCCTGTCGTTAACAACAGAAATCACGGCACTGGATGCGCCGAGCCAAATGGCTCATTAACCGTTGATTTTCAAGGAGTTTCCCATGGATGCACCCGTCAAGGGCCTCGCCCCCACCAGCGAAAAAGCCAAGGCCCTGCAGGTCGCGCTGGCCCAGATCGAGAAGCAGTTCGGCAAGGGCACCATCATGCGTCTGGGCGAGGGCGAGGTGATCGAGGACATCCAGGTGGTCTCCACCGGCTCGCTCGGCCTAGACATTGCCCTGGGCGTCGGCGGCCTGCCGCGCGGGCGCGTGGTGGAAATCTACGGCCCGGAATCCTCGGGCAAGACTACGCTCACGCTGCAGGTCATCGCCGAGATGCAAAAGCTGGCCGGCACCTGCGCCTTCGTCGATGCCGAGCACGCACTCGACATCCAGTACGCGCAAAAGCTCGGCGTGAATCTGCAGGAGCTGCTGATCAGCCAGCCCGACACCGGCGAGCAGGCGCTGGAAATCGTGGACAGCCTGGTGCGCTCCGGCGCGGTCGATTTGATCGTGGTCGATTCGGTCGCCGCGCTCACGCCCAAGGCTGAGCTGGAGGGCGAAATGGGCGACAGCTTGCCCGGCCTGCAGGCGCGCCTCATGAGCCAGGCGCTGCGCAAGCTGACCGCCCACATCAAGAAGACCAACTGCCTGGTGATCTTCATCAACCAGATCCGCATGAAGATCGGCGTCATGTTCGGCAGCCCCGAGACCACCACCGGCGGCAACGCGCTCAAGTTCTACGCCTCGGTGCGGCTCGACATCCGGCGCATCGGCACCATCAAGAAGGGCGAGGAGGCGATCGGCAACGAGACCCGCGTCAAGGTGGTCAAGAACAAGGTGTCGCCGCCGTTCAAGACCACCGAGTTCGACATCCTGTTTGGCGAGGGCATCAGCCGGCACGGCGAGATCATCGACATGGGCGTGGAGGCGCGCATCATCGAGAAGTCCGGTGCCTGGTACGCCTACAACGGCGAGAAGATCGGTCAGGGGCGCGACAACGCGCGCGAATTCCTGCGCGAGAACCCCGCGCTCTCGGCCGAGATCGAGAACAAGGTGCGCGAGTCGCTGGGCATTCCGCTGCTGGCCGGTACGGTCGATGCTCTGATTGAAAAAATCAAGGGTTAAATTGGCCTCTGGCCCATGCTTCACATGCGCTAATTGCTACTAATTCAATAGTGCTCAGGGTTTGAATGGCCTTTGCCGCCCCCTCTCTCAAAGGCCGTGCACTGCGCCTGCTTGGCCAGCGCGAGCATTCGCGTGCCGAGTTGGAGCGCAAGCTGGCCAAATACGAGGAAGAACCCGGTACGCTGGCCCAGGCGCTCGACGAGCTCGCGGCCAAGGACTTCATCAGCGAGGCGCGCGTGGTCGAGTCGGTCCTGCACCAGCGCGCGCCGCGCCTGGGCGCGCTGCGCGTGCGCCAGGAACTGGCGCAAAAAGGCATTGCGCCCGAGGCCATTGCCCAGGCCGTTGCCGCCCTGCAGGCCACGGAGTTCGAGCGTGCCCGCGAGGTCTGGCGGCGCCGCTTCGCCGCGCCCGCGCAGGACGCGAACGAGCGCGCCCGGCAGGCGCGCTTCCTGCTGGCGCGCGGATTCTCCGGCGCCGTGGTCGCCAAGGTGCTGCGCCACGACCTGGACGAATGAAACCCATCGGCTGGCGCAGCCCCGGTCCTTTCGTGGAACACCGCGGAACCGGCTTTGCCGGGCCGCTGGTGTTGCCCCCTGCAAGGGGGGAGGAGGCTACGCGAAGCGAGCAAGCCTGGGGGTGTTCCTATATTTCGAGCATCAGCTTGAGGTTCTGCACCGCGGCG
>DATNBD010000187.1:0-17275 GCA_035572155.1 Rhodoferax sp.
TGGATGCGGCCGCCCGGCAGACCCAGGTCGAACAACTGCGCGCGCAATGGGCGCGCGATCACGAATTCGTCAAGCAGCAGGGCGGCCTGCGCATCATCGCGACGGAGCGCCACGAGTCGCGCCGCATCGACAACCAGGTGCGCGGGCGTTCGGGGCGCCAGGGCGATCCCGGCTCGTCGCGCTTTTATCTCGGGCTGGACGATTCGCTGATGCGCATCTTCGCGGGCGATCGCGTCAAGGCCATCATGGAGCGCCTGAAGATGCCCGACGGGGAAGCCATCGAGGCGGGCATCGTCACGCGCAGCATCGAATCGGCCCAGCGCAAGGTGGAGGCGCGCAATTTCGATATCCGCAAGCAATTGCTGGAATACGACGATGTCTCGAATGACCAGCGCAAGGTGATCTACAAGCAGCGCAACGACATTCTGGATGCGGGCGATCTGACGGCGCAGATCGACGCGCTGCGCGAGGGTTGCCTGACCGACCTGGTGCGCCAGTACGTGCCGGTGGAATCGGTCGAGGAGCAATGGGATCTTGCGGGCCTGGAAAAGGTGCTGCGCGAAGAGTGGCAGATCGTGCTGCCGTTGCAGGAACAGGTGCAGGCGGCCAGCGCCTGCACCGACGAGGACGTCCTGCAGTCGGTGATCGACGCGGCGAATGTGGCGTTCGCGGTCAAGGCCGAGCAGATCGGTGGCGAGAATTTCACCCAGTTCCAGCGCATCGTGCTGTTGCAGAGCATCGACTCGCACTGGCGCGAACACCTCAGTTCGCTGGACTATCTGCGCCAGGGCATTCATTTGCGCGGCTACGCGCAGCAGCAGCCCAAGCAGGAATACAAGCGCGAGGCGTTCGAGCTGTTCGGACAACTGCTCGATTCGGTGAAGAACGACGTTACCAAGGTGCTGATGACCGTGCAGGTGCAATCCAGCGAGCAGCTCGGGCAGGCGGCCGAGGAGCTGGGCAACCGCGCCGAGAACATCGTGAACGTGACCTACAGCGCGCCCACCGAAACCGGCGAGGTCGAGACCGTGGTGGACGAGGGAACCGTCAAGGGGCAGCACCTGCGCCCGACGGCGTCCGCGGCCGCCGCTGCCGTGGCCGGCGCCACGCTGGCCCGCGTGGGCCGCAACGACCCATGCCCCTGCGGCAGCGGCAAGAAATACAAGCACTGCCACGGCAAGCTGGCCTGATTGCGGAGACCGTTCCATGTCCGTCCATCTGACCGCTCCCGATCCCGCCCGCCTGCACCCGATCGCCGGCGTTCGCCTCGGTGTCACCGAGGCCGCGATCCGCAAGGCGGCACGCAAAGACCTCACGGTGGTGCTGATCGATGAGGGGGCGAGCGTGGCCGGGGTGTTCACGCAAAATCGCTTTTGCGCGGCCCCGGTGCAGGTGTGCCGCGAGCATCTCGCGGGCGGCCAGGCGATTCGTGCCCTGCTGATCAACACGGGCAATGCGAACGCCGGCACGGGCGATGAGGGGCTGATGCGAGCCCGTGCCAGCTGCGCGGCGCTGGCGCGCCAGTTGTCGCTCGCGCCGGCGCAGGTGTTGCCGTTCTCCACCGGTGTGATCATGGAGCCGCTGCCTCTCGAGCGCATCGAGGCGGGCCTGCCGGCCGCCGTGGCCGATGCTCGGGCCGGCCATTGGGTGCGCGCGGCCGAGGCCATCATGACCACCGACACGGTGCCCAAGGCGTTCAGCACGCAGGTTGCGATCGGCGGCGCGACTGTCAGCATCAGCGGCATCGCCAAGGGCGCGGGCATGATCCGCCCCAACATGGCGACCATGCTGGGCTTCATTGCGACCGATGCCTGTGTGGAGCCGGCCGTGCTGCGGCAAATGGTAGCGGCCGTGGCGCAGGCGTCGTTCAACCGCATCACGATCGACGGCGACACCTCCACGAACGACTCGTTCATCCTGATCGCCAGCCACCAGGCGGCGCATGCGCCGATCACGTCACTGGACAGCGCCGAGGGCCGCGCGCTTCACACCGCGATCACCGATGTTGCAAAGAAACTGGCGCAAGCCATTGTCCGTGATGGAGAAGGCGCTACAAAATTCATAGAAATTGCGGTCCAAGGCGGGAAAACCACGGAAGAATGCCGGCAAGTGGCCTATGCCATTGCGCACTCGCCGCTGGTCAAGACAGCGTTCTTTGCCAGCGACCCGAATCTGGGCCGCATCCTGGCCGCGGTGGGCTACGCCGGCATCGATGACCTGGATCAGACGAAGATCGACCTGTACCTGGACGATGTGCATGTCGCCGCGCAAGGCGGGCGCAACCCCGCGTACCGCGAGGAAGACGGCCAGCGCGTCATGAAGCAAAGCGAAATCGTGGTGCGGGTGGCGCTGGGCCGCGGCACCGCCATGGACACCGTGTGGACCTGCGATCTGAGCCACGACTATGTGTCCATCAATGCGGACTACCGCTCGTAGATGCCGCACTGCCCATGAACGAGAACCTTGAACGCCTGATGCTGCGCGCCGAGCAGCTCATGACCCGCATCGAGGCGGCGTTGCCCGAACCGTTCTCGCCGCCCGACTGGAGCGCTGCCATCGCCTGGCGCTATCGCCGGCGCAGCTCCGGCCACGGCCTGCTGTCGCCCGTGCGCCACGTCGGTGCGATCAGCCTGGATGATCTGAAGGAAATCGACGGGCAGAAAGAAAAAATCCGGCTCAACACCCTGCATTTCGTGGAGGGCAAGCCGGCCAACAATGTGCTGCTGACCGGTGCGCGCGGAACCGGCAAGTCATCGCTCATCAAGGCCTGCCTGAACGCCTACTCCAAGCACGGCCTGCGCCTGATCGAGGTGGACAAGACCGACATGATCGACCTGCCCGACATTGTGGACGTGGTGGCGCAGCGGCCCGAAAAATTCATCGTGTTCTGCGACGACCTGAGTTTTGATGAGGGCGAGCCCGGCTACAAGGCCCTCAAGTCCACGCTGGACGGCTCGGTGGCCGCGGCCACGCCCAATGTGCTGATCTATGCCACCAGCAACCGGCGCCACCTGCTGCCCGAGTACATGAAGGAAAACCTCACCTACACCCACACCGAGGATGGTGAGGTGCATCCCGGCGAGGTGGTGGAAGAGAAGATTTCGCTGTCCGAGCGCTTTGGCCTGTGGGTCAGCTTTTACCCGTTCAACCAGGATGAGTACCTTGCGATCGTGGCGCAGTGGCTGTCCTCGTTTGGCGTGGGCGCGCAGGCCATTGCCGCGGCACGTGCCGAATCGCTGGTATGGGCGCTCGAGCGGGGTTCGCGCAGTGGTCGGGTGGCGTACCAGTTTGCGCGCGACTACGCCGGGAGAAACAGCGAATCCGCGGCCCCGCCATCCGGTTCGCCGCGGTCCACGGGTGGTGCCGGCGCGGCATGAATCCTGTGTTGATGGTCGACGCCGACCGCCCGCGCGAGGGCGGTGCGGATCGCGCGGTGGTCGATGTCGCGGTGGGCGTGTTGATCCGACCGGACGGCGACTTTCTGCTCACCTCGCGCCCGGCGGGCAAGGTGTATGCGGGCTATTGGGAGTTTCCGGGCGGCAAGCTGGAGGCGGGTGAAACCGTAGCGCAGGCCCTGCGCCGCGAACTGCATGAGGAACTCGGCATCGTCATCGACACCGTTGCGCCGTGGAAGTCAAAGTTGGTGGACTATCCGCACGCACTGGTGCGGCTCCACTTCTGCAAGGTGTTCGCGTGGACGGGCGAGCTGCAAATGCGCGAAGGCCAATCGTTTGCCTGGCAGCGGCTGCCGGTGCGCGTGGCACCCCTGCTGGTCGGCGCGGTGCCGGTGCTGGGCTGGCTGGCGCATGAGCGAGGATTCGAAGGCGCTACATACCTTGTAGCTAACAGTCGAGAACCATAAAGGGCTACAGCTACTTTTCTCTCAAGAATCGTCGCGCCGGGCGTCGCCGAAAACGGCATCGTCCGGCGCGTCTTGCGTCGGCATGCGAAAGCGCTCACTGGCCCAGGCGCCCAGATCCATGTTCTTGCAGCGCTCGCTGCAAAAGGGCCGGTACTGGTTGGCGGGCGCGTACAGGCTGTCGCCGCCGCAGGTCGGGCAGGTCACGAGTCTGGGCGTGGAGTTGGCTGCCTGCATGGCATTAAGCCTGGTTCAGGGGATTCGGCGCGGCTTTCAAGAGCACAGCGTCACTTCGAACGCCGTGTCGTCGTTGCTGGCCTGCAGCCGGTCATCCGCTTCCTGGCGCATCAATCGCACTGTGACCATCAACCGGTTGCCGCTGATTTCGGGGATCAGGCCCAGTGCGGGATCGAGGCGCAGGCGCATCAGCTGGAAGGTGCGGCCCTGCGGCAGGCTTTGCTGGAACTGCCCGGCGCTGGCCACCACTTTTTGCGGCACGCCCGAGTCGCGCAGCAACTTCAGCAAGCGGTGGATGGATTCGGCCAGCGGGCCCAGCGTCGTGGCCCAGCGTTCCAGGTCGGCCCGGCGCGCCGCGGCGTCCCGGTGCTGCCACGCATAGTACGCAGGCAAGTCGAATTCGCAGGTGCCGCCCGGGATCCCGGCGCGGCTGCGGATACCCATGAGCCAGTCGTTTTCGGTCAACGACTGGCCGGCCTTGCCGGGCAGGTTGTTGACCGCCGAAAAACAGCCGTCGAGTTCTTCCACGACCTGGTTCAGCACGGACTCGGCGATCGCCGGGTTGCCGCGGTAGCCGTTGAGTATCTGTTTTTGCTTTTCAAGGTCGCGCATCACATCCGACTTCAGGTCGGCCCGGCTCGCCACGTCCATCACCTCGAAAATAGTGGTCAGCGCGTAGTGGTGGTCCAGGGGATGCTCGCGGGGCACCAGTTCACCGAGCCGGCGAAACAGGTGTTCAAGACGCAAGTAGGTGCGTATGCGTTCGTTGAAGGGGTATTCGTACAGTATCACGCTTGCGGGTTCCAGTGCTTCAATCATAGCCCGAAGCGTGTCGCCGCCCGCCGCACCTGGACGCGCAGCTGCTCCAGCGACAAGCCGTCGTTCGCGATCACCATGTCGGCCGCGGCCAGACGCAGCAGGCGCGGGGCCTGCGCGGCCATGATTTGCAGGGCCGCGGCGCGACTGAGCTTGCTGCGTGCCATGACGCGCTCGAGCTGGGTTTCGCTGCTGCAATCCAGCACCAGCACCCGGTCCAGGGTCTGGCGCCAGCGTCCGGACTCGACCAGCAGAGGAATGTCGAACACGATGCAGCGGACCCCTTGGCGCAGGGCCGAATCGGCCTGGCGCTGTATTTCCTGTCCCACGAGAGGATGAACGATGGCTTCCAGGCGGCGCTTGGCACCAGCATCTGCAAAGGCCAGCTCGCGCATGCGGTCGCGATCCAGCGCGCCTTGCGTCGTGATGAAATCGCGGCCGAACTCCCTGGCGATCGGGTCGATGGCGGGGCCGCCGGGCAAGGTGACGCCGCGCGCGACGGCATCTGCGTCGATGATGGCCGCGCCCAGCTCGGCGAGCATCTGCGCCACCGTGCTTTTGCCGCTGCCAATGCCGCCCGTGAGCCCGAGTCGGACGACCGCTGCCACTGCGCTAAAACCCCACGACGTGGAGAATGGATTGCGGCCCGAACACCATGGCCGTCAGGCCGGCGCCGGCCAGGAACGGGCCAAACGGCACGTAGCCACCGGCACGCAGTCCATTGGACAACTTGAGCGCGATGCCGACGATAGCGCCAATCACCGATGCCATCAGGATGATGGGCACCAGGGCCTGCCAGCCAAACCAGGCTCCCAGCGCGGCGAACAGCTTGAAGTCGCCATAGCCCATGCCTTCCTTGCCGGTGATCAGTTTGAACAGCCAGTAAATCAGCCATAGCGACAGATAGCCTGCGGCCGTGCCCCAGATGGCGCTGGCCAGCGGCACGCCGGTCCACTGCAGCGCCGCGGCCAGCAGGCCCGCCCACAGCAGCGGCAGCGTGATGTCATCGGGCAGCAGTGTGGTGTCCCAATCGATGAAGGCGAGCGCGACGATGGCGCCCGAGAAGCCGCACCAGAGCAGCCCCGTCACATTGGCGCCCCAGTGCCAGATGCACCAGTAGAACAGCGCGCCGGTGGCGAGTTCCACCAGCGGGTAACGCAGGCTGATGCCGGTGCCGCAGCTCGAGCACTTGCCGCGCAGGAAAAGATAACTCAGCAGCGGGATGTTCTCGTACCAGCGGATTTGATGGTTGCACTGCTGGCAGCGCGAGCGCGGCACCATCAGGTTGAAGGGCTGTTCCTGCGCCGGCGCCTGGCCCGACATCTCGGCGCACTCCGCGGCCCATTGGGCCTCCAGCATCTTCGGGAGGCGGTAGATCACCACGTTGAGAAAGCTGCCCAAGAGCAAGCCGATCACACCGCCGAACACGGCGGCAACCCCCTGCGATACCAGCATCATCCGACGACCGCGCCCAACTTGAAGATCGGCAGGTACATCGACACCACGATGCCGCCGATGATGACACCCAGCACCACGATGATGATGGGCTCCATCAGGCTGGACAGGCCCGCCACCATTTCGTCCACCTCGGCCTCATAGAAGTCGGCGGCCTTGCTCAGCATGTGGTCGATGGAACCGGATTCCTCGCCGATGGCGCACATCTGCAGCACCATGCTCGGGAAAATATTCGCGTTGCCCATGGCCGCGGTCAGACTGGTTCCGGTGGAGACCTCCTGCTGGATTTTTTCCGTGGCGATCTCGTACACGGAGTTGCCTGAAGCGCCGCCCACCGAATCGAGGGCTTCCACCAAGGGCACGCCCGCTGCGAACATGGTGGCCAGGGTGCGGGTCCAGCGCGCAACGCAGGATTTGTCGACGAGGACACCAAAGATCGGCATCTTGAGCATGACCCGGTCCATGAAGTGCTGGACTTTTTCATTGCGTTTCCACGCCTGCATGAAAAAATAGGCACCACCTCCGAGCACGCCAAATATCAGCCACCAGTACTTCACGAAATACTCGCTGATGGCGATCACCACCAGCGTGGGCGCCGGCAGGTTCGCGCCGAACGAGGTGAACACCTGTTTGAACGTCGGAACGACAAAGATCATGATCACCGCGATCACCACGAACGCCACCACCAGCACCGCGATCGGATACATCAGCGCGGACTTGATTTTGGACTTGATGGCCTCGGTTTTCTCCATGTAGGTCGCAAGCCGATCCAGCAATTGCTCCAGGATGCCGGCGGCCTCGCCCGCTTCGACCAGGTTGCAGTAGAGGTTGTCGAAATACATCGGGAATTTGCGGAACGCCGCGGAGAGCGAGGTGCCGGTTTCGACGTCCGTGCGGATGTCGTTGAGCAACTTGGTGACGCTGGGATTCGGATTGCCCCGTCCCACGATATCGAAGGCCTGCAGCAGCGGCACCCCGGCCTTCATCATGGTGGCGAGCTGGCGCGTGAAAATGGCCAGATCCCTGGGGCGGACCCGCTTGCCCGCGCGCGACTTGCGTTTCTTGATCTTGCTGGCCAGCACGCCCTGGCGTCGCAACGACGCTTGCACCTGGTTTTCGCCGACGGCGCGCGTTTCACCGCGAACCTGCTTGCCGTTGCGGTCCTTGCCTTCCCATTCGAAGACAAATTCCTTGATGTTCTTGCTCGTTGCGGTGGCCATAGGTCTGTGTGGTGTCCCCGTGTTATTCGTTCGTCACGGCGAGCACTTCCTCCAGCGAGGTCAGGCCTGTTTTGACCTTGTGCAAGCCAGCCTGCCGCAACGAGCGCACGCCTTCGCGCTCGGCCTGTTCCCCGATCTCCAGGGCACTGCCATCGCGCAGGATGATGCGCTGAATTTCCTCGCTGACCGGCATGACCTGGTAGATCCCGATGCGACCCTTGTAGCCGTTGTTGCAGGCCGCGCATCCGACCGGTTTGTAGGGCGTCCAGGATCCGTCGACCTCGTCCTCCCGGAAACCCGCCTCGATCAGTGCGGCGTGCGGGATGTCGATGGGGGCCTTGCAGCTGACGCACAGCCGGCGTGCCAGTCGCTGGGCGGTGATCAAAATGACGCTGGACGCAATGTTGAACGGCGCAATGCCCATGTTGCGCATGCGCGTGAGCGTGGACGGCGCGTCATTGGTGTGCAGCGTGGACAACACCAGGTGGCCCGTCTGCGCCGCCTTGATCGAGATGTCGGCGGTTTCCAGGTCCCGGATTTCACCGACCATGATGATGTCCGGATCCTGCCGCAGGAACGATTTGAGGGCCACTGCGAAGGTCAACCCCGCTTTCTCGTTGACGTTGACCTGATTCACGCCGGGCAGGTTGATCTCCGATGGGTCTTCGGCCGTCGCGATGTTGACCCCGGGCTTGTTCAGCATGTTCAGGCAGGTGTACAGCGACACGGTTTTGCCCGACCCCGTCGGTCCCGTGACCAGCACCATGCCGTAGGGTCGCCCGATCGCCTTGACCAGCCGGTCCCTTTCGTCGGGCTCGTAGCCCAGCGCATCGATCCCGAGCTTGGCGCTGCTGGGGTCGAGGATACGGATCACGATCTTTTCGCCGAACAGCGTGGGCAGCGTGCTGACCCGGAAATCGATAACGCGATCGGCCCCGATCTTGAGTTTCATGCGGCCATCCTGCGGCACCCGCTTCTCGGAGATGTCCAGGCGCGAGATGACCTTGATGCGGGACGCCAGCTTGTCCTTGATGGCCACCGGCGGCGCCGCGATTTCGCGCAATTCGCCATCGATGCGAAAGCGCACGCGGTACGCGTGCTCGTACGGCTCGAAATGCAAGTCGGAAGCCCGCATGCTGAAGGCATCCAGCAGCATTTTGTGCAGGAACTTGACGACCGGCGCGTCCTCGACTTCCGCGACTGCGGTATCGTTGCTGTCCGTATTGGCGGCTTCCATCGAGGCTTCGTCAAATTCGAAGTCCTCGCCAATGATGTGGTCCATGGCCTCCGCGGCAGTCGTCGCATTGGCCTCCACCATTTTCGACAGCTTGTCGTATTCGGCAATGACCCAGTCCACGCCGAGCTGGGTCGCGAACTTGATTTTTTCGGCGGCCTGCTGGTCGGACGGATCGGCCGTGGCCACGATCAGGCGATTCGCGCGCCGGCCCAGCACGACGACCCGGTAGTCCTGGCAAATCTTGGCGTCAAGCAGGTCTTTGGGCAGGCGCTGCGTGTCGACGGCATCCAGATCCAGCAATGCCGCTGCATAGGCCGTCGACATGGTGTGCGCCAGGTCCGAGGCGGACACGGCGCCGGAGCCGGTCAACTCGGCAATGAAGCTGGTGCGGCTGGTCAGCGCTTTGCGAAAAATCTCTTCGGCTGATTTTTGCCCGAGCTTTCCCGCGGACACCAGCGTTCGGCCCAGCCCCGGCAGGGCCATGGCTGGCACATCCTTGGAGATTGAATCGACGACGGCCATGTCCAGAGAAATGTGTTCCGATGTAAGTGAGACCGCCAATCATCGCCGATTGGAATGCCACTGTAAATCGAAAACCGCGCCGGCCAGCGCCAAGGAGTTGGCATAAAGGCACAAAAAGTCACGGTTCACTGGTCGGGGTGAGAGGATTCGAACCTCCGGCCTCTACGTCCCGAACGTAGCGCTCTACCAGGCTAAGCTACACCCCGATGACTGGTTGGTCAGGAAGCGCCGCGTTTGAAATGGCTTCAAAACCGGCGCTCCAGCAGCTGAGCCGCCAATTCTATCAAACCCGCGCTGTATGAATTTTGCGGAAGGCAGCGTGCGGCGGCGACTGCGCGCGCCGCCTCCGAGGCGGCGGCGGCCCGGGTCACATCGAGGGCACCGGTTTCGCGCACGATGGCGATGATGTGTTCGAGTTCGGTCACGGCCCCGGTTTCGATCGCGCGCTGCACGGTGGCGCGCTGCTCGGGGGTGCCGCGCTGCATGGCGACAATCAGCGGCAGCGTCGCCTTGCCTTCGCGCAGGTCATCGCCCAGATTCTTGCCCATTTCGACGCTGTCGCCGTCGTAGTCGAGTGCATCGTCGATCACCTGGAAGGCCGTGCCCAGTGCCTGGCCGTAGTCGGCGCAGGCTTGCTCCATTTCGGGCGTTGATTGGGCCAGGACGGCGCCGAGTCGCGCGCTGGCCTCGAACAGCTTGGCGGTCTTGGAGCGGATCACGCGCAAGTAGGCGGCCTCGTCCAGCGCCGCGTCGTGCATGTTCATGAGCTGCAGGACCTCGCCTTCGGCAATGACGTTGGTGGCGTCCGCCAGAATCTGCATGATGCGCATCTCGCCCGCGTCGACCATCATCTGGAACGCGCGCGAGTACAGAAAATCGCCGACCAGCACGCTGGCGGGATTGCCGAACGACTCGTTGGCCGTGGCGCGGCCGCGGCGCAGGGTGGACTCGTCCACCACGTCGTCGTGCAGCAGGGTGGCGGTATGAATGAATTCGACCACGGCGGCCAGGTTGAAGCGCTGCGCCCCGCCAAAGCCCAGCGCGCCGCAGGTCAGCAGCAGCAGCGCGGGCCGCAGACGCTTCCCGCCGGCCGCGATGATGTAATGCGAGACCTCGCCGACCAGCGG
Source organism: Rhodoferax sp. (assembly GCA_035572155.1). Classification (GTDB taxonomy): domain Bacteria; phylum Pseudomonadota; class Gammaproteobacteria; order Burkholderiales; family Burkholderiaceae_C; genus Rhodoferax_A. The sequence continues at coordinate 10,474 of DATNBD010000187.1, forward strand.
CACGCTGGAGTCGAGGCGTCCGGCAATGACCTTGTCGACCTCGCGCATGTCGCTGGCAATGAGGGCAAGGACGGCGGCGGTACTGGAGGAATGGGCGGACAAGGGGGCAGTGCGGAAAATTGAAGCGATTATAGGAATGTTGGCCCCCCGTGATTCACGTGGCGGGCTCGGCGATGTTAGTGATTACCTACCATGTTATACTTGCAGGCTCTGTGGAAATCCGTCCGCAGAACTCAATTTACGAGGTCAAGGCATGTACGCGGTCATAAAAACCGGCGGCAAACAGTATCGTGTTGCCACCGGCGAAAAAATTAAAGTAGAACAGATTGCTGCGGACGTAGGCCAGGAGATCGTGATCGACCAGGTGCTGGCCGTCGGCGACGGCGCGGAACTCAAGGTTGGCACGCCCTTGGTGTCCGGCGCAACGGTTACCGTCACGGTAGTGGCGCACGGTTTGCACGACAAGGTTCGCATCTTCAAGATGCGCCGTCGCAAGCATTATCAAAAACGCCAGGGGCACCGTCAGCAGTTCACCGAACTGCAAATCGGCGCCATTGCAGCATAAGGAGCAGGAGTCATGGCACAGAAAAAAGGCGGCGGCTCTACGCGAAACGGGCGCGATTCGCAGCCCAAGATGCTCGGCGTGAAGGCTTTCGGCGGTGAACTCATCACGGCCGGCGCGATCATCGTGCGCCAGCGCGGCACCAAGTTCCATCCCGGCACCAATGTGGGCCTAGGCAAGGATCACACGCTGTTTGCACTGGTGGATGGCCACGTGTCGTTTGCCGTGAAGGGCTCGCTGAACAAGCACATGGTCAGCGTGACGCCGGCCTGAGGTTGTCACTTCGGCAGACTCGAAGCCCCGCTTAGCCGGGGCTTTTTGTATTCTGGCCCGCATCCTTTGTAAACTGGACTCTTCATGAAATTCGTTGACGAGGCGTACATCGACATCTGCGCGGGCGACGGCGGCGCGGGTTGCGTCTCGTTCCGGCACGAGAAATACAAGGAATTTGGCGGCCCGAACGGCGGTGACGGCGGCCGCGGCGGCCATGTCTTCGCGCTGGCCGATCCCAATCTGAACACGCTGGTGGACTACCGGTTCTCGCGGCGCCACGAGGCCAGGCGCGGCGAACACGGTATGGGCTCCGACATGTTCGGCGCGGCCGGGGACGACATCACACTCAAGATGCCGGTCGGTACCATCATCACGGACGCCGCAACCGGCGAGGTGCTGTATGAAATGCTGGTGCCCGGCGAGGTCGTCACCATCGCCAAAGGCGGCGACGGCGGCTTTGGCAATCTGCGCTTCAAGAGCGCCATCAACCGCGCGCCGCGCCAGAAAACGCCGGGCTGGCCGGGCGAGAAGAAGAGCCTCAAGCTCGAACTCAAGGTGCTGGCCGACGTCGGCCTGCTCGGCATGCCCAACGCCGGCAAGTCCACCCTGATCTCGGCCATCTCGAACGCGCGCCCGCGCATTGCCGACTACCCGTTCACCACGTTGCATCCCAACCTGGGCGTGGTGCGGGTCGGCCCCGAGCAAAGTTTCGTGGTGGCGGACCTGCCTGGCCTGATCGAGGGCGCGTCCGAGGGGGCTGGTCTGGGGCACCTGTTCCTGCGCCATTTGCAGCGTACGCGGCTGCTGTTGCACGTGGTGGACATGGTCCCATTCGACGACAGCGTGGACCCGGTCGCGCAGGCCAAGGCGATTGTCGGTGAGCTCAAGAAATACGACGAGGCGCTGTACAAGAAACCGCGCTGGCTGGTGCTCAACAAGCTCGACATGATGCCGGTGGATGAGCGCGCGGCCAGGATCAAGGATTTCGTCAAGCGCTTCAAGTTCAAGGGCCCGGTGTTTGAAATCTCGGCCCTGACGCGCGAAGGTTGTGAGACGCTGGTGAAGGATATCTACAAGCACATCAAGGCACAGCAGGTGTCCGAGCAGCCGGCGGAATATGTGGATCCCCGCTTCGCAGACGGATCAGCAGAATAACCGGTTACTATAAAAATAATAGCTTCTAGTGCAGGTGTGATATGGGCTACAAGCCGAAATGACAAATAAAAAAAATTCAGACGTATTGCGCGATGCGCGGCGCATTGTCGTCAAGGTGGGCTCCAGCCTGGTGACCAACGAAGGGCGCGGCCTCGACGAAGCGGCGATTGGCGAATGGTGTCGACAGCTCGCGGCGCTGGTGCACGGACTGGAGCGGGGCACGCCCACTCGCACCGGCACGGCCAGGCATCGGCGCGAGGTGGTAATGGTCTCCAGCGGAGCCATCGCGGAGGGCATGAAGCGCCTGGGCTGGGCCAGGCGGCCGCGTGAAATCCATGAATTGCAGGCGGCTGCCGCGGTTGGGCAAATGGGCCTGGCGCAGATGTACGAGACCAAGCTGCGCGAGAACGGCCTGGGCAGCGCCCAGGTGTTGCTGACCCACGCCGACCTGGCGGATCGCGAGCGCTACCTGAACGCGCGCTCGACCCTGCTGACGCTGTTGCGCCTCGGCGTGGTGCCGGTCATCAACGAAAACGACACGGTGGTCAACGATGAAATCAAGTTCGGCGACAACGACACGCTGGGCGCACTCGTCGCGAACCTGATCGAGGCCGATGCGCTGATCATCCTGACCGATCAGAAGGGCCTGTTCACTGCTGACCCACGCAAGGACCCGGCGGCCACGTTCGTGCACGAGGCCAAGGCGGGGGATCCTGCGCTGGAGGTGATGGCGGGCGGCGCCGGCTCCAGCATCGGCAGCGGCGGCATGATCACCAAGATTCTCGCGGCCAAGCGCGCGGCGGGCTCGGGTGCTTCCACCGTGATAGCCTGGGGCCGCGAGCCGGACGCGCTGCTGCGGCTCGCGAGCGGCGAGGCCATCGGCACGCTGCTGCTGGCGCCCACCCAGAAGACCCAGGCGCGCAAGCAGTGGCTGGCCGACCATCTACAGCTGCGCGGTGCCGTTACCGTGGATGGCGGGGCTGCCGCCAAGCTGCGGGGCGAGGGCAAGAGCCTCCTGCCGATCGGCATGACGGCCGTGCAGGGGGATTTCTCGCGCGGTGACGTGATCGCCGTGTGCGACGCGGCGGGTGTCGAAGTGGGGCGGGGCCTGGCCAACTATTCCAGCGTGGAAGCCCGCCTGATCTGCCGAAAGCGCTCGAGCCAGTTCGAAGCGCTGCTCGGCTATGCGGCGGAGCCGGAAATGGTGCACCGGGACAATCTCGTGCTGACGCGCTAGCGCCGCTCCTCGGCGGCCGTGGGTTGGCACCGTGTCGGTGCCTCAAGACGCCGCGTGCGTGGGCGGTGTCGGCTTGCGCGGATAGTCGGTCTTGGGATCGGGCTCGAACGTGGCACCGGGGGGCAATTCCAGCGCGGCACCGGGCTCGCGTTGCGCCTCGTGCGGCTCGTTCTCGCGCGAGCGCATGCCGCCTCGCAGGTAGCGGTTGCGGTGATCGTGGCGCGGCAGAAAGCGCGCCAGTTCGGTCAACGCCATCTCGTACACGCCGCGCTTGAACTCCACCACCACGTCCAGCGGCACCCAGTAGTCGTTCCAGCGCCAGGCATCGAACTCGGGATGACTCGTGGCGCGCAGGTTCAAGTCCCAGTCATGGCCGACCAGTTGCAGCAGGAACCAGATCTGTTTCTGGCCTTTGTAGAATCCGCGCGCGTCGCGCCGGATATACCGCTCTGGCACCTCATAGCGCAACCAGTCACGAGTGCGGGCCACCACGCGAACGTGGTCCGGCAGCAGTCCCACCTCTTCCTGCAACTCACGGAACATGGCCTGCTCCGGAGTCTCGCCCCGGTCAATGCCGCCCTGCGGAAACTGCCAGGAGTGGCTGCGGATGCGCTTGCCCCAGAACACCTGATTCTTCTGGTTGAGCAGGACGATGCCGACGTTGGGCCTGAAGCCTTCCCGGTCAAGCATAATCAAACCCCAAATTTTTAAACTGAGACCATTATGCACAGCGTACCGCGTGCATCAAGGGGCGACGCCCCCGGGTTTCCGCAAACCAAAGCATGAAAGCCTCCCAATTCCTGGTCTCCACCCTCAAGGAAGCGCCGGCCGACGCCGAAATCGTCAGCCACCGGCTCATGACGCGCGCCGGCATGATCAAAAAGCTCGGCGCCGGCATTTACAGCTACATGCCCATGGGGCTGCGCGTGATCCGCAAGGTGGAAGCCATCGTGCGTGAGGAAATGAACCGTGCCGGAGCCGTCGAGCTCTGCATGCCCGTCGTGCAGCCGGCCGAGTTCTGGCAGGAATCGGGACGTTTCGAAAAGATGGGGCCGGAATTGCTGCGCATCAAGGACCGGCACGAGCGCGACTACGTGGTGCAGCCGACCAGCGAAGAGGTAATCACCGACATCGCGCGCCAGGAGATCAAAAGTTACAAGCAGCTGCCCAGGAATTTCTACCAGATCCAGACCAAGTTTCGCGACGAGCGCAGGCCGCGCTTTGGCCTGATGCGCGGGCGCGAGTTCACCATGAAGGACGCCTACAGCTTCGATCAGGATGCGCAGGCCGCCAAGGCCAGCTACCAGGTGATGGCGCAGGCGTACCGCCGCATCTTCGACCGCTTCGGCCTGAGCTACCGTGCCGTGGCGGCCGACAGCGGCGCGATCGGCGGGGACCTGAGCGAGGAGTTCCAGGTGATCGCCGCGACCGGCGAGGACGCGATCGTCTATTGCCCGGACAGCGACTACGCCGCGAACATGGAAAAGGCCGAGGCGCTGGCGCCTGCCGGACCGCGTCCCGCGCCGGCGCAGGCCATGGTGAAGACGCCGACGCCGGGCAAGGCCACCTGCGCCGAGGTTGCCGAACTGCTGGGTGTGCCGCTTTCGACCACGGTCAAATCGCTGGTGTTGGCCACGGACGTTGTGGACCCACTTGGTGCCCCCATCGGAACCCGGATATGGCTCTTGCTCCTTCGCGGCGATCATGACATGAACGAAGTCAAGGTTGGCAAGCTGAAAGGCATGGAAAGTGGCTTTCGCTTTGCCACTGTGGATGAAATCCAGAGCCACTTCGGCTGCAAGCCTGGATACCTCGGCCCGGTGAATACGCGCCTGCCTGTGACTGTGGTGGCCGATCGGGACGTGGCGGTCATGTCTGACTGGATTACGGGTGCGAACGAGCCCGGGTATCACATGACGGGCGTTAACTGGGACCGTGATGTGCGATTTGACGATGTTGCCGACATCCGCAACGTGGTCGAAGGCGACGCCTCGCCCGACGGCAAAGGCGTGCTGGCGATCGAGCGCGGCATCGAGATCGGGCACGTGTTCTACCTCGGCACCAAGTACAGCCGCGCGATGAATGCCACCTTTCTGGACGTGAACGGCAAGCCGCAGCTCATGGAAATGGGCTGCTACGGCATCGGTATCACGCGGCTGCCGGCGGCCGCCATCGAACAGAACCACGACGAGCGCGGCATCATCTGGCCGGATGCGATCGCGCCGTTCACCGTGGTCGTGTGCCCGATCGGCCCGGACCGCAGTCCGGACGTCAAGGCCGCCGCCGACAAGCTCTATGAAGACTTGCTGGCCGCGGGCGTGGACGTGTTGCTGGACGACCGCGGCGAGCGCCCCGGTGTGATGTTCGCGGACTGGGAATTGATTGGCGTGCCGCATCGCATTACCATTGGCGACCGGGGTCTGAAAGAAGGACAGCTTGAATACCAGCACCGTCGCGACAGCGCCGCTACCAAAGTCGGAGTGAACGACATGGTGGCCTTTTTGAGTGCCAAGCTTCGACCATGAACGCTGCGGCGGTATCGGCACCTGCGTCTCGCGAAATTACAAGGCGAACAGGCCTTTTGTCCTTATCCGTAGCCACTTTGCTGCTACTGAAACCGGAGCTCTCGATGGCCGGTGGACAGATCGAGGAGCCGCTGGCCGATGCGGTCCGCACCGCGCTCAGCGCCGCCATTTCCGACCAGGGGCCGCCGGTGCCGGTGTTTGCCGATACCGGCGCACGTCTCGCATACATCAATTGGCTCATCGCCATGAGTTGGCGGCTGCGCGACAAGCAGCCGGATCGGCAGGTCCGCGAAGATTTCCTGCAAACGCTCTGGTACGAGAGCCACCGCGCGGGGCTCGACGAGGCGCTGGTACTGGGCCTGATCCAGGTGGAGAGCAATTTCCGCAAATACGCCATCTCCAGCGCGGGTGCGCTGGGCTACATGCAGGTCATGCCGTTCTGGGTGCGCCTGATTGGCGACGGCAATGTGGCGGCGTTGTTCCGCATGCAGACGAATCTGCGCTTTGGCTGCGTCATCCTGCGCCATTACCTGAACCAGGAGCAGGGCAACCTGTTCATGGCACTGGGCCGCTACAACGGCTCGCGTGGCTTGGCGGCCTATCCCGACGCCGTTCTGGCCGCCGCCAAGCGCTGGAATTACCCGGACACGCCGGTGCGCGTCGCGCTGCCCTGAGGGATTGAGCCGGCGCTCAGGTGGCTGGTTGCCCCAGTACCTGCTGCAGTTCGCCCTTTTCGTACATCTCCATCATGATGTCGGCGCCGCCCACAAACTCGCCCTTGACATAGAGCTGCGGAATGGTGGGCCAGTTGCTGTATTCCTTGATGCCCTGGCGAATTTCCTCGTCGGACAGCACGTCCACCGTCTTGAGGTCCTTCGCGTCCACGCCGCAGGCTTTGAGAATCTGGACCGCGCGCCCGGAGAAGCCGCACATCGGGAAATTCGCGTTGCCCTTCATGAACAGCAGCACGTCGCTGGATTTGACCAATTCGGCTATGCGTTGTTGGGTGTCACTCATGTTGTCCTGCTCCTGGTTCCAAAGAGTTCAATG
>DATNBD010000188.1:0-13975 GCA_035572155.1 Rhodoferax sp.
ACGCGAACGACCAGCTGCAGTCGGCGGACGATTACCGCAACCTGGTGATCGCTTACAAGAGCGGCGCGCCGGTGCGGCTCTCGGACGTGGCCGACGTGGTCGATTCGGCCGAGAACACGCGCCTGGGCGCCTGGGCCGACACGACGCCCGCGATCATCATGAACATCCAGCGCCAGCCAGGCGCGAACGTGATCGGCGTGGTGAACAGCATCAAGAAGATATTGCCCACGCTGCAGGCCACGCTGCCCGGCGCGGTGCAGGTCCAGGTGCTGACCGACCGCACCACGACGATCCGCGCCTCGGTGAACGACGTCGAGTTCGAGCTGATGCTCGCGGTGCTGCTGGTGGTGCTGGTGATCTACGTGTTCCTGCGCAGCGCGTCGGCCACCTCGATTCCCGCGGTGGCGGTGCCGCTGTCGCTGATCGGCACCTTCGGCATCATGTATTTCGTCGGGTTCTCGATCAACAACCTGACACTGATGGCCTTGACGATCGCCGCCGGCTTCGTGGTCGACGACGCGATCGTGATGATCGAGAACATCGCGCGCTACATCGAGGAGGGCATGGCGCCGCTCGAGGCCGCGCTCAAGGGCGCGGCGCAGATCGGCTTCACCATCATTTCGCTGACCGTGTCGCTGATCGCGGTACTGATTCCGCTGTTGTTCATGGGCGACGTGGTCGGGCGGCTGTTTCGGCAGTTCGCGGTCACGCTGGCGGTCGCGATCCTGATCTCCGCCTTCGTCTCGCTGACGCTCACGCCGATGATGTGCGCCCGGCTGCTGCACCACACGCCGCCCGAACAGCAAAGCTGGTTCATCCGCCGCACCAGCGCCTGGTTCGATGCGCTGATCGCACGCTACGGTCGCGCGCTCGAATGGGTGCTGGCGCGCCAGGGGTTGACGCTGCTGGTCGCGGTGGCGACGCTCGGGCTGACCGTGCTGCTTTATGTGTTCGTTCCCAAGGGCTTCTTCCCGGTGCAGGACACCGGCCTGATCCAGGGCATCTCGCAGGCGCCGCAGTCGATTTCGTTCGCGGCGATGGCCGAGCGCCAGCAGGCGCTGGCCGAGGCGGTGCTGAAGGATCCGGCGGTGCAGAGCGTGTCGTCGTTCATCGGCGTCGACGGCACCAACGTCACGCTCAACAGCGGGCGCATGCAGATCGACCTGAAGCCCAAGTCCGAACGGACCCTGAGCGCGAGTGAGGTGATCCGGCGCCTGGAGCCGCGGCTTGCGCAGGAGGTGCCGGGCATCCAGCTGTACATGCAGCCGGTGCAGGACCTGACGATCGACGACACGGTCAGCCGCACCCAGTACCAGTTCAGCCTGCGCGACGTGAGCGCCGATGAGTTGAACACCTGGGTGCCCAGGCTGGTGGCAAGGCTGCAGACGCTGCCCGAACTGGCCGATGTGGCGAGCAACCTGCAAAACGACGGCCTGCAGGCCTATGTGGACATTGACCGCGACACCGCGTCGCGCCTGGGAATCACCACCGCGGCGATCGACAACGCGCTGTACAACGCGTTCGGCCAGCGCATGATTTCGACGATCTACACCCAATCGAGCCAGTACCGCGTGGTGCTCGAGGTCGGGCCCGACTTTCAGCTCGGGCCGGCGGCGCTCGGCGGCATCTACCTGGTGGCTGCGGGCGGCAGCCAGATCCCGCTGTCCTCGATCGCCACCGTGTCGGAGAAAACGGCGCCACTGGTGGTGAATCACATCAGCCAGTTCCCGGCCGCGACCGTCTCGTTCAACCTCGCGCAGGGTTCTTCGCTGGGCGCCGCGGTCGATGCAATCAAAAAGGCGGAAACCGGGATCGGACTGCCGGTGAGTATCCAGACCGGTTTCGAGGGCGCCGCGCTGGCGTTCCAGTCATCGCTGGGCAGCACGCTGCTGCTGATCCTGGCGGCGATCGTCACGGTATACATCGTGCTGGGCGTGCTGTATGAGAGCTACATCCATCCGGTCACGATCCTCTCGACGCTGCCGTCGGCCGGGGTCGGCGCGCTGCTCGCGCTGCTGCTGACCGGGCACGAGGTCGACATCATCGCGATCATCGGCATCATCCTCCTGATCGGCATCGTGAAGAAGAACGCGATCATGATGATCGACTTCGCGCTCGAAGCCGAGCGCCACGAGGGCAAGTCCCCGCGCGACGCGATCTTTGAGGCCTGCCTGCTGCGCTTTCGCCCGATCCTGATGACGACGATGGCGGCGCTGCTCGGCGCGCTGCCGCTCATCATCGGCGGCGGCGTCGGCGCGGAGCTGCGCCGGCCGCTGGGAATCACCATGGTCGGCGGGCTGCTCGTGAGCCAGGTGCTGACACTGTTCACCACGCCGGTGATCTATCTCGCGTTCGACCGCGCGGCAAAGCGCATGCGCCGGCGTTTCGGCCGGCCGGATTCGCCAGCGGCCGAGTCCGGCCCCGCTTGAGGCCACGCGAACGCCCGGCGCACCCGACATGAACGTCTCGCGCATCTTCATCGAACGTCCGGTGGCGACCACGCTACTGACGCTGGGCATCGCGCTGGCCGGCATCGTCGCGTTCCGGCTGCTGCCGGTCGCGCCGCTGCCGCAAGTGGATTTCCCGACGATCTCGGTGTCGGCGTCGCTGCCGGGCGCGAGCCCCGAGACCATGGCCGCAACGGTCGCGACGCCGCTGGAGCGCTCGCTGGGGAGCATCGCCGGGGTCACCGAGATGACCTCGACGAGCACGCTCAGCTCCACCCGCATCGTGCTGCAGTTCGACCTGAGCCGCGACATCGACGGCGCCGCGCGCGACGTGCAGGCGGCACTGAACGCGGCGCGCACCCTGTTGCCGACCGGCATGCCGAGCAATCCGGCCTACCGCAAGGTGAATCCGGCCGATGCGCCGATCATGATTCTGTCGCTGACCTCGGACACCGTGCCGCAGGGCGCGATGTACGACGTGGCCGACACGGTCCTGGCGCAAAGGCTTGCGCAGGTCGATGGCATCGGCCAGGTCACGGTCGGCGGCAGCTCGCAGCCGGCGGTTCGCATCGAGCTGAACCCGACGGCGCTGAACAAGTACGGCATCGGCACCGCGGACGTGCGCACCGCCGTCGCGGCGACGAACGCGAACCGGCCCAAGGGCCTGGTCGAGGATGGTGACCATAACTGGCAGATATACGCCAACGATCAGGCCAGCACGGCGGCCGAATACGCGCCGCTGATCGTCGCCTACCGCGGCGGCGCGCCGGTGCGGGTGCGCGACGTGGCGCAGGTGGTCGATTCAGTGGCCGACCTGCGCAATGCCGGCGAGACCAACGGCAAGCCGTCGGTACTGCTGATCCTGTACCGCCAGCCAGGCGCGAACATCATCGACACGGTGGACCGGGTGCGTGCGCTCCTGCCTGAGCTGCATGAATCGATTCCGGCGGCGATCAACCTCACCGTGTCGCTGGACCGTTCGCCGACGATCCGCGCATCGCTGCGCGACACCGAATACACGCTGCTGATCTCGGTCGTGCTGGTGGTGCTCGTGGTGTTCGCGTTTCTGCGCAACTGGCGCGCGACGCTGATTCCCAGCGTGGCGGTGCCGGTGTCGCTGATCGGTACGTTCGGCGCGATGTACCTGCTCGGCTACAGCCTGGACATCCTGTCGCTGATGGCGCTCACGATCGCCACCGGCTTCGTGGTGGACGACGCGATTGTCGTGCTCGAGAACGTCTCGCGCCACATCGAGGGCGGCATGCGGCCGTTCGACGCGGCGGTGCAGGGTGCGCGCGAGGTTGGCTTCACGGTGCTGTCCATGAGCCTGTCGCTGATCGCGGTGTTCATTCCGCTGTTGCTGATGGGTGGCATCGTGGGACGCCTGTTCCGCGAGTTCGCGGTCACACTGTCGGTTGCGATCCTGGTGTCGCTGCTGGTGTCGCTGACCACCACGCCGATGATGTGCGCGCGCCTTCTCGCGCCGCACGATCCGCGGCAGGAACGCCGGCACGGGCGCCTGTACCGGGCGACCGAGCGAGGGTTCAACGCGCTGCTGGCCGGCTACCAGCGGTCGCTGGCCTGGGCGCTGCGCTTTGCGCCGCTCACGCTGCTGGTTCTGCTCGCGACGATCGCGCTGAACTTCTACCTGTACCTGATCGTGCCCAAGGGCTTCTTTCCGGAGCAGGACACCGGGCGCATGATCGGCAGCATCCAGGGCGACCAGTCGATCTCGTTCCAGGCGATGAAGCAGAAATTCGCCCAGTTCGTGCAGATCATCCGCTCCGACCCCGACGTGCAGACCGTGGTCGGGTTCACCGGCGGCGGGCGCGTCAACAGCGGCTTCGTGTTCATCACCCTGAAGCCGCTGGGCCCGCGCAAGGTGCCGGCCGAAGCAGTGATCGCGCGCCTGCGGCCCAAGCTCGGCCAGGTGGCCGGGGCCAACCTGTTCCTGGTGCCGGTGCAGGACATTCGGGTTGGCGGCCGGCAAAGCAACGCGGCCTACCAGTACACACTGCAGTCGGACGACCTGTCGGTGCTGCGCAGCTGGGCGCCGCGCATTACCCAGGCCCTGTCCAAGCTGCCCGAGCTCGCGGATGTGAGCGACGACCAGCAGAACCAGGGACTGCAGACCACGCTCACGATAGACCGGCCCACCGCGATGCGCATGGGCGTGACGCCGCAGTTGATCGACTCCTCGCTGTACGACCTGTTCGGCCAGCGCCAGATCTCGACCATCTACAACGAGACCAACCAGTACCATGTGGTGATGGAAGCGGCGCCGCAGTACTGGCAGAGTCCGACCATGCTCAAGCACATTTTCGTCAGCGTGCCGTCGGCGCCTTCGAACCTGGCGCCGACGGCATCCGCGCTGCAGCAGGCGCCGGCGCTGACCGCAGCCGGCAAGCTCACCGCCAACAGCTCGCTGGCGCTGACCCTGTCCACGAAGGCGGAGCCCCAGGTGCCGCTGTCGGCGTTTGCATCCTACGCACCGACCAATACCGCGCTTGCGGTCAATCATCAGGGTTTGTTCGCTTCGGCGACGATCTCGTTCAACCTGCCGCAAGGCGTGTCGCTGTCCGAGGCCAGCCGGGCGATCGACGACACGATGGCGCGCCTGGGCGTGCCAGGCGACCTGCACGGCAGTTTTCAGGGCACGGCCAACGCGTTCCAGAGTTCGCTCTCGAACCAGCCGGTGCTGATCCTCGCCGCGCTGCTGGCGATCTACATCGTGCTCGGCATGCTGTACGAGAGCTACGTTCATCCGCTGACCATTCTCTCGACGCTGCCCTCGGCGGGGGTGGGTGCGTTGCTGGCGCTGCTGCTGACCCACACCGAGTTCAGTCTGATCGCGTTGATCGGTGTGATTCTGCTGATCGGCATCGTGAAGAAGAACGCGATCATGATGATCGACTTTGCGCTGGACGCCGAGCGCCGGCTGGGCTTGTCGCCCCGCGAAGCGATCTTCGAGGCCTGCCGGTTGCGCTTTCGGCCCATCATGATGACCACGATGGCGGCGATGTTCGGCGCGCTCCCGCTCGCGCTCGGTCGCGGCAACGGCGCCGAGCTGCGCGAGCCACTGGGCATCGCGATCGTTGGCGGCTTGATCGTGAGCCAGTTGCTCACGCTGTACACCACACCGGTGGTGTACCTTTATCTGGATCGCCTGAGCCGATGGGGCAAGGCACGCTATGCGCGCTGGCGCCCTGGCGCAGGCCGCCTGGCCCACTCTCCATGACTCGACATGAACGCCACAATGAACAGGGCAACGCTGCGCGCAAAGGTCACTCCATGAGCACAATAGCCAGTATTGCACTCGGCCGGACGCGGGCCGCCGTTCTCTCGGTCGCCCTTTGCGCGCTGCTGGGCGCATGCGCCGTCGGTCCCGACTATGTCCGGCCCACGGCCACCGTTCCCGCGGCCTACAAGGAAAATCGCGGCTGGACCGTGGCCCGGCCTGCCGACACTGCGGATCGCGGCCCATGGTGGGAGGTGTTTGGCGACGCCCAGTTGAACGCGCTCGCGCAACAGGTGGAAATTTCAAACCAGACAGTGAAGGCCGCCGCCGCGCAGTACGAGCAGGCGCGCGCGCTGGTCGAGTCGACCCGCGCCGCTTATTTCCCGACGATCGGGCTGAACGCGGCCGCAACGCGCGCGCAGGGAGGGCGCAGCGCGGCGGTGGCTGCGAGTGGCAGCGGCGCCGCCGGCATCGGCAACACCCTGTCGCTCTCGGGCACCGCTTCCTGGGAGCCGGATATCTGGGGCAAAGTGCGCCGCGCCAGCGAGGCGCAAACCAGCAGCGCCCAGGCCAGCGCTGCCGACTTGGCCGCGGCCCGGTTGAGCGCGCAGGGCCAGCTGGTGCAGGATTACTTCACGCTGCGCGAGGTGGATGCCCAGCGGCAGTTGTATGCCGATACTATCGCCGCCTACGGGAAGTCGCTTCAGCTCACGCAGAACCAGTACGCCGGCGGCGTCGCGGCGCGCGCCGACGTGGTCGCGGCAGATACCCAACTCAAGACGGCACAGGCCCAGGCCATCAACCTGGGCGTGCAGCGGGCCCAGCTCGAGCACGCCATTGCCTTGCTGGTGGGACAGCCGGCCTCTACCTTTTCGATTCCGCTCACGCCGCTCGCCGATGTGCCGCCCCCGCCGGTGCCCGCGGCCGGCCTGCCGTCGCAGTTGCTGGAGCGCCGGCCCGACGTGGCCGCGGCGGAGCGCCGGGTCGCGGCGGCGAACGCCCAGATCGGTGTGGCCAAGGCGGCGTATTTTCCGGCGCTGACCCTGTCGGGTTCGGCCGGCTACCAGGGCTCGGCGCTGGCCAACCTGCTGAGCCTGCCGAATCGTTTCTGGTCCATCGGCCCGGCGCTGGCGGAAACCCTGTTCGACGGCGGTGCGCGCGATGCGCAGACGCGCCAGGCCCGGGCCGTGTACGACCAGGACGTTGCGCTGTATCGGCAAACGGTGCTGGGCAGCATTCAGGAGGTCGAGGACTATCTGGCGGCCCTGCGCATCCTGGACCAACAGGCGGTGGTGCAGGACGCCGCGCTGCGGGCCGCCAGGGAGTCCGTGAAGCTGACCCTGAACCAGTACCGGGCCGGTGTGGTCAGCTATATCAACGTGGTGACCGCGCAGGCGACGGAACTCAGCACCGCGCGCACCTCGGTCAGCCTGCTGGGCAGCCGCTATGTCGCGAGCGTGCAGCTGATCCAGGCGCTGGGCGGCGGCTGGCATGCCGGCAGCCTGCCGGACGCCGACGCGGCTAATGCAGGCAACGATGCGTCCCGCTGAAAGGGCTTCAGCCCGGGGCCGGCACGCCGGCGATTGCTGCGATCCGCGCCTGCCGGATTAGTTCACCAACCTGCGGGCCGCGCAGCCCTCTCTCGTTGGCCCACGCAGCGATCGCCGCGGTATCGACGGATTGTGCGGCAGCGAGCACCGTGAGTAGCCGTTCGCGTTGCGGGTACGGCGCATCCTCGTCCCCCAGCCTTCCGCGCGCGTCGCATTCGCAGGCCAGCAGCGCATCGCCGAAGCGCTCGGGCTTGCGCATCGCGTCGCAGCGCTCCAGCAGGCGCAGCAGCGCCGCGGCGTCAAGCTCGCCGCTCGCGTGGATGTGGCCGTGCTCGCGCGCGACGAGTTCGGCCAGTTGCCGCACCTCGTTCGGAACGCGCCAGCGCTCGCACACCGCTGCTGCGAGCCGGACGCTGCGCTGTTCGTGGCCGATGTGGCGCGGCAGCAGGTCCGGCGCGGTGGTCCCCTTGCCGAGGTCGTGCATCAGGCAGGCGAAGCGCACCGCCACGGGGGCGCCCAGTTGCGCACTGATGTCCAGGACCCGCATCAGGTGAACACCGGTCTCGACTTCCCGGTGATGCGGCGCGGGCTGCACGATGCCCCAGAGGCCATCCACCTCGGGCAGCAGGCGCTCGAGCGCGCCGCATTCGCGCAGCACTTCGAACATGCGCGAAGGTTTGTTTTCCATCAGGCCCCGGGCCAGCTCCCGCCAGACCCGCTCCGGCACCAGCGCATCGACCTCGCCCTGGCGCACCATGTCCTGCATCAACGCCAAGGTCTCGGGCGCCACATGAAAGTCGGCAAAGCGGGCCGCAAAACGCGCCACTCGCAGGATGCGCACCGGGTCTTCGCGGAACGCGCCGGTGACGTGGCGAAAGATCTTGCGGCGCAAGTCCCGCTGGCCGCCCCAGGGGTCGATCAGGCGCGCAGGATCTATATGAAACAGGCCGGAAGCCGTTTCAGGGTCTTGCTTGATAGCTATTGAATTGATAGTCAAGTCGCGCCGAGCCAGGTCCTGCTCCAGCGTCACGTCCGGCCCCGCGTGGAAGTGAAACCCGTGGTAGCCGCGCGCGGTCTTGCGCTCGGTGCGCGCCAGCGCGTATTCCTCGTGCGTTTGCGGATGCAGGAACACCGGGAAGTCGCGGCCTACCGGCAAGAAACCCTGCTCTGCCATGGCCTCGGGCGTGCCGCCCACGACCACCCAGTCGTGATCCTGCACGGGCAGGCCGAGCAAGGCATCGCGTACCGCACCGCCGACCATGTAAATCTGCATGGCCGGCAGTTTACCGGTGCGCAACGAGCAGCCGTTTCGCCGCCGGGCCGTCCCAAGGCGAAACAGCCCCCTCGGGGGGCAGCGCAGCACACGCAGTGGCAAGCGTGGGGGCGCTATCTCGACAGCCGATATGGCTCCTCGAACTGGCGAAAGTCCTGCTCGGCCAGGGCGTCGTCGATCCAGGCCTTGACACCGGGCAGCGCACGCACGCGCTCCACGTAGGCGGCAATGTCGGGAGGCACCGGCAGTGCATAGGTCTTGATGCGCATGCACACCGGCGCGAAGTAGGCGTCGGCGATGCTGAAGTCGCCAAAAAGCAGGGGTCCCCCGTGTTGCGCGAGCAGCTCGCCCCACATGCTGGCGATGCGCTGCACGTCGGCGCGCAACGCGGGCTTGTCGCGCCACGCGAGCTGGCCAATCTGCGGCAGCGAGGCTTCGATGTTCATGCCGCAGGCGCTGCGCAGGGCCGTGAAGCCGGAATGCATCTCGGCGCAGAGGCTGCGAGCGCGCGCCCGGGCCTTTGGGTCTTGCGGCCACAGGTGTTTGCCCGGAAATTTCTCGGCCGCGTATTCCGCAATGGCCAGCGTGTCCCAGATGGCGAAAGCGTCGTCCAGCAGCACCGGCACCTTGCCCGCCGGCGTCACGCCGTCCAGCGCCACCTTGAAATTCGAGCCCGGGTCGAATGAATCGAACAGCACCTTGACTTCCTCGAAGTCGATGCCGGCCTGCTTGAGCAGCACCCAAGGCCGCATGGACCAGGATGAATAGTTCTTGTTGCCGATGTAGAGCTTGAGCATGATGACCTCCAGGGCCTCATGCTACCGCGGCGCGGCGCGCGCATTGATGAAAAACGCCGGGTCAATTGATGTATGCACGGGATTTCAAAAACGCCCTGCGGTGCGGCGCATGGTCAGCAGCTCGCCTTCCAGTCCGGGGGCGTTCAGGTAGGTCGGCGCAATGGCCGAGACGGAACTCGGGCTGATGCCCAGGGCCTGCAGCCCGGGGAGCAGGCCTGTGGCGATGTTGTCCACCTTCATCGAATCGAGGTTGTCGCGGCTGATCAGCGGCTCGCCCGGGCCCCACTCCATCAGCAGCGCCTGCAGGCGTGCCAGCGCCATCGGCAGCGGGAGCACGGGGCGCTCGCGGCCGCCCAGCCGTCCCGCCAGCCGCACCAGTTCGCGCAGCGTCAGCACCTGCGGGCCGCACGCCTCGTAAGTCTGGCCAATGCGGCTGCGCAGGCACGCGACCAGGGCGCTGGCCACGTCTTCCACCCAGACGGGCTGGAATTTCGTGGCACCACAGGCCAGCGGGATCACCGGAAACCTTCTCTGGAGGCTGGCAAACAGGTTCAGAAACCGGTCTTGCGGGCCAAATATCACACCGGGGCGCAGCACCGTCAGATCCAGATTGGCCGCGCGCAGCGCCTCCTCGCCACGGGCCTTGCTGCGCTGATACATCGACGGCGCGTCGGCACCGGCGCCCAGCGCGCTGACATGCAGCACGCGGCGCACGCCGGTGGCCGCGCAGGCGCGCCCCAGTTTTTGCGGCAGCTGCACGTGCACCCGGTCGAACTGCGCCGCGCTGCCGTGCAGCATGCCGACCAGGTTCACCACGGCGTCGTGACCGGCCACGAGGCGCGTCAATGCGGCCTCGTCGTGCACATCCGCCTCGAATACGTCGACCAGCGGTAGCATCCACAGATGCTGGGCCGCCACCCGCCGCCGCGTCGGTACGGTGCTGCGCCACGCCAGGCGGGTCAGCTTCTCGCACAGATGGCTACCGACAAAACCGGAGCCGCCGAGGATCAGGATCTTGTTCATGATGTTTGGTTTTGTTCGAATCGTGTGCTGCGGTTTTGGTCAGGGCAAGTCCTTGATGAGCTCCGGCTCATCCGCTGGGCGTGGCCCCACCGTGCCCAGTCGCGCCCGCAGGGATTGCGGCTGACCGGTCAGGATCGCCGCGTAATCCGTGGTGTTGGCAAGCACCTTCTTGACGTATTCGCGGGTTTCTCCGAACGGTATGTTTTCGGCCCAGATCGCGCCGTCCAGCACCGGGCCATTGCGCCATTTGCGCGGCCGTCCCGGGCCGGCGTTGTAGGCGGCCGCGGCCAGCGGCATGGAATCGTCGAAATCGTCCAGGATCAGTTTGAGATAGGCGGTACCGATCGCGATATTCGTGTCGCGGTCGGCAATCTGATCGGTCGTGAAATCGGTCATGCCGATCTTGCGGGCCGTCCAGCGCGCGGTGGCAGGCATGATCTGCATCAGACCCGAGGCACCAGCGCCGGAGCGCGCATCGACGATGAAGCGGCTTTCCTGCCGGATCAGGCCGTAGACATAGGCCGGATCGATATGGATCTCGCGCGCGCGTTTCACCACGGCCTGCTCCTGCGGCATGGGAAAGCGCTGGCCGAAGTCCATGAACGACTTGGTGCGCTCGCTCGTATTGATGCAGCGGTCCCACACGTGGCGCTCGCAGGCCAGGTCGGCGGCGGCCAGCAGCTCCCGGTCGCTCATGCCGCCGGGCGTTTGCAGGTTCGTGGTGTAGTTCCATTCGCGCACCCCTTCGCTGCGCAGCCCGAGCCCAATCGCATACAGGGCACGCATCAACCCCGGGTCCTGCAGCGCGGTTGCCTTTTCCTGCGCGGTGGGCGGCACGGGCTGCGGCGGCACGGTCACGCGTTGGCCCAGATCGTCCAGTGCCAGTTGCGGATAGAACCCGCTCGGCCCCGCGATGCCCTGCAGCAACGCGGTGGCTTCGAGTCGGCGTGGCGACGCTGGATCGTTGCGCTGCGCTGCACTCAGGGTGGCCAGCAGGGCGTGCGCCTTCCAGTACACCCACGTGACCTCGTCGCGCTGCGCCTTGCTCATGGCATCGATGGTCGAGAGAACGGTTCGCCATTGGCCGGCCCGCAGCGCGGCGCGGGCCCTCCATGCGAGCATGTCGTCGGTCAGGTCGCTGTCCTTGCTGACGTGGCCGTAGTACTCCAGCGCATCGTCGCTCAAGCGGGTCGCGGCCTGGCGGCCGATGAAGCCCCAGAGCCAGTCGCGCTCCTCGCTGTTCAACCGCGGGCCCCATGGGCTGCGCAGCTGGGCCGCGGCGGCGTCCGGGTCGTTCGCAGCCATCCGCACCAGCGCCAGCACCACCAGCTGCCGGTCCACCGGGGACCGGGCGGAGGCCCGGATTGCGAGGAACCGGGCCGGGCTTTTGCCGATGGTGGAGACTTGGTCAAGCACGTCGGGGGCGACGATTTCGACCGCGTTGCCGGACATTGTCAGCCGGTCTGTGGCCATGCCCATGCGCGCCTTGCGCCAGGCATCAAGAGCCGGCATTTTTTTCGCCCCGATCAGCGTGGTGGCCGCCAGCGTGCAGCCGTCATCGGCCTTGTGCAGCGAGTACCAGTTCTTGCGCACCTGTGCGGCCAGGGTCGGCGGGGGTGTGGCGCTCGTCATCTGCTCGATCAACAACGCATAGCACTGCACCTCGGGGTCGTCGCGCATGCGGAACTTGGCGTAGTTGGCGGAAAAACCGTCCCAGTCGCGGCGCTGGCCCAGCAGCGACAGCCAGTCGTTGCGCAGCCGGTCTTCCTGGTAGGTGCCGGCGTAGCGCGTGAAGAAATCCTGCACTTCCTGCGGGCTGGCGTTTTCCAGCCGCGCCTTCAGTTCCCAGTAGGCCGCCCAGGGCTCCAGCGGATTGCCCCGGGCCAACGGCAGCAGCGCCGTGAGTACCGCCGTGTCGCCTGCCTTGAAGGCCTGATTCATTTCGAGAATCACATCGTCGCTGCCGGTCTGGGCCTGCGCGCGTGGCATGGCCGCGAGCAGGACACCGGCGATCAGGGGAGCGAACAGCGCCGGTGTCAGAATCTTGGAGAAGTGCATGGGGGAATTATGGACAAATTGGCGGTGCGACGGGCGTTGATCGAGGAGCGGATGAACATGCCGGATCGTCTGCAGCGCGCGGACCTGCTCCAGCGCGTCATGCGGATCTGGCTGGTGGGGCGGCCCGATACCGTGATTGGGGCGTACTGGCCGATTAAGGGCGAGTTCGACCCGCTGCCCGCGTTGCATCGCTGGAAGGAGGATGGCGAGCTGCAGGGCAGCCCCAACATGAAGCGCATTGGCCTGCCTGTGGTGGACCGGGTGCACAAGACGCTGACGTTCCACGCCTGGTATCCGGGTTGCCCGATGCAGGAAGACGCCTATGACATCCCCAAGCCCAGGGACACCGAGGCGGTGGTGCCCACGCTGCTGTTCGTGCCCTGCCTGGGCTATGGCGCGGGCGGCTACCGGCTGGGCTATGGCGGCGGCTTTTATGACCGAACGCTGGCGGCGCTGCACCCCCGGCCTTTCACGGTCGGGCTGGGTTATACCCACGGCTTTATCGAGGACTTCGAACCCGAGGTGCACGACCTGCCGCTGGACGCGATCCTGAATGACAACGGCGTGGTGTGGCCGGTCTGACGCCACTTCTTCTTTTCAAGGAGCCCATCATGAATAAACGTCCCCTGGGCCGATCCGGCCTGCAGGTCTCGCCACTGGCATTTGGCGGCAACGTGTTCGGCTGGACGGTGGACGAAGCCACCTCGTTTTCGCTGTTGGACGCCTGGGTGGATGCCGGCTTCAATTTCATTGACACGGCGGACGTTTACTCGCGCTGGGTGCCCGGACATGCCGGCGGTGAATCCGAAACCATCCTCGGCAAATGGCTCAAGCACAGCGGCAAGCGCAGCCGGGTGGTGCTGGCCACCAAGGTCGGCATGGAGATGGGGCCCGGCCGCAAGGGACTCGCGCCCGCGTACATCCGGCGCGCGGTGGAGGAGTCGCTGCGCCGCCTGCAGACCGACTGCATCGACCTGTACCAATCCCACGACGACGATGCCGACACGCCGCTGGCCGACACGCTGGCCACCTATGGCGAACTCATTCGTGAGGGCAAGGTGCGCGCCATTGGCGCGTCCAACTACAGTGCACCCAGGCTGGCACAGGCGCTGCAGGTCAGCCAGCAGCAGGGCCTGCCGCGCTACCAGAGCCTGCAGCCGCTGTACAACCTGTACGACCGGGCCGGGTACGAAGAGGCGCTGGAGCCGTTGTGCGTGGAGCATGGCGTGGGCGTGATCAACTTCTATGCGCTGGCCAGCGGTTTTCTGACCGGCAAGTACCGCTCCAGCGCCGACCTGGGCAAGAGTGCGCGCGGCCAGGGCGTTGCCAAGTATCTGAATGCGCGCGGCCTGCGCATCCTGGACGCGCTGGACGATGTCGCGGCGCGCTTTGACGCGACGCCGGCACGCGTGGCGCTGGCGTGGCAACTGGCGCGCCCCAGCCTGACCGCGCCAATTGTCAGCGCCACCTCGCTGGCGCAACTGGCGGAGCTGGTGGCGGCTACGCAACTCACGCTGGATGCCGCGGCGATCGAGCAACTGAACCAGGCGAGCCGGCCGCAGGAGGCCACTGCGGCCCGTTGAATCGAC
>DATNBD010000189.1:0-4489 GCA_035572155.1 Rhodoferax sp.
GGCGCGAAGAACGGGTTGTTCGGCACGTGCTCCCACGACTCGAACGGGATCACGATCTCGCCGATCTGCGTCATGCAGCCGCGAAACACGCAGCCGTACTGCGCCGCCAGCCATTTTTTGGCGACCGCGCCGGCCGCCACCATCGGCGCCGTCAGGCGCGCTGAACTGCGGCCGCCGCCGCGCGGGTCGCGGATGCCGTATTTGTGCCAGTAGGTGTAATCGGCGTGGCCAGGGCGAAAGGTCTGCAGGATGTTGCCGTAGTCCTTGCTGCGCTGGTCGGTGTTCTTGATCAAAAGGCAGATCGGCGTGCCGGTGGTTTTGCCCTCATACACGCCCGAGAGAATCTCCACCGCATCGGGCTCGTTGCGCTGGGTCACGAACTTGGAAGTGCCAGGGCGGCGCCGATCCAGGTCGGGCTGGATGTCGGCCTCGCACAAAGCCATGCCGGGCGGGCAGCCGTCGATCACGCAGCCGATGGCCGGGCCGTGCGATTCACCAAAGTTGGTGACGGCGAAGAGTGTTCCGAAGGTGTTGCCGCTCATGCCCGCGATTATCTCCGAGCGCGGGCGTCGCTGCCGGCCCCTGCATAGAATCCGGGCATGGCCGCCCGCGACAAAATCGTCCCTCTGGTCGTGGCCTGCCCACTATTCCTGCAGAATCTGGACACCTCGGTCATGGCGACCGCGTTGCCCACGATGGCCCATGCGCTGCATGTGCGGGTGCTGTACCTGAACCTGGCCATTACCTCGTACCTGCTGAGCCTGGCCGTGTTCCTGCCGCTGAGCGGCTGGTTTGCCGAACGCTTTGGCGCGCGACGCGTCTTTTGCGGCGCCATCGCTTTCTTCTCGCTGGGCTCGGCGTTGTGCGGTGCCGCCAACTCCCTGCCCTCGCTGGTGCTGTTTCGCGTGCTGCAAGGCCTGGGTGGTGCCATGATGATGCCGGTCGGGCGCCTGATCCTGTTGCGCAGCGTGCCCAGCGCCCGCATGGTGGCCGCGATGGTGTGGTTCACCGTGCCGCCGACCATCGGGCGCATGGCCGGCCCGCTGTTTGGCGGCGCCATCGTCACCTGGGTCTCCTGGCGCTGGATTTTTCTGGTGAACATCCCGTTCGGCTTGCTCGGCATCGTGCTGGCGCTGACGTTTCTTGAAAAGCACGATGAAGACGCCGCGCCCGCACCCTTCGACGCCGTGGGCTTCGTCCTGCTGGCGCTGGGCCTGACCGCGCTGCTCAGTGCATTGGAGGCCACCGGCAAGGCCCTGGTTGCGGGCTGGGTCACGGGCGCAACCGCGGCTCTGGGCGCGCTCGCCCTGGGCCTGTACGTGTGGCGCAGCCGGCGCAAGGCAAGCCCGATCATCGACCTGGCCATCCTGCGCTACCGAACCTACCGCGCCGCCATCTTTGGGGGCCTGCCGCTGCGCATCGCCATCGGCGCGTCGCCGTTCCTGCTGCCGTTGATGCTGCAAGTGGGTTTTGGCCTGTCCCCGCTGGTCTCTGGCATGCTCACGGTCGCCAGCGCGATCGGTTCGCTCGCAACCCGCGCCGTCGTGGCCCAGACGATCCGCCGCGTCGGCTTTCGCTCGCTGCTGATCGGCGCAACCATTCTGGCCAGCCTGGTCCGCACCAGCTACGGCCTGTTCCAGCCCGGCACGCCGCATGTGCTGATATTTTTTGCGCTGCTGCTCGGCGGCCTGGTCAACTCGATGGGCCTGGTGGCGCTGGCAACGCTGGGTTTTTCGCAAATCCCGAAGCCGCACATGAGCCACGCAACGACGTTTTCCAGCATGGCGCAGCAACTCTCCGTCAGTCTGGGTGTGGTGCTCGGCGCCGAACTGGTCAGCGCCGCCGCGTGGTGGCACGGCCGCACTTCGCAGAACCTGTTGGCAAGCGATTTCTCGCCGGCCTTTGTCGCATTGGGCGTGATGACGCTGCTGTCCTTGCTCTCCTTCGTGCGGCTGGGCCGCGACGAAGGCGCGGAGTTGCACTGAAGGGAAGCCGAGGCGGCGAAGCGGGAATCAGCTTTCGGCGGACTCGTCCCCGGCAGGCCAATCCCGGATGTAGGCCTTGAGCATCTTGTTTTCGAAGTTCTGGCTCTCCACGACCGCCTTGGCAACATCGTAGAAGCTGATCACGCCCATGAGCATTTTCTTGTCCAGCACCGGCAGATAACGTGCATGGCGCTCCAGCATCATGCGGCGCACTTCGTCCAGCTCGGTCTCTGAAGTGCAGGTCAGCGGGTGCTCGTCCATCGAGGCGCGCACCTGCGCATTGCCAACGGCGCCGCCGTTTTTCACCACCGTCAGGATCACTTCGCGGAACGTGAGCAGGCCGACCATGTCGCCATGCTCCATCACCACGAGCGAGCCGATGTCCTTCTCG
This sequence comes from Rhodoferax sp., assembly GCA_035572155.1. Taxonomy (GTDB): domain Bacteria; phylum Pseudomonadota; class Gammaproteobacteria; order Burkholderiales; family Burkholderiaceae_C; genus Rhodoferax_A. Next base: position 2,377 of record DATNBD010000189.1, read on the forward strand.
GCCATGATCTGCACCGCCATCGCCACCGGATCCTCCGGTGTGACGGTGTACAGGGTATTGCCCTTGACGCGCAGGATATCGCTGACTTTCATGATGCTCTCCTCGTGGCTGCCGAAGTTTTGCCGCATCTCGCCGACATCATGTAAATATAGCCCACAATATTGATTCAATCCTGATCCGGATTCCGGGTCAACCCATTTCGGAGACACCATGTCCGGTTATTCTGACCCTGGCTTTGACACCTTGGCCGTACACGCCGGCGCCGCGCCCGACCCGGCGACCGGCGCGCGCGCGGTGCCGATCCACCTGACCACCTCGTTCGTGTTCGAGAGCTCGGACCAGGCGGCCGCGCTGTTCAACCTGGAACGCGCCGGCCACGTGTATTCGCGGCTCACCAACCCGACCAATGCGGTGCTGGAAGAACGCATCGCCGCGCTCGAGGGTGGCATCGGCGCGATCTCGACCGCCAGCGGCATGGCCGCGCTGCATCTGGCGATCGTGACGCTGATGGGCGCGGGCAGCCACATCGTGGCGAGCACAGCGGTGTACGGCGGCTCGCAGAACCTGCTGCACTTCACGCTGCCGCGTTTCGGCATCCACACCACCTTCGTCAAACCCGGCGACATAGCCGGCTGGCGCGCGGCGATCCGGCCCGAGACCCGGCTGCTGTTCGGCGAGACCATCGGCAACCCGGGGCTGGACGTGCTCGACATCCCGACCGTCGCGCAAATCGCGCACGATGCCGGCGTGCCGCTGCTGGTGGACGCAACCTTCACCACGCCCTACCTGATGAAGCCGTTCGACCACGGCGCCGACCTCGTCTACCACGCAGCGACCAAGTTCCTTGCCGGCCACGGCACGGTGATCGGCGGTCTGGTGGTCGACGGTGGCAGCTTCGACTGGGAAGCGGCCGCGGCGCGGGACGGGCGCTTTGCCGAACTCACGAAAGCCTACGACGGCTACCACGGCATGGTGTTCAGCGAGGAGAGCACCGTTGGCGCGTTCCTGCTGCGCGCGCGCCGCGAGGGCTTGCGCGACTTCGGCGCCTGCATGAGCCCGCACACCGCGTGGCTGATCCTGCAAGGCATCGAGACACTGCCGCTGCGCATGGCGCGGCATGTGGCGAACACCGAGCGGGTCGTCGAATTCCTCGCCGGCCAACCGTTCGTCGCGCGGGTCGGGCACCCGCTGCTCGAGTCGCACCCCAGCCACGCGCTGGCGAAGAAGCTGCTGCCGCGCGGCGCGGGCGCGGTGTTCAGCTTCGACCTGAAGGGCAACCGCGAACAGGGCAAGAAGTTCATCGAGACGCTGCGCCTGTTCAGCCATCTCGCGAACGTCGGCGACGTCCGTTCGCTGGTGATCCACCCGGCCAGCACCACGCATTTCCGCATGAGCGACGAGGCGCTGGCCGCGGCCGGTATCACGCAGGGCACGATACGGCTGTCGATCGGGCTGGAAGACCCGGATGACCTGATCGACGACCTGAAGCGCGCGCTGAAGGCCGCCGAGAAGGCCGGCGAAAAACCCGACGCAAAGGCCGACGTAAAGGCAGGTGCATGATGGAGCTTCATGTCAACGGCCATGCCACCTACTGCTACACCGGCGGCAAGGACTTCAACCCGGCACAGCCGACCGTGGTGTTCATCCACGGCGTGCTGAACGACCACAGCGTCTGGATTTTGCAAAGCCGCTGGTTCGCGCACCACGGCTGGAACGTGCTCGCACTCGATCTGCCGGGCCATTGCCGCAGCAGCGGCACGCCACCGCGTTCGGTCGAGGAAGCCGCGCGCTTCGTCGTCGCGCTGCTGGACGCGGCGGGCGTGCAGCGTGCCGCGCTGGTCGGCCACAGCTTCGGCTCGCTGATCGCGCTCGAAGCGGCGGCGACCGCACCGGACCGGGTCAGCCAGCTCGCGCTGGTCGGCACCGCGTTCCCGATGAGGGTGTCGCCGGCGCTGCTCGATGCGTCACTGAACCAGCCGCAACAGGCGATCGACATGGTCAACCAGTTCTCGCACTCGACGCTCGCGCCACCGCCCTCGTCGCTCGGCCCGGGCACCTGGCTTTACGGCGGCTCGCGCGCGCTGATGCGCCGCGTGCTCGCGAGCAACCGGCA
>DATNBD010000190.1:0-12933 GCA_035572155.1 Rhodoferax sp.
GCCAGTCCCACCGAGCCGCTGGAATGCGTGCTGTGCCGCAGTGACGGCGAGGCGGTGGCGGTCAACCTGGCGATCGAGCCCGCCGAAAAACCCGAAACGGTGCTGTGGGTGGACCCCACGCATCCGCATGGCGCGGTTTGAGCGCAGGACGCATCTTGCTTACACCTTTCACATCGTCCTACATGAGCGCTCCTCTTCCTTTGTTACAAATGGAGTTTGACTCGAAGGAGTCTGCGGCGTCAATTCGAATCGTCGAGGCTCCGGCCTGCCGGGCTGCATCAACACAAGGAACCCCATGAAGTTGAAAACCCGAATTTTTGCCATCGCTGCAGCCCTGCTGCTGGGCGCCACCACGGTCCAGGCGCAGCCCTATGTCAGCGCCACGGTGGGCGGGGTCGTGGCTCCTGGCGTCTATGGCCAAATCAACATCGGCAACGCACCGCCGCCGCCGGTGCTGTATGCGCAGCCGATCATCGTCACGCCGCCCGCGGTGCTGGTGCAGCAACCGCCGCTGTACCTGTACGTGCCGCCGGGCCACGCCAAGCATTGGAGCAAGCACTGCGCCCAATACAACGCCTGCGGCCGGCCGGTGTATTTTGTGAATGTGGACAGCAGGGGCAAGTACAAATTCAAGGACCGTGACCGCCGCGGCTGGGATGGCCGCAGCGACAACGGCAAGCATGGCCACCGGGACAATGACCGCGGCCATGGCAACGGCCATGGCCACCGCGACTGAGGTCAGTGCTCGGCGACCTGCAGCACCAGCTTGCCGAAGTTCTCGCCCGTGAAGAGCTTGATCAGCGCTTCGGGAAAGGTGTCCAGGCCCTTCACGGTGTCTTCCTTGCTCTTCATGCGGCCGTCCTTCAGGTAGCCCGCCATTTCAGCCACGGCCAGGTGATAGCGGTCGGCGTAGTCGAACACCACGATGCCCTGCATGCGGGCCCGGTTCACCAGCAGCGACAGATAGTTTTTCGGCCCTTGCACCGCAGTGGTGTTGTTGTACTGGCTGATGGCGCCGCAGATGATGATGCGCGCGCCGCGGGCGAGCCGCGCCAGCGCCGCGTCCAGGATTTCGCCGCCCACATTGTCGAAGTAGATGTCCACGCCGTTCGGGCAATGTTCCTTCAGGCCGTCCCTGACCGCGCTGGGGCCGGCCTTGTAGTCAATGCAGGCATCGAAGCCGAGCTCCTTCACGACCCACTCGCACTTGGCCTGGCCACCGGCGATCCCGACCGCACGGCAACCCTTGATCTTGGCCATCTGGCCGACGGTTTGGCCGACCGCGCCGGCGGCGCCCGATACCACCACGGTCTCGCCCGCTTTGGGTTGGCCCACGTCCATCAGGCCGAAATAACCGGTCATGCCGGGCATGCCGAGCACGTTGAGCCACTGCGTCATGCTGCCCAGCGCCAGGTCGATTTTCGCCAGGCCGCTGCGCTTGATGTCGGCCTGCGCAATCAGCAGGTATTCCTGCACACCGAGCACGGCCGAGACGGTGTCGCCCACGGCAAACGCCGGGTTTTTTGACGCAATGACCTTGCCAATGCCACCCGCGCGCATGACTTCGCCAATCCCTACGGGCGGGATGTAGCTCTTGCCTTCGTTCATCCAGCCGCGCATGGCAGGGTCCAGCGACAGGGCCAGCGTCTTGACCAGCACGCCACCCTCGGCGGGCTGCGCGACGGCTTCGGTGGTGCTGTTCCAGTTGGCGCGGGTCGGGATACCGACCGGGCGTGCGGCCAGGCGGATCTGATGGTTCGTGAGGGTGGACATGGCAGGACTCCTGGGGGTTGGTTGGGAGATTGGCTGGTCGAGTTGGGGGTCGCTGGTGAAACGGTGCAGGCTCGTGCGCGTCCGAGTGTTACGCGAAAAGCGCCTCGAAGCCATCCAAAGGCTCGAAGCGCTGGTTGTGATAGCGCAGCCGGGTGGGCCCGGGCAGCGCCCGTTCATGCATGGAATGGCGTTCATCGCCGGGGTAGCAGATGACCCGCGAGCCGTCCTGCTCGAACGACTCCGGCTGGATGACCGGAGGCCTGCGCCCGCGCGCTTCGCGCAGCACGCTGTCGACCGTGGCGTGGTGCGAGAGATGTGCCAGGCTCATGATCTGCGGCGGTGCCAACTCGATCAGGCCGTCCCGGTATTGCTCCAGTGCGGCGCGCGGACGCAGCCAGGCGCTCTCGGTGGTTTCGTGATTGTCGTGACGCGCGATCTGGTCCGGCGGCACGGCTGACACAAAGAATCGCGTGTCAAAACGCTTGTTTACCACCGCCGACACCTTCGGCGTGATCCAGCGCGACCACGGCACCACGCTGCGCGTGTGCAGGCGCAGCGCCATGCGCGACAGCACATCGTCGAAGCCGCAGCCCTGGCGCAGCAGATCGCCGGCCTCCTTGGCCTGCCGGGCCGACGTATCCTGCGCAAACAGCACGCCCGACTCTTCGAATGCTTCGCGCAACGCAGCCACATACAGGCTGGCGGCTGTCAGGGCGTCGATGTCGGGTTCGTTCAACCCCGCGTGCAGTTGCTGCGGGGACTGGTCCAGCCGGGCGGCCATGTCCAGTTCGGCATCATGCGCGTCCACTTTGCCGCCGGGAAACACATAAGCGCCACCCAGTACGTCGGAGAGGCCATGACGTTTGAGCAAGAACACTTCCAGGCCTGCGGCGGCGTCGCGCAGCATGACGACCGTGGCGGCGGCACGGGGTGGGGTGGTGATGGCCTCGGAGTTCAGTTGCATCGGTGGCTTTCGATCGGCGTGCCGAACCTGAATTAAAGTACAGCGCGTTCCCTGCAAAGGCTATCAGAAGCCGGGCCGGGCACGCATCACCTACATGACAGGAAGTAACCCTATGAGTATTGATTTCAGGAACCGCGTCGCCATCGTGACCGGCGCGGGCGGCGGACTCGGCCGCCAGCATGCGCTCGCACTGGCCGCGCGCGGCGCCAAAGTGATGGTCAACGATCTGGGCGGGGCGCGTGACGGCTCGATCGGCGCACCGTCGGGCGCTGCACAGGCCGTGGCCGCCGAAATCCGGGCCGCGGGCGGCGAGGCGATCGCGAACGGCGCCTCGGTGACCGATTACGAGGCCGTTCAGGCGATGGTGCGCCAGGCCGTCGACGCCTGGGGCCGGGTTGATATCCTGGTCAACAACGCCGGTATTCTGCGCGACAAGAGCTTCGCCAAGATGGAACTGGACGACTTCCGGCTGGTGCTGGAGGTGCACCTGATGGGCGCCGTGCATTGCACCAAGGCGGTCTGGCCGCTCATGACGGAGCAGAAGTACGGGCGCATCGTCATGACGACTTCGTCGTCCGGCTTGTATGGCAATTTCGGCCAGGCCAACTATGGCGCAGCCAAGATGGCACTGGTGGGACTGATGCAGACCCTGTCGATCGAGGGAGCCAAGCACGATATCCGCGTCAACTGCCTGGCGCCCACTGCGGCGACCCGCATGACCGAGGGGCTGATGCCCGAGGCCGTGCTGCAGGCCCTGAAGCCCGAAGCCGTGGTGCCGGCGATGCTGGTGCTGGCGTCAAACGATGCCCCGAATCGCACCATTCTGTGCGCCGGAGCCGGCACCTTCGAGGCGGCGCACGTCACGCTCACCAGCGGCGCCTGGATTGGTATGGATGCCGGTGCGCCCGAAAAACTTGCTGCACGACTGGCGGAAGTCACTGCGCGAGCAGGCGAAATGGTGCCGCAAAGCGGTGCGGCGCAAGGCGCCAATGAGGTTGGCAAGGCCAAGGCAGGACACACCAGCACTTGAACTGACTTCAGGCAATGGCGGCATCGGCATTCAATCCCATGTGCCGGCAAAGGCGATATTTCTAAATAATTACGCGAATACGATTGATTTGCATTTATACTTTCTCTGACCATGAACGCAGCGAGTGGGGCGTCAGCCTGACGCCCAAGGCTGTTCGTTCATCGATGCACCAGAGAAAGGACAACAATGCATTGCAATCATCGCCCGGTGGCGCGGCGCACCCCGGTGGCCCTGGCCCTGCTCGGCCTGGTTTCGGCGCCGGCCGCCCTGGCCCAGCAGGCCGCGACGCAGGCCCCGGTTCGGGTGGTGTCCGATACCAGGGCCGCGGCGTCCGGGACCGGTGCCAGTGAGCCGAAAACCTTGCTGCCGGTGCAAATCACGGCCACTGCCGAGAACAGTGACTTCGGTGCGAACGTCAATTCGGTTAGCCGGTTGCCGTCCGATCTGCGCGATATTCCCCAGTCGGTCACGATCATCAATCAGGCGGTCATGCAGTCGCAAGGCGCGACCTCGTTGGCCTCCGCGCTGCGCAACGTGCCAGGCCTGACCATCGGCGCGGCCGAAGGGAGCCAGATCGGGACCAACATCAACCTGAACGGGTTCACCGCGCGCACCGATCTTTATCTGGATGGCGCACGCGATCGGGCCCAGTACTACCGCGATACCTTTGCACTCGACGCCATCGAAGTGCTGATGGGGCCGTCGTCGATGCTGTTCGGGAGGGGCTCCACCGGTGGCGTGATCAATCAGGTGACCAAGAAGCCCTCGCTCAGGCCCGCCGACGAAGTCCAGGTTTCTGCGAGCACCACGGGCCTGCTTCGCAGCACGCTGGATCACAACCAGCCGCTGTCCGACACAGCGGCGTTTCGCGTGGCCGTGATGGGGCAGCAGGGCGACGCGACCACGCGGGATCAGACGAAGCTGCAGGACTTCGGCATCGCCCCGTCGCTCAGGCTCGGGATCGGCACGCCCACGGAGATCACCCTCACAGGGCTGCTGCAACACAACAACGACATGCCGGACTATGGCGTGCCTCCGTTGAACGGTGCACCGGTCAACGTGAATCCGAAGACGGCCTATGGTTTTACGGACGACCGCACCATTTCGGACATCGACGCGCTGGGTGCGGTCATCGAGCACCGGCTGACGGCGACCAGTTCGATCCGCAACCAGACGCAGTACAACGACGTCACCACCGATGCACGCGAGACCGCGCCGCAAAGCATTGGCACCTTCGCCGGAGCCGGTGGCGCTTTTGTGCCGTTCTCCGCCGGCACCACTGCGGCACCGGCCGCCGCTACCAGCGCGCTGCCACTCGGCCAGCTTTGGGTGCGCCAGCAAAGCCATGACCGCGTGATTCACGACACGTCGCTGTTCAACCTGACCGAGTTCAACACCAGATTCGAAACGGGCGCGGTCAAGCATACGTTTCTGGCGGGTGTGGAATTGGGCCATGACACTTACCACAACCAAGCCTACTCCCGTACCGGCTCGTGCAACGGCGTTGCGTTGGGCAACGGCTACGTGGGCTGCACGCCGCTGCTCAATCCACCGCAGACCAGATCGCCGACCAACGCGCCGAGCATCGCCGGCAACGACGCGTCGGCGAGCGCCACCACCGTGGCGGGCTATTTCAACGACACACTGGAGCTGAGCTCGCAATTCAAGCTGGTCGGGGGCCTACGCCAGGACCGCTTCAGCGCGAGCATCGGCAACTCCATCCCGAGCGCGAATTCGGCGGCGTCGCTGAGCCAGGTGGTGAACTTCACCAGTGTGCGAGCCGGCGCCATCTGGCAGCCGACACCGGTGCAGACCTACTATGTCTCCTACAGCACCTCGTTCGATCCTTCGCTGGAGCAACTGGTCTCGACCACCGGCAGCGCCCAGCCGCTGCCGCCGGCGACGAACAAGGCCTGCGAGGGCGGCGGCAAATGGGATTTGAACGGGGGCAGTCTGTCGCTGACGGCGGCGGCGTTCCGGATCACCCAGGACAACGCGCGCTCGCAGAATCCCGACGGCACGTACACGGCAACCGGCACCGTGCGCGTGAACGGCGCGCGAGCCGGAGTGGCGGGGCACGTCACCAGCAAGCTCCAGATCTTTGGCGGCTACACCCACCTCGATGCATTGATCGTCGACGGCGTGGCGCCGGGCACGAATGGCATGGTGCCGGCGAATACGCCGAAGGATTCCGCCAGCCTGTGGTCCAGCTACGCCATCACGCCGAAGTGGGAGGTTGGAGCCGGCGCGACGTACAGCTCCTCGCGTTTTGCCAACAATACCGATCTGGTGCAAGTCGGCAGCTACACGCGCTGGGACGCCATGGTGGCCTACCATCAACCCCGGTACGACATCCGGCTGAATGTGTACAACCTGTTCGACACGAACTACTACGACGCGCTGATTCCGTCCGACGGCGGGCGCTCCGTACCGGGCCTGGGCCGCTCGGCCATGGTTTCGGTGGCGTATCGCTTCTGATGAACCTGGTCCGTGTGCGCGGCGTGTTTGCCGGTGGCTCGATATGTTGATCACTGTTCCCCGAGTGCTTGATCCCGACCGGTTGGCCGCGGTGCGCGCGCGGCTGGAGGCTGCCGGCGATGCCTGGATCGATGGGCGGGTCACGGCGGGGCATCAGGGCGCGCCGGTCAAGTTCAATCAGCAGATCGACGAACAATCCCAGGTGGCGCGGGAATGCCAGCAGATCGTTGCGGCGGCGCTGGAGCGCAATCCACTCTTCATCAGCGCGGCCTTGCCGAACGTGCTGTACCCACCCATGTTCAACCGCTACAGCGTGGGCATGGCGTTCGGGCCGCATGTGGATGGCGGTGTGCGGCTGCACCCGCACAGCGGCGCCAAGCTGCGCACCGACCTGTCGGCCACACTGTTTCTCAGTGATCCCGAAAGCTATGACGGCGGCGAGCTGCAAATCGAGGACACCTACGGCATGCACAGCGCCAGGTTCGCGGCGGGCGACATGGTGCTCTACCCCGCGAGCAGCCTGCACCAGGTCACGCCCATCACGCGCGGCGTGCGTGTCGCCTGTTTCATGTGGGTGCAGAGTCTGGTGCGCGACGACGGCGAGCGTGCCCTGTTGTTCGACCTGGACAACGCGATCCAGCGCCTGAACCAGTCCGGTGCCGACGCCATTGCGCGGCGCACGCTGGTGGGGACTTATCACAATCTGCTGCGCAAATGGAGCGATACCTGATGACCGTGCGCGAGATGACCGTGAATCCCGACGACGCAGCGGCACCAGCGAAACCCGGCGCGGGCGAGCCTGCCGTGCGCCCACAGCACCGCCGCGCCGCCTTCGTGCGCTGGATGCGCAAGACCCACGGCTGGTTCGGCTTGTGGGGCGCATTGCTCGGATTGACTTTCGGCACCAGCGGGATCTGGTTGAACCACCGCGCGGTGCTGAAGCTTCCACCCATGTCGCAGCAGCGCATGAATGCCCAGCTTGCGCTGCCTGACCCGGCGCCTGCAACGGCGGCCGAGATGGCGGTCTGGTTGCAAAGAACGCTGGCACTCGACCGTCCTCCGAATTCGACGCGCATCGAACCGGCCAGGCGCGTCGCCTGGGCGGGCCCGGACGATCATGCGGCGCCCCGCGACGCACAGCCGACGGCGGCGCTTCAGCAGCCTGAGCGCTGGGTGTTCAGTTTCGGAGGTCCCCATGCGGTCGTGCAGGCCGATTACTGGCGCGGCAACCGCTCGGTCGGCGTGATCACCACGAGCAATGGTCTCGTTGCCACACTGACCAACATGCACAAGGGTGTGGGCATGTCGCTCGGCTGGATTTTGTTGGTGGACACGCTGGCCGGCAGCCTGATTTTCCTGTCGCTCTCCGGCGTGATCCTGTGGCTGCAGACCTGCCGGCGGCGCGGTATCGGTTTGATGATTTTCGGGGTGTCGATCGTGGCCACGCTGGGCCTGGCCCTGGCGCGGCTGTAGCACAGCGCGCGCACCTGTGCTGGCCGGCAGGTATTGGCGGCCTGTGTTACCTTTCAGCCCGAACCGATTCGGGAACCATCGACATGAGCAGTTTGCAAGAGCGCCTGGATGCGCTGACCCCTGAGCGGCTGAAGGGTATGCGCCGAGGCATCGAAAAGGAGAGCCTGCGCGCGCAGTCGAATGGCGCGCTGGCCCTGACACCTCACCCGGCTGCGCTCGGCGCGGCGCTCACGCATCCCCACATCACCACCGATTTCAGCGAATCGCAGGTCGAACTCATCACCGGCGTGCACGCGGGCGTGCAGGCGTGCCTGGACGAGCTCACCCAACTGCATCAGTTTACCTACCGCGTGATGCAGGACGCGGGCGACGAGATGCTGTGGGTTTCCAGCATGCCCTGCGGCCTGCCCACCGATGAGACCATCCCGATTGGCCGCTACGGTTCGTCGAATGTCGGGCGCTCCAAAAGCGTCTACCGCATGGGTCTGAGTCACCGCTATGGCCGGCGCATGCAAACCATCTCCGGCATCCACTACAACTGGTCCTTGCCGGATGTCTCCAGCGAAGCCTACTTTGCGCTGATCCGCAATTTCCGCCGCCACGGCTTCCTGCTGCTGTACTTGTTCGGCGCTTCGCCGGCCCTGTGTTCCAGTTTTGTGGCGGGGCGTGCGCACGAGCTGCAAATGCTGAATGAGCACACCATGTACATGCCGCACGGGACCTCGTTGCGTATGGGGCGCCTGGGCTACCAGAGCGATGCCCAGGCCTCGATCGCGGTCAGTTTCAACAGCCTCGATGGCTACGGCGCATCGCTGCAGGACGCGCTGACCCGCCCCTACCCGGCGTACGAAGCCATCGGTGTGCGCAATCCGGGCGGCGACTACAACCAGCTTGCCACCAGCCTGTTGCAGATCGAGAACGAGTTCTACGGCACGATCCGGCCCAAGCGGGTGATCCGGCCCGGCGAGCGGCCGCTGCATGCGCTGCGCGAGCGAGGGGTCGAATACATCGAGGTGCGCCTGATGGACCTCGATCCGTTCGTCCCCGTGGGCATCACAGTACAGACCATGCGTTTTCTGGATGTATTTCTGCTGCATTGCCTGCTCGCCGACAGCCCGCCGGATACGCCGCGCGAGCTTGTCGAGACGGCGCACGCCCGCGACCGCGTGGCGGCGCGCGGGCGCGAACCGGGGCTGCGGCTGGAGCGCGACGGGCGCGAGGTGCCGTTGACCGACTGGGGCATGGAGCTGGTCGAGGCCTGCGCGCCGATTGCCGCGCGACTCGACACCGTGCATGGCGGCGCTCGGTACACAGAAGCCGTGGCCGCCGCCCGCACGGGTTTGGCGGATCCCGGCACGCTGCCCTCGGCGCGCGTGCTGGACATGATGGCGGGCGAGTTCGACAACTCGTTCGTCCGCTTCGCGCGGGCAAGATCCCTGCAGACCCGAAGCGCGCTGCTGAATCTGCCCTTTTCGGCACAAGACCAGGCCCGGTTTAAAGCCATGGCGCAGCAGTCGGTGGACGACCAGAAAAAAATCGAAGCGGCGGACACGATAACCTTCGATGTCTATCTGGAGCAATACCTGTCACCCGAGCGTCTGGGCCTGCCGCCGGCCTGATCAAGGGCAAGAAATGGATGCCGGGCGGCTCAAAAAGAAAAGCCGCCGTGCTCACCCGTGTGAGCGCGGCGGCCAGACGAAGTTCGGATTCAGGCGGCGGCGCGTGCCTTCTTGAATGCAGACACATTCTTGACCGGGGCGGCCTCGTTGCCAGCGATCTTCCGGGCCAGTTGGCCGGACTTTTCTTCGAGCTGCGCCGCCAGTTTGCTGACCAAGGCAACGGCGGGCACGCTGGCGGTGGCCAGTTTGCTCAGGGCGGTCACGCCCGTTTTCTCTTCGAAGCGGCTCGCATTCGCAGCTACTTGCTGCAGACCCTGGCCCGCGAACTTGACGATCTCGTTGACCACCGTGTCGCAACCATTGGTCGCCAGCGCCAGGCTCTGGGCATAGTAGCTGCCGAACAGCTTTTGTGCGGCCGAGGCGTTGTCAATCACTTCGGCGGTCAGCTTCGGGCTGGACGCCTCCAGGGCGCGCTCCCAGCGCTGCTCGATGAAGCCGACGATGCGCTCACCGCCGGTGCGGTACGCATTGATCACGTTTCTGGAAGTGTTGCCATAGGACTCGATCAAGTCGGTCACAACGGCGGAGAGGTTCTTGGTGCTCATGATGATTTCCTGAAGAATTGAAAGGTCGACAGGGAGATTCTCCGGTTCCGCTCTAGGGCGCGCGACCTAATGGGGGGCAAAATCCTAGAGGGCGCCGTCTAGGATCGCCCGGTGGCCGACGCCTCGGCGGCCGGCTTGTTCTCCTGGAACACCCGCTGCATCACAAAATCCGGCGTCACCTGCTCGCCCGACAGCAGCATTGCCAGCAATTCGCCGCCGAGCACCTGCGGCGCGATCACCACGTCGGGCTGCGCCAGTTTCACGCGGCTCAGGTGGTGCGCGTCGTTCACCGCCGCCACGGTGCGCGCCTTGCCCGCCAGCTCCTTGACCGCGAGCACCACGAACGCGTTTTCCGAATCGTCGGCGAGCATCGCCAGCACGGCTTCGGCATGCTGCGCGCCGGCCTCGCGCAGCACGTCGAGGTTGCTGGGGTCGCCGACGACGAAGTCGACATCCTTCAACTCGCCGTCTTCCGGCGTCTCGCGCAGCAAGCGCGTCACGGGCCGGCCGCGCCGGGCCAGTTCGTGCCAGGTGTTGATGGCCAGCGAGGTTTTGCCGATGACGACGAAGTGATTCTCCCGTTTCATGCCCGTGCCCCTTCGATTGACGATGCGTTGCAGACTGCGGCTGACCATGGGTGCGATCACGGCCGTCAGCGAGGTGGCAAACACCGCCACCCCGAGCACGATCACCGAGACGGCGAACAGTTTGGCCTCCGGTGTCTGCGGTGTGATGTCGCCGTAGCCGACCGTGCTCATGGTGACCATGGCGTAGTACAGCGCGGTGACGACATCGCCGATCGGCGGCTTGAAGTCCGCGCCCAGGTAGTAGCTGCCGAAGGTGGCATACAGCATCAGCATGGCAACCGAGGTCAGCGCAAACAGTGTGCTGGCGGCCACGCTGGAGCGGTCGAACTGGCGCCATGCCGCCAGCAACGCCATCAGCATCAAGACAAAATAGCCGAGCAGGATGCGCCCATCGGGCCGCCCTGTGAACAGCAGACTGACGCCGGCGGTCACCACGAGCAGCAGCGCCATGGTCCAGGCCAGCCGCGAGCGCAGCAGCAGACCCAGCGCCATCGTGATCATGCCGCCGCCGATCAGGAGCGAGGGCAGCAGCCGCGGCTGCAGATACGCCGTGCCGCTCAGCAGCGCGTCGGCGTACGCGCGCCAGTTCTCGCCCACATCGATGCGCAGCATCCAGATGCCACCCAGCGCGAACAAGACGGCCAGCGGCACATGCGGGAACCAGCGGTCACCCGCCACGCCATGGTGAAGGCGCTGCAACTGGGCCCGCAAACGCGGCAACAGGGAAAGTTTCATGAACGGCAACGATGCTTGCAGGAAGGGTGATGGCTCTGTGGTCCGTCACCTCCGGCTCGGTGATTACCTTAACAGACCGCCATGCCAGTGCCACCTGGATCGCCAGATTGACGATAGAATCTGGTCAAAGCCCTTATATATGTTATCTAAATAGCTATTAAAAGCATAGTATTCATGAATTCGACCACCACGACGCAACCTGTCTTTGAAGTCCTGCCGCGCGATCTGTCGGCCTATCGGCGCGGCAATGTGGGTATCGACTATGTGCACCGCTTCGAGTCGGGCAAACCCGGACCGCACGTGCTGGTCAACGCGCTCACGCACGGCAACGAGTTCTGCGGCATGGTGGCGGCCACGCATTTGCTGGACAGCGGCGTGCGCCCGCTGATCGGCACGCTCACCGTCAGCTTTGCCAACGTGGCGGCGTACGAGACCTTTGACCCGGCGCGGCCGTTCGAGAGCCGCCTGCTGGTGCACAACCTGAACCGCATCTGGTCGCGCGAGTGGCTGGATGGCCCCGAGGACAGCCCCGAGCTGCGGCGCGCTCGCGAGCTGCGCCCGGTGCTTGCCGCGGCCGATCACCTGCTCGACATCCACTCCACCAGCCAGGACGTCGAACCCTTCTGGGTCTACCCAGGATTCGCCCGCAACGGCAACGTCGCACTGGCGATCGGGCGCCCGCAGGTGCATCTGGTCATGCCCGATGGCCTGGGTTCGGGCACGCCGCTGATCCAGTACGGCCACTTCGCCGGTGCGGACGGTACGGGCGCTGCGATGGTGGTCGAATGCGGCCAGCATTTCCGCCGCGCCAGCAGCGACCTCGCAACGCGCGTCGCGCGCGACTTTTTGGCGCACTTTGGCCTGATCGAGCCCGAAGCGGATGCGGCGCCCCCCGGTCCGGCCCGGCGCTTCGAGCTTTTGCAGACCTATGTGGTCAAGACGCCCGAATTCCGGTTCAGCCGGCCCTGTGTGGGGTTCGAGGTATTTGCCAAGGGCGAGCTCATTGCCACTGACGGTTTGGACGAAATCCGCGCGCCCTGCGACGACTGCACGATCCTGATGCCGGCGCGCGTGGCGATTGTCGGGCGCGAGGGGGTTTATCTGTCGCGTCCGCTGGTGGAATAAACCTCCCTGCGCCGACATGTCCACCCTGCGGCTGCTCGTGTGGTGGATACAACACACATGGGTTGTTTCGGAATGCGGGAATTGTTCCGTTCACCGGGAAAATGTAACAACCATTGACGGCATCGGCCCCAAGGCGCGGCTGGGGGTGGTTTATCCCGATAGCTGGATTGGCCTGCTGACGGCTCGGCAATATGGCGCGTGCAACACCAGCCCCGCATCGGCGTTGCGCGCGTCTATTCCAACAGGAGCCCCGCCATTTTCGTCAACGAGGCCTTTGCGTTGGATTGCTCGACATGTCATTGGTTCCCGCCGCGACTGGAATGGGCCGTCCGTTGTTTCGGGGCGGCATACGGGAGCGTTAGTGCGAAGCATCTTGAAACAGGATTTCCGCACCCACCCAGCAGAATCCGCCCGGAGACGAACCTTCGACCGCCCGCCTTGATTCGGGGGAATCATTCAGTAAACGGCAGCCGCCACGCCCTGGGCCAAGCCTGACCACCGGAGCATGGGAAAAATGATCATGAACTACAAGTATCCTGGGATT
>DATNBD010000191.1:0-9351 GCA_035572155.1 Rhodoferax sp.
CCATCGCGGAACATCACGGTTTCCAACGCGCCGGCGTCCACGCTGATCTGGCGCGCAAACACGGCGCCGAGCAGGCTGGTGCTCTTGATGTGCGCCTTTTCCCAGCGGAAGTCGCTGGCCGTGACGCAGGCCGCGCCCGCGCGCCGTAATTCGGGCGGCACGGGCTTCATGGCGTTGCTCATCACGAATACCGTGGGCGTGAGGCCCTCCAACATCATGTGCTCGCGCATCGCCACGCCGCGGGTCACCTGGATGTAGATCAGTTGATCAATGTTTTGGGGCTTGGCCCCCGTCGATTGGGCATAGTCAGCTATCAATTTGGTAATGACTTCGCGCCAATGGGCCTGCGTGAGCGGGTTGGCAATGCGCAGTTCGGCGAGCGAGCGGTCGAGCCGCGCCATGTGCTGATCGAAGCGGAACGGGTGGCCGCCATACACTGGCACGACTTCATAAACACCGTCGCCCAGGATAAAGCCGCGGTCCATGACGCTGATCTTCGCGTCCTGCAGTGCGGGGAATTCGCCGTTCAGGTAGCACGGCAAGCTGGGCAGTTCGTTCATCGCAAAAACAGCATGGCCGCGATTGCCAGCCAGCCCAGCACGAAGTTGATCACGACCAGCGGGTGGATTTTTACCATTTGCTCGCCCGCCTGCGGCCAGTTGGCCTGCGCCACCGCCTGTTGCAGGCGCCGCGCGGGGCCGAAGTGCAGGTGGCCCAATATCGCAAACATCAAGATGCCGATGCCCATCATCATGTGCCAGCCGACGGGGGCGTTTTTCATGCCGGCCGCGGCCAGCATGTAGAAGCCACTGGCGGCCAGCAAGGCCACGCTGATCCAGGCGATCGGCAAAAATCGCGCCAGCACACCGGCCAGCAAGGGCAGGCGCGTCGGCGGCGGCAATTGCGCCGTGGCGACCGGGCGCAGCGCCAGCAGCATGAACGTCATGCCGCCGAGCCAGGCGATGGCGCCGATCAGGTGCAGGTATCGGGCAAGCAGTTCCATGAAGCAGCCTTGGTGAAGTTTTGGGTCTGGGTGGCGAATTGTGACGCGGCCCGCAAAGCATTCTTCGGGGGCGCCTGCGTGCTCGAGCGAGCCGAAGACGGGCCGGGCGGCTGATTTTTCTAAGTATAATTAATGGCTTTGCTAAGTAAATTATTAGCGTTGCAGAGTGTGCAGTTGTAACTTGCGTGTAATCTGGGGTGCTCCAAAGCATCGCTTCGGTGTTTGAAGACGACTCGGACGATCGCGATTTTGTTCCCTTGACGCGCGAGCAGGCGGCGCGGCTTCGGGCGGCAAATCCGACTCTTTCCCCCTGGTGGGTGGTGGCGGGGCAACTGGTGGCTGGCGTGCTGGTGGCGCTGCTCGCTTGGGGTTGGACAGGTCGGCAAAATGCCGGGTTGTCGGCGGCTTATGGCGCGTTGGCCGTGGTCATCCCCGCCGCCTTGTTCGCGCGGGGTCTGACGGGTCGGCTCGCGTCTGCCAATGCCGCCGCGGCGTTCGTTGGTTTGTTTGTATGGGAAGCGGTCAAGGTGGCCGTCACGATCGGAATGCTGATCGCGGCGCCGCGGCTGGTGAAGGGGTTGAGCTGGCCGGCGCTGCTGCTGGGTCTGGCCGCGGGTCTGAGTGTTTATTGGGTTGCGCTTCTGGTGCGCCCGAAACGAAAAACAGGTTGAAGAGATAACGATGTCCATCGAAGCAAGCAATCCTTCGGCGAGTGAGTACATTGCGCACCACCTGACGCAATGGCAGACCCATCAGCAGGTGGGGCTCGTGAATTTCTCGATTTTCAACATCGACTCGGTGATTGTCTCGGCGCTGCTGGGCGTGCTGGGCGTGTTCTTTCTATGGCGCGCGGCACGGCGCGCCACCCCCGGCGTGCCCGGGCGTTTCCAGGCCGCGGTGGAGATTCTGGTCGAAATGGTGGATACGCAGGCCAAGTCGATCGTGCACAACGCCAAAAGCCGCAAGATGGTGGCGCCGCTGGCGTTGGTCGTATTTGTCTGGGTGACCCTGCTCAACGCCATGGACCTGGTGCCCGTGGACTTTCTGCCCTCGCTGTGGCGCGGGGTTTATGGGCTGGCCGGCGGGGATCCGCACCACGCCTATTTGCGCGTTGTGCCCACGGCCGACCTGTCGGTGTCGATGGGCATGGCAGTGTCGGTGCTGGCGATCAGCCTGTTCTACAACATCAAGATCAAGGGGCTCGGCGGCTGGATGCATGAGTTGGTGTGCGCACCTTTCGGCACGAGCAAGAACCCGGTGTTCGCGCTGCTGCTCGGCGTCGTGAATCTGGGCATGCAGCTGATCGAGTTCATCTCCAAGACGTTCTCGCATGGCATGCGGTTGTTCGGCAATATGTATGCGGGTGAGCTGCTCTTCATGCTGATCGCCCTGCTGGGTGGATCCTGGGCGTTCTCGTTCGCGCCATCGAACCTGATCCTGTTGCTGCTGCACGTGGTGCTGGGTTGGGCGTGGTCCGTGTTCGATATCCTGGTCATCGTCCTGCAGGCTTTCGTGTTCATGATGCTGACCCTGGTTTATATCGGGCAGGCGCATGACTCGCATTGATTTTCGGTTTGGTTGATTTCGCTTTTCTTTTTTCTATCTAGTTTCTCAAGGAGTCGTTATGGAAGTCATTGGTTTTGTTGCCCTCGCCGCCGGTCTGATCATTGGGCTGGGCGCCCTGGGTGCTTGTGTGGGTGTCGGCATCATGGCCAGCCGGTTCCTGGAAGCGACGGCGCGTCAGCCGGAACTCGGGGCCGAATTGCAAACGAAGATGTTTCTGCTGCTCGGCCTGATCGACGCCTCCTTCATCATCGGCGTGGGTATCGCCCTGTGGTTCACCACCGCCAATCCCTTCCTGGCGCAAATCGCGACCCTGGCCAAGTAAGCGTCCTGCCTGCTTCCCGCTAAGGAGGATTGACTGTGAACATTAATGGAACACTGGTGGCGCAAGCCATCGTCTTCGCATTGCTGGTGTTGTTCACGATGAAATTCGTGTGGCCGCCCATCGCTGCCGCGCTGGATGAGCGTGCCAGCAAGATCGCCGACGGCCTCGCGGCTGCCGAGAAGGCCAAGTCCGAGCTTTCCTCCGCGAACCAGCGGGTGGAGACCGAACTGGCGCAGTCGCGCACGGAATCCGCGGCCCGTCTCGCGGATGCCGAGCGCCGCGGCCAGGCCATCGTGGAAGAGGCCAAAACCAAGGCAGCCGAGGAAGCCAGCAAGATCATTGCGGCCGCCAAGGCAGAGGCCGAACTCCAGACCGTGAAGGCACGCGAAACCTTGCGCGAGCAGGTCGCCACGCTGGCAGTCAAGGGTGCCGAGCAGATCTTGCGCAAGGAAGTCGATGCCGGCGTCCACGCGAGTCTCCTTCGCCAGTTGAAGACCGAGTTGTAAGAGAGGCGTCCATGGCTGAATTCGCCACCATTGCCCGGCCCTACGCAGAAGCCTTGTTCAAGGCGTCGTCCTCGGATCTGTCGTCTGTCGAAAACTGGGTGGAAGAACTGGCGTCCATTGCCTCCAATCCCGAATTGCAGCAATTTGCCGACAACCCGAAGGTGCCGGCAAGCCAGGTGTTCGACCTGATGACCGGCGTCGCCAAATCAAGGCTCGATGATGCGGCCCGCAATTTTCTTCATGTGGTGATCGAAAACGGCCGCCTGACGGCTCTGCCTGAAATTGCGGCGCAGTTCCGAGCTTTGAAGAATGCTCAAAGCGGCTCTTCCGACGCCGTGGTCTACAGCGCCTTTCCGATTGACAACACCGCGTTGGCGGACGTTGCCGCGCTGCTTGAAAAGCGCTTTGGCCGCAAACTCAACGTCTCGGTGGCGCTGCAGCCCGAATTGATCGGCGGCATTCGCGTGGTGGTTGGCGACGAAGTGCTTGACACCTCCGTCAAGGCCCGTCTGGAACAAATGAAACTGGCTCTCACGGCTTGAGGCGCAAGCCCCAGGTTGTTGGCCGAATTAACCAAGGAAGGAAAGAGTCATGCAGCTCAATCCCGCAGAAATTTCTGAACTGATCAAGAGCCGTATCGAAGGCCTGTCTGCCAGCGCCGATATCCGGAACCAGGGGACGGTCGTGTCCGTGACGGACGGTATTTGCCGCATCCATGGCCTGTCGGATGTGATGCAGGGCGAGATGCTCGAATTTCCCGCCGGCAGCGACGGTGTACCCGTTTATGGTTTGGCGCTGAACCTCGAGCGCGATTCGGTCGGCTCGGTGATTCTGGGTGAGTACGAACACATCTCCGAAGGTGACACCGTCAAGTGCACCGGCCGCATTCTGGAAGTCCCGGTCGGGCCCGAGTTGCTGGGCCGCGTGGTGAACGCGCTGGGTCAGCCGATCGACGGCAAGGGCCCGATCAACGCGAAGATGACGGACGTGATCGAAAAGGTCGCGCCCGGCGTGATTTCACGTCAATCGGTGGACCAGCCGATGCAGACCGGCCTCAAGTCGATCGATTCGATGGTGCCGGTGGGCCGCGGTCAGCGCGAGTTGATCATTGGCGACCGCCAGACCGGCAAGACCGCGGTGGCGATCGATTCGATCATCAACCAGAAGGGTCAGAACATGACCTGCATCTACGTCGCCATCGGGCAGAAGGCGTCGTCGGTGAAAAACGTGGTGCGCGCGCTCGAGCAGGCGGGCGCCATGGCGTACACCATCGTGGTGGCCGCGACCGCGTCCGAGTCGGCTGCCATGCAGTATGTGAGCGCCTATTCGGGGTGCACCATGGGCGAGTATTTCCGCGACCGTGGCCAGGATGCGCTGATCGTCTATGACGACCTGTCCAAGCAGGCCGTGGCCTACCGCCAGGTCTCGCTGCTGCTGCGCCGCCCGCCGGGCCGCGAAGCCTACCCCGGCGATGTGTTCTATCTGCACAGCCGGCTGCTCGAACGCGCCGCCCGGGTCAACGAAAAATACGTGGAAGACTTCACCAAGGGCGAGGTCAAGGGCAAGACCGGCTCGCTGACCGCGCTGCCCATCATCGAGACGCAGGCCGGCGACGTTTCCGCGTTCGTGCCCACCAACGTGATCTCGATCACCGACGGCCAGATTTTCCTGGAAACCAACCTGTTCAACGCCGGTATCCGGCCGGCCATCAACGCCGGTATCTCCGTGTCGCGGGTCGGCTCGTCGGCACAGACCAAAATCATCAAGGGCCAGTCGGGCGGCATCCGCACCGACCTGGCGCAATACCGCGAACTGGCCGCCTTTGCGCAGTTCGCCTCCGACCTGGACGAAGCGACCCGCAAGCAGCTCGACCGCGGCGCCCGCGTGACCGAGTTGCTCAAGCAGGCCCAGTACAGCCCGCTGCCGATCAGCCTGATGGCCGCATCGCTCTTCGCCGTGAACAAGGGATTCATGGACGACGTTGCGGTGAACAAGGTGCTGGCGTTCGAGGCGGGCCTGCATGCTCATCTGAAGGACAAGCACGCGGCGCTGCTGGCCAAGCTCGAAGCCACCCGCGCGATGGACAAGGATGCCGAGACCGAATTGACCGAAGCCACGGCTGCGTTCAAGAAGTCGTTTGCCTAGGCCCAGCAGGCACGAATCACCTCAGAGTTGGCAGGCGTTAGAGGCACAAGGGGCATTTATGGCAGCAGGCAAGGAATTACGCACCAAGATCAAGTCGGTGGAAAACACCAAGAAGATCACCAAGGCGATGGAGATGATCTCGGTGTCCAAGATGCGCAAGGCGCAGGATCGCATGCGCGCCGCGCGCCCGTACAGCGAGAAGGTGCGCAACATTGCCGCCAACCTGGGGCAGGCCACGCCCGAGTATGTCCATGCATTCATGAAGACATCCGAGGATGCGAAGGCTGTCGGCTTCGTGGTGGTTACTACCGACAAGGGTTTGTGCGGCGGCCTGAACACCAACCTGTTCCGGGCCATCACGGCGAAGCTGCGCGAAACGCAGGCGGCGGGCAAAGTGGCGCAAAGCGTGGCCATCGGAGGCAAGGGGCTGGGGTTCCTGAATCGCATCGGAGCGCCGGTTGTTTCGCAGGTCACGCATCTGGGGGACAAGCCGCATCTGGACAAGCTGATCGGCCCGGTCAAGGTCTTGCTGGATGCCTATGCCCGCGGCGAATTGGCGGCGGTCTATCTGAGCTACAACCGGTTCATCAGTACCATGAAGCAGGAGCCGGTGATCGAGCAATTGCTGCCGTTGTCGCATGCGACGATCAAGGCGCAGTCCGATGCCAGCGAAGCGGTGAGCGGTACGCGGCACAGCTGGGACTACCTGTATGAGCCCGATGCGCAAGCGGTCATCGACGATCTGCTGGTGCGCTATGTCGAGGCGCTGGTGTACCAGGCCGTGGCGGAAAACACGGCGTCCGAGCATGCCGCCCGCATGGTGGCCATGAAGGCAGCGACCGACAACGCCGGCAACGTGATTGCCGAGCTCAAGCTGATTTACAACAAGACGCGGCAGGCGGCGATCACGAAGGAACTTTCGGAAATCGTGGCGGGTGCGGCGGCGGTTTAACAAGATTCAAATTTTTTGGAGCAAAAAATGGCTCAGGTTCAAGGAAAGATTGTTCAATGTATTGGCGCGGTGGTGGACGTCGAGTTCCCGCGCGACCACATGCCCAAAATCTTCGACGCGCTGAAAATGGATGGCTCGACGCTGACGCTGGAAGTCCAGCAACAGCTCGGCGACGGCATTGTGCGCACCATCGCGCTGGGGTCGTCCGACGGCTTGCGCCGCGGCATGGTCGTGCACAACACCGACAACCCTATCATGGTACCGGTCGGCAAGGCCACGCTGGGCCGCATCATGAACGTGCTGGGCGCGCCGATCGACGAGCGCGGCCCGATCAACTCCGATCTCACCGCGTCGATTCACCGCAAGGCTCCGACCTACGACGAATTGTCTCCTTCGCAAGACCTGCTGGAAACCGGCATCAAGGTGATCGACCTGGTGTGTCCGTTCGCCAAGGGCGGCAAGGTGGGCCTGTTCGGCGGCGCCGGCGTCGGCAAGACGGTGAACATGATGGAACTCATCAACAACATCGCCAAGGCCCACTCGGGCCTGTCGGTGTTTGCCGGCGTGGGCGAGCGCACCCGCGAGGGCAATGACTTCTATCACGAGATGGCCGACTCCGGCGTCGTGAATCTCGAGAACCTCGGCGAGTCCAAGGTCGCGATGGTGTACGGCCAGATGAACGAACCCCCGGGCAACCGCCTGAGCGTGGCGCTGACCGGCCTGACGATTGCCGAGTCGTTCCGCGACGAGGGCAAGGACGTGCTGTTCTTCGTGGACAACATCTACCGTTACACCCTGGCCGGCACCGAAGTGTCCGCGCTGCTCGGCCGCATGCCGTCGGCGGTGGGCTACCAGCCGACCCTGGCCGACGAGATGGGCGTGCTGCAGGAGCGCATCACCTCGACCAAGACCGGTTCGATCACCTCGATCCAGGCCGTGTACGTGCCCGCGGACGACCTGACCGATCCGTCGCCGGCCACCACCTTCGCGCATCTGGACTCCACCGTGACCCTGTCGCGCCAGATCGCCTCGCTGGGCATCTACCCGGCGGTGGACCCGCTGGACTCCACCAGCCGCCAGCTCGATCCGCAGGTGGTGGGCACCGAGCACTACGAAGTGGCCCGTCGCGTGCAGGGCATGCTGCAGCGCTACAAGGAACTGAAGGACATCATCGCGATCCTCGGCATGGACGAGCTGTCCGAGGAAGACAAGCAGGTGGTGGCGCGCGCGCGCAAGTGCGAGCGCTTCTTCAGCCAGCCGTTCCACGTGGCCGAGGTGTTCACCGGCGCGCCGGGCAAGTACGTGTCGCTGAAGGAAACCATCCGCGGCTTCAAGATGATCGTGGAGGGCGACGTCGACCACCTGCCCGAGCAGGCGTTCTACATGGTCGGCGGCATCGACGAGGCGATCAAGAAGGGCGAGGAGATGGGCGCCAAGAAAGCCGCCTAAGCGGCTTTCGCGAGAGCAGGGGCGAGCCGGCGACATTGCCGCGACTTGAGCCTGCTTTCCCCCACCCATCGTTTCCCGCGAACGTGACGAGTAAGCAACCATGACCACCCTCCGAGTCGACATCGTCAGCGCCGAGGCCGAGATCTTCTCCGGCGAGGCCACGATGCTCGTCGCCACCGGCGAGCTGGGCGAGCTTGGCATCACGCCGCGCCACGCGCCGCTGATCACCCGCCTCAAGCCCGGCCACGTCGACGTGGTGCTGGCCGCGGGCGAGCGCCAGCAGTTCTACATCTCCGGCGGCATCCTCGAGGTGCAGCCGCAGGTGGTCACCGTGCTGGTGGATACCGCGATCCGCGCCGCCGACCTGGACGAGGCCGCCGCCCAGCGCGCGAAGAAGGAAGCCGAGGACGCGCTGGCCAACCGCACCGACGCGCTGGAAGTGTCCGAGGCGCAGGCCAAGCTGGCCCAGGCGATGGCCCAGCTGCAGGCGCTGGAGCGGCTGCGGAAAAACCTCAAGCATTAGTCTGTGCGCTCGTCCGTGAGCGCAGAGCAGGATCAAGAAGCGGCCATCCATGGCCGCACTCAGGGATGAAGCGGTCGCTTTTATGAGCATTGCGGAAAAGAGCGCCGGCCTTGCGCCGGCGTTTTCGTGTCCGGTAATCATCTATACGATCGGCGCTTCAAATTACGTATGTAATTTGATAGCTTTGCCGACACTCGCCGGATGAAGAGGGTCGTGATGGCGCGCATGAGGTTGCTGGCTCCGGGCATGGTCGTGCTGGGCGTGGCGGCTTGTGCCACCGTTGCTGCGCCGCCTGCGAGAGCGCCGAACGAAGGCTCGGCCAGCTACCGGATGCTGGACGACGGCTACGTGGCGCATTACCAGCTGGCGATGGGTGACACCGCCACGGGTGCCACGCCGTTTCGGCGCGTGACGCCGGTGTATCCACCGGAACAGCTCGCGGCCTGCCCGCCGGTGCAAGAGGTGCGGGTGCAGGTGATCGTGGACGAGGAGGGCAAGGTCAGCGCCGTGCGTGATCTGTCGACGGACGAAGTGTCGGCCGCGTCGCGCAGTCCGTCGTTCTACGCCGCCGTGCGCGCGGCAGTGCTCCAATGGGAGTTCAACCCGTTGCGCATCAACCACTGGGCCGCGGACGCGGACGGCAACACCCACGCGGTGGACAGCAAGACCAAGCCGTTCAGCCTGAGCTACGCGTTCCGCTTCGAGTGCCACGCCGGCAAGGCGGCGGTGATGTCCGCGCCGGCACAGGGTTGAGCCGGCGTCCGGCAGGGGGCTGATAGACTCCGCGGATTCTCCACGTCAGGGCAGACCCGCATGAGCCAGGCCCCCCTTCACGTCATCGTCCTCGCCGCCGGCGCCGGCACGCGCATGAAGTCCACGCGCCCC
>DATNBD010000192.1:0-3814 GCA_035572155.1 Rhodoferax sp.
TCGCCGCGCTGCTCGTACACGCCCAGACGCCCGCGCAATTCGACTAACTCCCCGTCGCGTGGCGAAAAGTCAAGCAGGCTGGCGGCGCGCCGGAACATCGCACAGCGGATCTGGCCGGTTTCGTCCTTCAGCGAGAAATAGCAGTGGCCGCTGGCCGCGCGCGAAAAGCTGGAGACTTCGCCGCGCACCGCAACGGGATTGAACTTCGCATCCAGCGCGTCGGCCACGGCTTTGCACAGCGCGCCGACCTGCCAGATTCGCGGCGCGGCGCCAGGGATGGACGCCTCAGCCATGGCACGCGGCCGGGCGCATCGGACGCCAGCCTTCCACAACGACCGGCACTTTGCAGGGCAGCACATTCAGTGACCGTCCGAAGGCCGATGTTGTCGTGCAAGCCATTGATTTCATGAGATATTTCTCCGCTCAAAATGTCAACGTTCTGTCACATTCACGCACTGGCGCGGCCCGCGACACCCTACCACGCGACTTTTCAACAAAGTTGTCCACATATTCTGGTGTTTTCTCGCGGGGAGGATAGCGCTCGATTATCCGGGAGTTGTGCTGCACGAAGCGCCGGTGGACAAGCTCCTTCAGCGCACAGCGCCGTGCCAACCGCCATGGGTGATCGTGCAACACCGCGTGGCCGGGTTGCGGTAAGCCATAATCTCACCCCGCATCCCGGCGTTTTCTTCGCGCTTTTGGCGCGCCTTTTTTCTTCAGCGGAGACTCCATTTGCTGTCCATCGTACAAGCCGCGGGGTGGCCGATCTGGCCGCTCGTCATCGCCTCGATCGTGGCGTTGGCCCTGATCATCGAGCGCTTTGTCAGCCTCAAGACCGCCAGAATTGCGCCGCCCCGGCTGCTCGACGAAGCCATTGCGGTCTCGCGCAGCGCGGTGCCGGTGCCGGACATCGTGACGCAACTCGAACAGAATTCCGCGCTCGGCGCGATTCTGGCCAGTGGCTTGCGCGCACTGAATATCGACCCGCACTGCAGCGAGGCCGAGTTGCGCGCCACGCTGGAAGGCGCGGGGCGAAGCGTTGCGCACCAGCTGGAGAAATACCTGAACGCGCTCGCAACCATCGCCTCGGCCGCGCCGCTGATGGGGCTGTTCGGCACGGTGATCGGCATGATCGAGATCTTCGGCTCGCAGGCATCCGGCAGCCTCGGAGCGGCTGGCGCGGGCAACCCGGCGCAGCTCGCGCATGGCATTTCGGTGGCGCTGTACAACACGGCGTTCGGCCTGATCATCGCCGTTCCTTCGCTGATTTTCTGGCGCTACTTTCGCGGCCGTGTCGATGAATACCTGTTGACGCTGGAGCTGGCGGCCGAACGCTTTGCGCGCCATCTGGCCACCTTGCGCCGCTAACGAGCCACCATGAACTTTAGGACGAAACCGCGGGACGAACCCGAAATCAACCTGATTCCGTTCATCGACGTGCTGCTGGTAATCCTGATCTTCCTGATGCTCACCACCACCTACAGCAAGTTCACCGAGATGCAGATCAAGCTGCCGGTCGCGGATACCGAGGCGCAGCGCAACTACAACAAGGAAGTCATCGTGGCCATCAGTGCCGACGGGCGCTACATGGTGGGCAAGACCCCCATCACCGGCCGTGGTGTCGAGGCCGTGGCGCAGGCGCTGGCGGACGCGGCGCAGGACACGGGCAAGGACACCGTCGTGATCATCAGCGCGGATGCCGACTCGTCGCACCAGTCGGTCATCACCGTGATGGAAGCGGCGCGGCGCGATGGCCTGAGCCGGATCACCTTTGCCACCCAGTCTTCGGCGAAGGCGAACGCCAGGTAGCGGTATGCGGGACGCGTTGCTGCGGGCCTGGACGCGACGCGGTGCGCTGGCCTGGCTGCTCTGGCCGGTTTCGCTGATTTTTCGCACGCTGGGCGCGGGACGCCGCGCGCTGTACCGCGCGGGTCTGTGCAAGGCGCAGCGCGTGGGCACACCGCTTCCGGTGGTCGTCGTGGTGGGCAATGTGGTGGCGGGCGGCGCCGGCAAAACGCCGGTGGTGATCGCGCTGGTGCGGCACTGGCAAGCGCGCGGCCTGACCGTCGGCGTCATCTCGCGCGGCTACGGGCGGCGCACCACCGGTTGCCGCGAGGTTCGTGCAGGCAGCCTGGCGTTGGAAGTGGGCGATGAGCCCGTGCTGATCCGGCGAGCCACCGGCGCCACGGTTTTTGTCGCGGCCCGGCGCGTGGAAGCGGCCCGTGCGCTGCTGGCGGCCTGTCCCGCCTGCCAGGTGATCGTGAGCGACGACGGGTTGCAGCATTACGCGCTTGAGCGCGACATCGAGATCTGTGTGTTCGACGACCGTGGCATCGGCAACGGATTCCTGCTGCCCGCGGGTCCGTTGCGCGAGCCGTGGCCGCGCCGCGTCGATCTGGTGCTGCACACCGGATCGACCCCCGCGTTCGCGGGCTTCACCGCCCGGCGCGCGCTGGCAGAGTTTGCGGTGCGGTGCAATGGGACGCGCGTGCCGCTGGCGCAGCTGCGAGGAGAATCGCTGATCGCGGTCGCCGCGATTGCGCGGCCCACGAATTTTTTCGACATGCTGCGCGAGCGCGGCCTGACACTGGCGGATACCATCGCGCTTCCCGATCACTATGACTTTGATAGCTTCATGGTGAATATGGGAAAGGGCGAAACGCTGATTTGTACCGAAAAAGATGCCTTCAAGCTGTGGATTCATCATCCCGAGGCGCTCGCGGTACCACTTGAATTCGAGCCGGAGCCGGCCTTCCTGGCGGCCGCGGATACGCTCCTGGACGCAAAGCTATCATCGGCCCATACAGGCACCTGAGACACCCGGTCATGGACATCAAACTTCTCGAATTGCTGGTCTGCCCCGTCACCAAGGGGCCACTCGACTATGACCGCGGGCAGCAGGAGCTGATCTCGCGCAGCGCCCGCCTCGCCTATCCGGTGCGCGACGGTATTCCGGTGCTGCTGGAGAATGAGGCGCGCACCTTGAGCGACGAGGAGCTGGAAAAGTTGCCGGCGCGCACCCCCCTGGTGGGATGAGGCCGGTGGCACGCATGAGCTTCATCGTCCTCATCCCTGCCCGGATGGCGTCCACCCGGCTGCCCAACAAGCCTCTCGCGGATCTGGGTGGCGTGCCCATGGTGGTGCGGGTCGCGCAGCGCGCCCTGCAGTCGGGCGCAGCCGCCGGCGCGCCGGCCGTGCGCGTGGTGGTGGCGGGCGACAGCGCCCAGATCGTCAGCGCCTGCGAGGCCCACGGCATACAGGCCGTACTGACCCGCGCCGACCACCCGTCCGGCAGCGACCGGCTGGCCGAAGCCTGCGAGCTGCTGGGCCTGCAGGACGACGACATAGTGGTCAATGTGCAAGGCGACGAGCCCCTGATCGAGCCCTCCCTGATCGACGCCGTGGCTAAGCTGCTGCAACAGCGCCCCGAGGCCGCCATGAGCACGGCAGCGCACGCCATCGATACGCTGGCGGACTATGTCAACCCGAATGTGGTCAAGGTCGTGCTGGACCGCCAGGGACTGGCGCTGTATTTCAGCCGCGCCCCGATTCCGTGGTGGCGCGACGGTGCCGCGCAAGGCATCACCCGGTTGCCACCGCTGGCGCCGCTGCGGCATATCGGCATCTACGGCTATCGCGCCCGCTTCCTGCGCGGATTCCCCAAGCTTACGCCCGCGCCCATTGAAGACGCCGAGGCGCTGGAGCAACTGCGCGCACTCTGGCATGGCTACCGGATCGCCGTGCATGTCACGCCGCATGCCCCCGGCCCCGGCATCGATACGCCGCAGGATCTGGAGCGGGTGCGCCGCTTGTT
>DATNBD010000193.1:0-10436 GCA_035572155.1 Rhodoferax sp.
TAGGCCGCCGATTGATCGAAGATCGGGCCAGCGTTGCGGATCCAGCTGTTCAGCGCACGCTTGGTGAGCCGGATCGCAGGTTGCGAGCCGGTGGCGATCACGCCGGCCACGCGCAGCGCTTCGTCCAGCACCTGTTCCCTGGCGACGGCTTTTGAAACCAGGCCGATGCGTTCGGCCTCGGCGCCGGTCAGCATCTCGCCTGTCAACAGGTAGTACTTGGCCTTGGCCGGACCGACGAGCAGGGGCCAGATGATCGCGGCGTGATCGCCTGCGGCGACGCCCAGCTTCACGTGGCCGTCGCCGATCTTGGCATCTTGTGCGCAAATCGAGATGTCGGCGAGCAGGCCGACCACCGCGCCCGCTCCCACTGCGACACCATTGATTGCGGAAATGATCGGCTTCTCGCAATCGACGATGCCGTAGACCAGTTCGCTCACCTCTCGCAGCATGTGACTGACGCGCTCGTGGTTACCGGCCAGGCGTTCGACCATCGCAAGGTCGCCCCCCGCGGAAAAGGCCTTGCCGGCGCCCGTGATGACGACGACCCGGGTCTGTTCGTCCTTCGAAACATCGGACCACACGCGCGCCAGCTCGCCGTGCATTTGCTCGTCTGCCGCGTTGTACTTCTCGGGCCGGTTCATCGTGATCAGCAGCACGCCGTCGGGCTTGTGCTCAAACTTGAGCTGGTGATATCCGGTGTAATCCATGTGCTTTCTCCTTTTCAAATGGGGTTTGACGGCAATTCACCGCAGACGCGGATGCGTCTGAGCGAACCTGTTCGATACACCGAAGAGCGCCTTCTCGGGGCCGATCGCCGCGTCGGTCGAGGGCAAGGGTGTGAAATGGACAAGATTTCAGCCATTCATCGTCAGGCCACCCGATGCGGCCCAGCGGGATTGCCCGTGTGAACGCCTCAATCAGCTTGTCCGGATTGTGCCGGCGACTCGTCAGGCGACGCTTTCCTCGATCCGGTAATGGGTCGCAGTGCCACCCGGCAACGGCGCCAGCGTCCAGCGCTTGCTATGCAAGGCAGCCAACGCGGGGCGGTGTGCTATCGAAACCATGGCACCGCCAGCACGCTGCACCTGGGCTAACAGCTTCTCGTACACGTGCTTTTCGGCCACCTCGTCGAGCGCGCTGGTGGCTTCGTCGGCAAAAATCCATTTCGGCTTCTTGAGCAGCACGCGGGCCACGGCGAGCCGTTGCTGCTCGCCTCCCGAAAGCTTCTGGCTCCACGCGTCCTGCGTGTCGAGTTGATCGGCCAACTGCGGCAACAGTGCATCCTCCAGCGCCTGCCGCAGCGCGTCGTCGCTGTAGTGGTCGGCGGCCAGCGGGTAGGCCAGCGCGTCGCGCAGCCGGCCGTTCGGAAAATAAGGCCGCTGCGGGATGAACATGGCATCCGCGGGCTGCTCCACCCGGCCGCGGGCAAAGGGCCAAATGCCCGCGAAGGCGCGGAACAGGGTGGACTTGCCGCTGCCCGACGGTCCCTTGACCAGAACGCTGTCGCCCGCGCGGGCCTGCAGGTTGACACCGGACAGCAAGACCGCGCCCGTGGGCAGGGCCAGCGTCAGGTCGTGTGTCTGCAGCCTGTCGGGTGCTATGGAATTTGTATCGTTCAACGCTGACTGCAATTGGGCCTGGTCCACCATATGCTCTTCAAAACTGGTGAGACGGTCGGCCGTGGCGCGCCATGCGGCAA
This sequence comes from Rhodoferax sp., assembly GCA_035572155.1. Classification (GTDB taxonomy): domain Bacteria; phylum Pseudomonadota; class Gammaproteobacteria; order Burkholderiales; family Burkholderiaceae_C; genus Rhodoferax_A. The sequence continues at coordinate 1,700 of DATNBD010000193.1, forward strand.
GCGAACTGTAGTTGTTCACCAGCCAGCTCAGCGAGTCCTGCACGCGGCCGAAGGCCGACGCGATCTGCATCAGTCCTCCAAGCTGGATGGCCCCGCTGAAATAGCGGGGCGCCGCCACGATGAAAGGAAAAACCACCGCGGCCTGGCCAAAGAAATTCGTGAACCAGACCAGGTTCTTTTGCGCCTTGATGAGCTTGAGGAGATTGGACAACACGCTGGAAAAGCGCACGTCGAGCTGGGCGCGTTCCACGGTCTCGCCCTTGTCCAGCGCGATCGATTCGCTGTACTCGCGCACCCGCACCATGTGGTGCCGGAAGTCGGCTTCGTAGCGCTGCTGCAGGAAGTTCAGGCGGATCTGCGGCCGGCCTATGTAATGCGTCAGGATGCTGCCGCCCAGACAGTACAGCAGCGCCATCCAGACCATGAAGCCGGGAATGTTGTAGCTGGCGCCGTGGAAACTGAATGCGAAGCCGCCCGACAGGGTCCAGAGTATGCCGATGAAGCTGGCCAGCGTGACGACCGAATTGAGCAGGCCCATGCACAGCGAGATGGTGTAGCTGGTGAACAGGCTCAGGTCTTCCTGGATACGCTGGTCCGGGTTGTCGGGCGTGGTCCCCGCGGCGCCGGTGTAACGAGCCAGTTCGAGCTGGTAGAACGCATGGTTGGCTAGCCAGCGCTGCAGGTAATGGCCCGTCATCCAGGCGCGCCAGCGCAGCTCCAGCAGTTGCGTCAGGTAGAACTGGTACACCGCGATGATGATGAAGGTGAACGCGAGGTAGGTGAAGCGCCCGAGCTGGACCCAGAACACGTGTTCGTTCTTCGCCTGCAGCGCGTCGTAGAACAGCCGGTTCCAGCTGTTGAGCAGCACGAGCATGTAGACCGACGCCAGGTTCAGCACCACGATGGCGGCCAGCAGGCCGCGTGCCTTCCACTTTTGGTCCGAGGTGAAGTACGGCAGCGACAGCGCCCAGGCCTTGCGCATGAACAGGTTGAACTGACTGATTTTGGCGAACAGGCTCATCTGGCGGGCCCCTTGATTTGATTGGATACCCCGCTGGCGACATGCCCGGCAGGCACATGTTGCGAGGCCGAATTGACATGGCCGGTCTGATCATCAAAAAAGAAATCCGGTTCGAATTCGCGCAGGAATTCTCCCTTCGCGAGACCCCCCAGAAACATCGCCTCGTCAATCTCGATGTTCCAGTCCATCAAGGTCCGGATGGCACGCTCGTGCGCGGGCGCGCTGCGCGCGGTGACCAGCGCGGTGCGGATGCGCATGCTGGGCGTGCCCTCCTGCTGCAGGCGCTGCAGCGCGGCCAGCAGCGGCTTGAAGGGGCCGGCCGACAGTGGCTGCGCGGCCTTTTCCTGTTCGTGCTGCTGAAACGCGGACAGCCCCTGCGTCTGGAATACGCGCTCGGCCTCGTCCGAGAACAGTACCGCATCGCCGTCGAAGGCGATCCGCACCTCGTGCGGATACGCGTTGCCCGCGCGCGCCGACATCGGGTACACCTGCGCGGCCGGCACGCCGGCGTCCAGCGCCGCGCGCACATCGCTCAGGTGCGCCGACAGGAACAGGTTGGCGTGCAGCGGCCGCAGGTAGCGCCAGGGCGGCTCGCCGCGCGTGAAGCTGCCGCGCTGGATCGGCAGGCCGTAGTGCTGGGCCGAGCGGAACACGCGCATGCCCGAGACCGGGTCGTTGCGCGACAGGATCACCACCTCGACGCGCTGGCGCGGCGCGCTGGCGCCGGTGGGCGGCGCGTCGTTGAACGCCAGCAGTTTTTTCACCAGCGAAAATGCCACACCGGGGCCGGCCGGCTGCTCCAGCCGCTCCAGCTGCAGCCGCATGTAGGCGCGATCATCGCCCTGCTCGAAGAGTTCGTTCTCCTGCTCGAAATCGAACAGCGCACGCGACGAGATCGCGACCACCAGTTGACCGTCGAGCGAGGCGGCCATCTATCTCACCAACTGGTTGAGTTCGATGATGGGAAGCATCACCGCGAGCACGATCAACATCACCACCAGCCCCATCGCCACGATCAGCAAGGGCTCCAGAATCGTGGCGAGCTGCATCGCACGGCGTTGCACTTCCGCGCCGAGCTGGCTGGCGGCGCGCGCCAGCATCACGGGCAACTGGCCGGTTTGCTCGCCGAGCCGCGCGAACATCGCCACCAGCCCGGGGAAGCGCTTTTTCTGCCCGATCGCGGAAGCGAGCGGCGCGCCCTCGCGCACCAGCACCAGCGCGTCGAGCGCGTCGGCGCGCATGGCCCGATTGTTGAGAGTCTCGGCGGCAGCCTGCAGCGCCTTGAGGATCGGAACGCCGGCCGCCGCGAGCATCGCCAGCGTGTTGGCGAAACGCGCCGCGTTGTAGCCGCGCGCGAGCCGCCCGACCAGCGGCAGATTCAGCCAGCCTGCATCGAATTTCAAACGAAATACCTCGTTTCTCAAGGCCAGACGCGCGCCAGTTGCCATCAAGATAATAGCAATCAACAAATACCAGCCGTACGCCCGCACGAAGCCGCTGATGCCCAGCATGGCGACGGTCAGGAACGGCAGCGCGCGCCTGGAGCCGGCAAACACATTCGCGACCTGGGGCACCACGTAACCCACCAGGAACATCACGATCGCGATGGCCACCAGGGTCACGATCGCCGGGTACAGGGCCGCGCCGATCAGCTTGGCACTGAGCGCCTGCTGCGCTTCCAGATCGTCCGCGAGACGCTCCAGCACCAGGCCAAGGTGGCCGGTTTGCTCGCCGGCCCCGATCACGGCCGTGTAGATCGGCGAGAACTCGCGCGGGTGCTGCGCCAGTGCCGTGGCAAAGGATGCGCCAGCGTTGACTTCGGCGCGCAGCGAGGCGACCAGATTGCGCTGGGCCTCGTTTTCCGCCTCGTCGGTGAGCGCCGTCAGGGCCCGCTCCAGTGGCAGGCCGGAGGACACCAGGCCGGCGACCTGGCGGGTCCAGATGGTCAGCGCGTTTCGATTGAAGACACGGCGCGCGAACAGGACCGTGTTCAGGCCCCGGTCCGCGCCCGCCGCGCTGCCCACGGGCTGCACCGACAGGGGTACCAGCGACTGCACGCGCAGCAGGCCGCGCGCCGAGCGCGCCGTGTCGGCCTCCAGCACGCCCTTGCGGACCTGCCCCTGGGCGTCCAGCGCTTCGAAGGAGTAGGCCGGCATCTTTTCTCAGTCGCGCGTCACGCGCACCAGCTCTTCGCGCGAGGTGATGCCCGCGGCGACCAGCCGCTCGCCGTCGTCGCGCATCAGGGTCATGCCGGCCGCGAGCGCGGCCGCGCGAATCTCGGCCTCGGCGGCGCGGTTGTGGATCTGCGCGCGGATCGCGTCGTCGGTGACCAGCAGCTCGAACACGCCGGTGCGGCCCTGGTAGCCGGTGTGGCCGCAATCGGTGCAGCCTGCGCCGTGACACGTCTTGCACAGCTTGCGCACGAGACGCTGCGCCAGCACGCCCAGCAGCGACGAGCTCAGCAGAAACGGCTCGACCCCCATGTCGGTCAGGCGCGTGACGGCGCTGGCGGCGTCGTTCGTGTGCAGCGTGGCCAGCACCAGGTGGCCGGTGAGCGAGGCCTGGATCGCGATCTGCGCGGTCTCGAAGTCGCGGATCTCGCCGATCATGATCACGTCCGGGTCCTGGCGCAGGATCGCGCGCAGCGCCTTCGCGAAGGTCAATTCGATCTTCGCGTTCACCTGGGTCTGGCCGACGCCCGGCAGCTCGTATTCGATCGGGTCTTCCACCGTCATGATGTTGCTGTGCGCCGCGTCGAGCCGGCCGAGCGCCGCGTACAGCGTGGTGGTCTTGCCCGAACCGGTAGGGCCGGTCACCAGGATGATGCCGTGCGGCTGCGCGATCAGGTGCTGCAGCCGCGTCAACGCATCGCCCTGCATGCCGACCGCCTCCAGGCTCAGGCGCGACTCCGACTTGTCCAGCAGCCGCAGCACCGCGCGTTCGCCGTGCGCGGACGGCAGCGTGGAGACGCGCACGTCCACCGCGCGCGTGCCGATGCGCAAGGATATGCGCCCGTCCTGCGGCAGGCGCTTTTCGGAAATGTCGAGCTCGGCCATGATCTTCAGGCGCGAAATCAGCGCCGCGTGCAGCGCCCGGTTCGGCTGCACCACTTCGCGCAGGTTGCCGTCCACGCGAAAGCGCACGCTCGAGTGGCGCTCGTAGGGTTCGATGTGGATGTCGCTCGCGCCATCGCGCGCGGCCTGCGTGAGCAGCGCGTTGAGCATGCGGATGATGGGCGCGTCGTCGGAGGTCTCCAGCAGGTCTTCGATGGCGGGCAGCTCCTGCATCATGCGCGACAGGTCAGCATCGCTCTCGACCTCGCTCACCACGGTGGCGGCGCTGGATTCGCCCTGCGCGTAGGCCGCGCTGATGCGCTGCGCCAGGGTGGACGCATCGGCCTGCTGCAGTGCGCGTACCGCGTATTTGCGCATGACTTCACCCCAGGCGCCCGGATCCGGCTGGCCGGTATGCCACAGCACGCGGTCCTGCCCGTCCTCTTCCAGCAACAGCTGGTAGGTGCGCGCAAATGAATACGGCAGCGGGTGGCGCATGGCAGGCCGGCTATTGATCGTGGGGCAGGACGGGCGCCGGTTCGGCGGACGCGGGCGCGGTGCGCAGGTTCGAGGCGCCTGAGACCGGGGTTGAACCCGTTACGGGCGCCATGGTGGCCGACGCGGGGGCTCCGCCCCAAGTGCCCGCAAGACCCGGCGCCAGCAAGGGCGCGGGCACGGACGCACTGCCGGCGGGCACGGCCTGGGGCGCCATCACCGGGGCCCCGTTCACGGGTGTCGTGATGCTGGTGGCGGGTTGCGCGCTTTGCTGCACGCCACGCATCAGGTCATAGCGGCTGAGCGTCAGGGCCTCGCTTTCGTCCCCGGTGCGCACCACGATAGGTCGCAGAAACACCATCAGATCGGTTTTTGTGCGCTCGCGCGTATTGCTCCTGAACAGGGCGCCGACCAGGGGCACATCGCCCAGTACCGGTACTTTCTGCTGGCTGCCCGAGTAGTTGTCCTGCATCAGCCCGCCCAGCACCACCAGGTTGCCGTCCTTCACCACCACGGTCGATGCAATGGACCGTATCGTGGTGGTGGGCCCGTTCAGGTTGTTCAGCGTGGAGGCCTGCAGCGCGGAGACTTCCTGGTAGATCGTCAGCTTGATGGTGCCGTCCTCGCTGATTTGCGGCTTCACCCGCAAGGTGATCCCCACGTCTTGCCGTGTCACCGTAGTGAACGGATTCACCGAGCCGTTGCTGGTGTTGTTGTTGGTGTATTGGCCCGTCACGAACGGGACGTTCTGCCCCACCACGATCTTCGCCTCTTCATTGTCCAGCGTCAGCAGCGTTGGTGTTGACAGCACATTGCCGTCGCCCGTGGACTGCAGCAAATTCGCCAGCGCGCCGAGTGTGAACACGCCATTGATCTTGTGGGCAATGCCGAAATTGCCGCCGGCGGAAGATGCGGGCACGGTGCCGGCCTTGATGTCCGTGGCCAGGGTAAAGAGGTTGGTGCCGCCGTTGGTGAAATTGCTGCCCAGCAGGCCCACGTTATTGCCGCTGCCGCTGTTGCCCAGCAGGGCTTGCCACTGGATGCCGAACTGCGCAGCCTTGTCCGTGTTGACCTCCGCGATCAGACATTCCACCAGCACCTCGGCGCGGCGGCCGTCCAGCTTGTCGATCACCGCGCGCAATTGGCGGTACAGCGGCGGCGGCGCCGTGATGATGAGCGAGTTGGTGGCCGGGTCCGCCTGGATTTGCCCGCCAGTGGACGGTTCGGCGCTTTTCTGCACGGCATCGCCCGCCGAGTGGTTGCTCATGCTGCTGGTGCCGCCAGTGGTCGCGGTGCTGGCAGTGTTGGCACTGGTCTGCGGCGTGGCTGCGCTGGCGCCGCTACCGGTACCTGTGCTTGTGGTGGCGGGCCTTTCGCTGGCCAGGGAGGCGCGCAACACGGCCGCCAGCTTGGTCGCGTCGGCGTTCTTCAGGTGCACGACGTAGATATTGCCCGCGGGATTGGCGTCGCCCGCGGACGGGCGGTCGAGTTGTTCCACCAGCGACCGCACCAGCGCGGCGCGCGCCGGGTTGGCGGCACGCAAAATCAGCGAATTGCTGCGTGGCTCGGCGATCAACGTCGTCTGATACGAGGTCTCGGCCTGTCCCGGTGCGCCGGGACGCGCGGTGTCGGATCCGATCAGCTTGAGGATCAGCGGCGCGAGGTCGGTCGCCACGGCGTTTTTCAGCGGAATGATCTCCAGGTCGGTCGCATTCGAGACGTCGAGCGCCGCGATGATGCGGCCGATCCGATCCAGGTTGTCCGCGTAGTCGGTGATCACCAGCGAGTTGTTGTCCGGGTTCACGTTGATGGTGTTGTTCGGGCTGATGAGCGGGCGCAGCACCGGCAGCAGGCTGTTCGCCGATGCGAAATTGAGCCGGAAGATCTTGGTGACGATCTGGTTGCCGGCCGCCGGCGTGGAGCCGCCCCTGCGGGCGACCGAAACCGCCGTGGATTGCAGCTTGCCCTCGGCCTCGGGCACCACCTTGTACAGACCCTCGGTATCGACCATCGTGTAGCCGTGCAGTCGCAGCGCCGCGAGGAACTGGTTCAGCGCGGCCTTGGCGCTCACGGGTTTGTCGGTGATCAGGGTGATGGTGCCCTTGACGCGCGGGTCCACCACCACATTGCGTCCGCTGATGGTTGCCATGGTGCGGGCCACCGCGTCGATCTCGGCATTCACGAAGTTCAGCGTCACCGGTTCACCGGTCCGGATCGGAGCGAAGCTGGTCGCTCCACCGGACTGGGCCGCGGCCGGCACGGGCAGGACCGCCACAGCGGTCAGCAGCATCAGCACCGCGGCGGACAGGCAAATCGGCAGGCCATGCGCAAAGCGAAGATTCATGAGCTTATCCCAGGGTAATGATGGAGCGGGCGCCCTCACGCCGCCCCAGAATGTTGAGCAGGTTGGTCAGCGCGGCCTCGTGCGCGGGCGCGGCGCTGGCCACCCCGTTGAAGCGAAGCCGGGAACCGACCCAGCGCCCGCTGCCGGTCAGCTGCAGACTGCCTTGCAGCGTCTCCAGCGTCAGGGTTGGCGTGGCGCCTCCGTTCAGTGTCATGCGATAGCTGCCCATGGGTTTGAGCGTCGACAGGCGCGACGAGAGTCCGACGGCGTCCAGCTGGGCTTGCCCCGAAATGTCCAGTCGGCCGTCGACCCATTCTAATGAGAGCGTCCTGGACGACAGCGCGAGTAGGCCCTCCAGCTGCACGGTGTTCCAGGGCGCGCCCAATCCCGCCAGTACGGCGGCCGGCCACTGCGAGCGGCCGTCCGCCAGCGCGAGTCGCGCGCCGTTCCAGCGCGGGGTGATGCGCAATTGCAGGGGCTGCGCGGTGCAGCACGGGGCATCCACGCGGGCGAGCAGGGCGCCCCAGGCGGGGTGCAGGCTCCACGCCAGCCGACCGGGCAGGGTCAGCGCAAGCTGGCTGTCGGCCCCGGCCGCGAGCACCAGTTGCGCCGATCCATTCCAGATCGTTCCGCGCGCCTGCGCCAGTACCACATGTCCGTCCGTGCGCCGCGCGAGCCACTGGGCCAGCCAGCTCGCGGGCGCGAACAGCAGCAGTCCCGCGAGCACGCCCAGCAGCAGGCCGCCGCCGGCCCAGGACCAGGAGTTGCGCGCGCGGGCAATGGGGTGGCTGCGGCGTGGCATCAGCGTGACGGCAGGGCGAGCACCACGGTGCCGTCCCAGTTGGCGATGCCCGGTGCGCCGCGCGCGCGCGTCAGCCGTGCATCGGTGGGCAACGCGCGTGCATTCAGCCGGGCTTGTACCAGCCACTGGGCCAGCGCATCCGCCGGGATGCCCCGGAACGCCACGGTGGCGCGTTCGCCCGCCACGCCGATCTGCGCGTGCTCGCCGAAGACCTGGACCGAGGCGCGCAAGGCCCGCAGCGCGTCGTCGTAACCGATGCGGGGCTGCGCGCGCAGCGATAGCGCCTGCGCTTGCAGGGCCTTCATCTGTTCGAGCCTGGCCTGCAAGGCGAGATGTTCGGCCTCGGCCGTGCGCACGGTGTGCAGCGCCGGCGCCAGGCACAGCCACCACAGCAGCGCCGCACCCACCAGCACCAGCGCACAGCGCACGAGGGTCCGCTCGCGGGCCGCCATACCGTCCCAGCGCGCCTTTAGCGCCGGCGCCAGCTTCATGGCGCGGTCTCCTGGCGCACCAGCAGACTGTCGCCATCGATCCGGGCGGTGTAGCCGGCGCTCGAAAGGGCGCGGGTCGCGTCGGGGCTCAACGCGAGGCCTTTCACGCGCACCTCGCCCGCTCCGTATTCAATAGCATTGATGTTTTTACCGGCGGGGGCTACAGTGCTTAAAGCTCCGAGAATTGTCTCGAGATCGCGAGCCGACACGGCGCCCGTAGCCTGGCGCAGCACGGCCACCGCGCGCTCCATTTGCACCGGGGCATCCACCACCACGCGCACATCCGGGAAGGTCTGCGTGAGAATCTGCCGGACCGCCGCGCGCTGGCTCTCCAGCGCAATGCGCTCGTGCCAGGCCCAGGCGTTCAGGCCGAGCAGATTGCCCACCAGAAGCAAACCAACACCCCAGCGCAGCGCGCGCCATTGCGGCGTGTACAGGAACGCCTGCCAGGCGGCAGCCCATTGCTTGAGCGCACGGCGACGGCCGGAACGGGCCAGATCGAACTGCGCCAGATCCCACGGCGAGGCGGCG
>DATNBD010000194.1:0-3767 GCA_035572155.1 Rhodoferax sp.
CGCCAGATTGCCGATGTTGAGCTTGATGAGCTTGTGGCCTTCTTCCTCCATCTGCCGCGCGCGGTCCATGATGGGGCCGCGGATGTCGTAGCAGACGTTGGCCAGCTTGGCCGATTTCTGGATCGTTCTCAATGTCCCTCCGGGGCGCGTCTTTGGGGGTGAAAACCTATAATTTGACCACAGTTACCAAAACGCCATGAAGCTGCAACCGGACAAGTTCGACGTTCAATCCATCAGTGCTTACGGCCCCGGGTGGGTCGCGCTGGACAACGAAAAAATCACCTCCAGCGTCATCATCAGTTCGCAAGGCGAACGGCTGGACTGGCCGTGCCGCTGCTTTGCCGACCTGACGGCGGTGCATTTCGAGCAGGTTGCCACGCTCGATGCCGAACTCGTCATCTTCGGCAGCGGCGCACACATCCGCTTTCCACAGCCGCTGTGGCTGCGGCCGCTGATGGCCAGGCGCATCGGCGTGGAGACCATGGACACGCAGGCCGCATGCCGCACCTACAACATCCTCGCGGGCGAAGGCCGGCATGTGGTCGCGGCCCTGCTGCTGGAGGCTACGGGCTAGAGAAGCCCCTTTGAGGTAAAATCAAGGGGTTCAGTAGCGGAAACCGCCCTCAAACGGCACCTTTCGCGCATCCCATCAACGACCACATCCTGTCACACGAGATTGAAGTTTTTATGGCGATCGTTGTCAACAAACCCCTCCCCGAATTCGAAGCCCAGGCCACCGGCGGCATCAAAGTATCCAACACCTCCCATCTGGGGCACACCCTGGTGCTGTACTTCTACCCGAAGGACAACACACCGGGCTGCACCACCGAGGCCATGCAGTTCCGCGACAAGTTCAAGGACTTCGAAAAGGCCGGCGCCACCGTGTTCGGCGTGTCGCGCGACAACATGAAGTCGCATGAAGAGTTCAAGATCAAGCTGGAGCTGCCTTTCGAGCTGATTGCCGATACCGAAGAAAAAATGTGCCACATGTTTGGCGTGGTCAAGAACAAGATCATGTACGGCAAGAAGGTCAAGGGCATCGAGCGCAGCACCTTCCTGATCGGCGCCGACGGGGTTCTCAAGAATGAATGGCGCGGCCTGAAGGTTCCAGGCCATGTGGACGAAGTCCTGAAAGCCGTCAAGGCGCTCAAAAAGGCCGCCTGACGTCTGCAAGCAACAGGGAGGTTGCAAGGCCCGGCGCTCATGCATAATGAGTCCATGCCGTTGGTGCCCGCAACCGCTTCCCGACCAAAGCCGCCTTGGCCTCCAGGCGGCTTTTTCGCTTCTTAGGCAATCTTGACCTGCCTTTGTTGCACGGCATTCAATCCTCTCCACCCTCCGCAAACCGATTGCCCTCATGCCACTGCCACCCGCCCCCACCAAGCGCGCCGCCCTGCTGGCGTCCGAAGCCTATGACGCACCGGCACGAGCGCCCGCGCGCGCATCGCGCAAGCCACAGGCGTATGACGGGCAGGCTTTGGGCGACGCGACCACGCAGGCGCTGACTGCGGCAACGCACCCGTCCAGCAGCGCGGCTACGGCGGAGCAGCCGGGCGCCTCGCGGCCCAGGCTGCGTACCGAGTCGCCCCAAGGCGTCGAAGCCGCAAACACCTCAAGCTACAAGCAAAACGGCACGGCGGCGCTGCAACCGGACGCAAAGCCGCGCAAATCCAGGGCCACGGGGCCGAGCAAGCTGTTTGTGCTGGATACCAACGTGCTGCTGCACGATCCGATGTGCGTGTTCCGCTTTGAGGAACACGACATCTTCCTGCCGATGATCGTGCTCGAAGAACTGGACGCCCACAAGAAAGGCATGACCGAAGTCGCCCGCAATGCGCGCCAGACCAGCCGCTCGCTCGACGCGCTGGCCGGTGCCCAGGGGGCCGACATCGGCAATGGACTCAAACTGGACACGACGGGCCATCGCGAAGCGGGCGGCAAGCTGCTGTTCCAGACCAAGGCGCTGGACTACAGCTTGCCGACCAGCCTGCCGCCCGGCAAGGCCGACAACCAGATTCTGGGCGTGGTAGAGGCCCTGCGCAAGCAGTACGCGCCTCGCGAAGTCGTGCTGGTATCCAAGGACATCAACATGCGGGTCAAGGCCCGCGCCCTGGGACTGCCGACCGACGATTACCAGAACGACAAGACGCTCGACGACGGCGATCTGCTGTACTCCGGGGCGCTGGCCCTGCCGCTGGATTTCTGGACTCGCCACGGCAAGACCATGGAGAGCTGGCAGAGCGGCAGCTACACGTTCTATCGCATCACCGGCCCAATCGTGCCCAACCTGTTGATCAACCAGTTCGTCTACTTCGAGGCGTCGGGCGAGCCCAGCCTGTACGCCCGCGTCACCGAAATCCGCGCCAAGACCGCGGTACTCAAGACGCTGAAGGACTACGGCCACCTGAAAAATGCCGTCTGGGGCGTGACCACGCGCAATCGCGAGCAGAACTTCGCGATGAACGTGCTGATGGACCCGGAGGTGGATTTCGTCACGCTGACCGGCAACGCCGGCACCGGCAAGACCTTGATGGCGCTGGCCTCAGGCCTGACCCAGGTACTGGACGACCGGCGCTACACCGAGATCATCATGACCCGCGCCACCGTGAGCGTGGGCGAGGACATCGGCTTCCTGCCCGGCACCGAGGAAGAAAAAATGGGCCCGTGGATGGGCGCGCTCGACGACAACCTGGAGGTGCTGGCCAAGACCGAAACCACCTCGGGCGAATGGGGCCGCGCCGCCACCAACGAGTTGATCCGCAGCCGCATCAAGATCAAGAGCATGAACTTCATGCGCGGGCGCACCTTTCTGAACAAATACGTGATCATCGACGAGGCGCAAAACCTGACGCCCAAACAGATGAAGACGCTGATCACACGCGCCGGTCCCGGCACCAAGATCATTTGCATGGGCAACCTGGCGCAGATCGACACACCCTACCTGACCGAGGGTTCATCCGGCCTGACCTTCGCGGTCGATAAATTCAAAGGCTGGCCGCACAGTGGCCACATCACGCTGGCACGCGGCGAGCGCTCTCGGTTGGCCGATTTTGCCAGCGAAGTGCTATAAAAATAGCAGCATACTTCGAAGCACAGGTACCGGCCACAAGCGATTTTCTCTTAAAAATCGCTGCTGCCTGAAGCCAGACTCTCAAACCGCGTCAGCTCCTTCAGGAACGCGAGCTTGATGATGCCGGTCGGCCCATTGCGCTGCTTGCTGATGATGACCTCGGCGACGCCCGGCTCCTTCGAGTCCTTGTTGTAGTAGTCGTCCCGGTAGATGAACATCACCACATCGGCGTCCTGCTCGATCGCACCGGACTCGCGCAGGTCGCTCATCATGGGACGCTTGTCGGTACGTGACTCGACCCCGCGCGAGAGCTGCGAGAGCGCGAGCACCGGGCAGCCGAGTTCCTTCGCGAGCATCTTCAACCCGCGCGAGATTTCGCCGATCGCGGTCGCGCGGTTCTCGTCGCTCATGCTGCTCGATACCCCCATCAGCTGCAGGTAGTCGACCACGATGAGCCCGAGCTTGCCGCCGCACTGGCGCGCGAGGCGCCGCGCGTTCGCGCGCAGCTCGCTCACGGTCAGGCCCGGCGATTCGTCGATGTGCAGCGAAATGTTGCGCAGCTTTTCGATCGCCTCGGTCAGGCGCGGCCACTCGGAATCGGTCAGCTTGCCGGTGCGCAGATGCATCTGGTCGATGCGCCCGATCGAGCCGACGATGCGCACCGCGAGCTGGCTCGCGCCCATTTCCATCGAGAACA
>DATNBD010000195.1:0-9147 GCA_035572155.1 Rhodoferax sp.
CTGGGTTTGCGTGTGCGGCGAGCTGGTGGAGGGCGGCTTCGAGCAGTGCTGGAACTGCGGCGTGGCGCGGCCGGCTTGACAGATTGTTCTCTACTAAAAGAATAGCTAACTATTCAATTCCAATAAGGGCAAATGCCCTTATAAGCTTCTATTTCCAGCGCAGACACTCGACGTCGATGCTCTGCGCGCCGTCCCCCAGCGTCAAGCCGCCCTCCTGCACCGTGGCCTGCAGCTGCATGCTGCGCTGCGCGAGTCGCCCGAGCGCCTGCGCGGCTGGGGTTGGCACGCGATAGATGCTCAGGTTCTGCGCCCGCGTGAGTTTGTTCTGCGTGGTGCGCCACCAGATGTCGGCCGCGGACGCGAAGCAGTACAGCACCACCTCATCGGCCTTGCCGCAGGCGCGCAGCAGCGGCTTGTCCTCGGGCTGACCGACTTCGATCCAGAGCCGCGTCTGGCCCGTGAAGTCGCGCAGGAATACATCGGGCTCGTCCGGGCTGGACAGCCCCGCGCCGAAGCCGAACTGGCCGTCACCGCCGCACAGGCTTTGCAACTGGTGCGCCTGCAGCGCCAGCGCGACCAGCCGGATCATCATGCGCTCGTCGGTTTCGCTCGGATGCCGCGCCAGTGTCAGCGCGTGGTTCGCGTAGTAGCCGTGATCGATGTCGGCGATCTGCAGGGCCGCCTTGAAGATGGTGGATTTGAGGGCCATCAGGCCGGCCGCCGCGCCGGGCCGCCCCAAGCAAGGCCGGCTCCCTCGGCGGGCAGCGAGGACACGCCAGTGCCGGGCGTGGGGGCCATATTCAAACCCGCCGCGCCAGTTCGGCCGCTTTGCCGATATAGCGGGCCGGCGTGAGTGCGAGCAGACGCTCCTTTTCGGCGTCGGGAATCGCGAGCGAGCGGATCAGCGCGTGCAGCGCCTCCGCTGTGACGGTTTTCCCGCGCGTGATGTCTTTGAGCTTTTCGTAGGCGCCGTGCACGCCGTAGCGGCGCATCACGGTCTGGATCGGTTCGGCCAGCACTTCCCAGGAACGCTCCAGGTCGGCGGCCAATGCCTCGGGGTTGATCTCCAGCTTGTTCAGCCCCGCCAGCAGCGAGGCCCAGGCCAGCACGGTGTAGCCGAACGCCACGCCCATGTTGCGCAGCACGGTGGAGTCGGTCAGGTCGCGCTGCCAGCGGCTGATCGGCAGCTTCTCGCTCAGGTGTTTCAGCAGTGCATTGGCCAGGCCCAGATTCCCCTCGGCGTTCTCGAAGTCGATCGGGTTCACCTTGTGCGGCATGGTGGACGAGCCGATCTCGCCGTCCTTCAGGCGCTGCCGGAAGTAACCCAGGCTGACATAGCCCCAGATATCGCGGCTCAGGTCGACCAGGATGGTGTTGGCGCGCGCGACGGCGTCAAACAGCTCGGCCATGTAGTCGTGCGGCTCGATCTGGATGCTGTAGGGCTGGAACGTCAGGCCCAGCCCGAGCGGCGTCGGCGTCTCCACGACCTTGCGCGCAAAGGCCTCCCAATCGAACTCGGGCCAGGCTGCCAGGTGCGCGTTGTAGTTGCCGACCGCGCCGTTCATCTTGCCCAGGAGCCGGATGCCGGCGATCTTCTCGCGCGCGGCGGCGAGGCGCACCACCACGTTGGCGATCTCCTTGCCGACCGTGGTCGGACTGGCGGTCTGGCCGTGCGTACGACTCAGCATGGCGACATCGGCATGGGCATGCGCCATCTCGCGCAGCTTGGCAAGCAGCGCGTCCAGCGCCGGCAGGACCACCTGCTCGCGCGCGGCCTTGAGCTGCAGCGCATGGCTGGTGTTGTTGATGTCCTCGCTGGTGCAGGCAAAGTGCACGAACTCGCTGATCGCGATCAGCTCGGGCCGCGCCTCGAATTTGGACTTGATCCAGTACTCCACCGCCTTCACGTCGTGGTTCGTTTTCTTCTCGATCTCCTTGACGGCGCCGGCATCGGCCTCCGAAAAGTTCTTCACCAGACCCAGTAAGTAAGTACGGGCTCCTGCGCTAAGCGGTTTGAACTCTGCAAAGCCGGCGTCACTCAAGGCGATCAGCCAGGCGACTTCCACCTGCACGCGCCGGTGCATGTAGCCCTGCTCGCTCATCAGCGGGCGCAGTTGCGAGAGCTTGCCGGCGTAGCGGCCGTCCAGCGGCGACAGCGCCGTGAGGGTGGAAAAAGTCATGTTGCAATTGTAGTAGTGTCGGTTGCGCGCCACGGTCTGCGGCGGGCGCGGTCACGGCGCCAATTTCGCCGGGGCGAATCGATAGAATCGGGCGTGCCAGCGTGCCATTCCCGCGGCGAACCAGCGACCCAACCAACATGCCCATGAAACTGATCGGTGCCATCACCAGCCCCTATGTGCGCAAGGTGCGCATCATGATGGTGGAAAAAAAGCTCGACTACCAGTTCACCACGGAAGACGTGTGGGCGGCGGATACCACGATCGGCACCTCGAATCCGCTCGGCAAGGTGCCGTGCCTGGTGCTGGAAGGCGGCGAGGCGGTATTCGATTCGCGCGTGATCGTGGAGTACCTCGATACGCTGTCGCCGGTGGGCAAGATGATTCCCGCGGCCGGGCGCGAGCGCGCCGAGGTCAAGACCTGGGAAGCGCTGGCCGACGGCCTGCTCGACGCCGCGATCCTGGCGCGGCTGGAGTCCCACTGGCCCGGCCGCGTGGACGGGCAGCGCAGCGCGGCCTGGACCGAGCGGCAGCTCGGCAAGGTGCAGGCCTGCCTCAAGGCGATCAGCCAGGGGCTGGGCGACAAGCCGTATTGCAGCGGCATTCACCTGAGCCTGTCCGACATTGCGGTGGGCTGCGCGCTCGGCTATCTGGATTTCCGTTTTCCGCAAATCGGCTGGCGCGCCGAATATCCGAATCTGGCCAAGCTGCAGGAGAAACTGATGCTGCGCCAAAGCTTCATCGACACGCGGCCGGCTTGAGCCGGTCGGCGCTGGCGGGCGGCCTTGTGGCGGCGGCCCGCCCCAATTAAAAATGCTGCGAAACGTCCCGAAGCGAAGGAGAGAGTGAGGGAGGAGGAGAAGCGCCTCGGGGGTGACAACCGGACGGTAAAAATCAGGAAGGCTTCGCAGCAGAAAACCGGTCTATCCAAAGCCCGAAAACGGGCCAGCTGTGTCTATGGACACCTGCGGGCGTCAAAGAGTTCCGCGCGCCAAGGGTCACCAAAATGTAAAGAATCGAAACGCGCTTTGCGTCGGCGCCCGAACCTGAGCGCCCGCTCAGCCGAACACCGCGCCCCACAATGCCAGCACGGCGTCCCGCTCTGCGGCCAGCGCGCCGGGGCTGACCTGGGTCGGCTCTTCGTTCAGGCGCGCACGGTGCTGGACGCGGCGCAGTTCGCGGTAGGCGGCGGCGGCCGCCTCGCCCACGTTTGGCGGCAGCAGGCCGCAGCCTTCAGCACGCTGCATCAGCGCGATATTGCCCACATTCGGGCGCAGCTCGGGGTGCTGGCCCGATTGCGACAACACCAGGAACTGCACCGCGAATTCGGCATCCACCATGCCGCCGGCACTGTGCTTGACGTCGAATAGGTCGCCCTTCACGGGCCGGGCGTCGCGCACCTTGTCGCGCATCGCCACGATCTCGTCGCGCAGGGCTGCGGCGTCGCGCGGCGCCGTGATGACGGCCTCGCGCACCGCGTCGAAGCGCGTGCGCAGCGTATCTTCGCCGAGCACAAAGCGCGCCCGCGTCATGGCCTGGTGCTCCCAGGTCCAGGCGGTGTTGCTGCCGCGCTGCTGCTGGTAGTTGGCGTAGGCCTCGAAACTGGTGACGAGCAGGCCCGAGTTGCCGTTCGGGCGCAGCGCCGTGTCGATCTCGAACAAATCGCCCTCGCCTGTCTTCACGCTGAGCCAGTTGATCAGCTTGCGCACCAGCGCCGCGTAGGCTTCCGGGGCGCGCTCGTCCGCGTCTTCGTACACGAACACGATGTCCAGGTCGCTGCCGTAGCCGAGCTCCTTGCCGCCCAGCTTGCCATAGCCGATGACGGCGAACAGCGGCTCCTCGCGGTGCCGGTTTCTCAGGCGCTGCCAGCACCAGCGCGTGGTCACGCGCAGCACGCTGTCGGCCAGCGCGCTCAGATCGTCGGCCACCTGCTCGACCGTGATGCGGCCTTCCACATCCCGCGCCAGGGTGCGAAACACCTCGGCATGGTGCGCGCGGCGCAGCAGGTTCAGCAGCGACTCGTCGTCGTCTTCCCTGGTGCGCGCCAGCGCGGCGCGGCGCCGCTCGAGTTCCTGCTCGAATTCGGCGGGCGCGAAGCGCTCGCCCAGCATGGTGCCGTTCGCCAGCTCGTCGATCACGCCGGGGTGCTGCACCAGGTAGCGCGCCGGCCAGCGCGCGGCGCCCAGCAGATGCAGCAGCCGCTGGTGCACGGCCGGGCGCTCCAGCAGCAGCGCGAGGTAGCTCTCGCGGCGCAGCAGCGGCTCGATCCAGTCGGCCAGACGCACGGCGCCCTCTTCATTCACGCTGCCCTGCGCCAGCCATTGTGTGGTGCGTTCCAGAAGGCGCAGCAGGCGCGCGCGCGACTCTTCGCGCAGCGCCAGCACCCGCGGATGTTCCTGCCACTGGCGAATGCGTTCGCGAAAGCGCTCGGGCATCTGCGCGAGCAGTTCTTCCAGTTCGGGCGTGGCCGCCTTCGCGCCGCAGCCGCGACAGGTTCGTTCGCCGGCGCCGCCCAGCAAGGTGTCAAACTCATGCGCCACCAGTTCACGGTGCGCGTTCAGATCGGCCAGAAACAGGTGCGCATCGGCATAGCCCAGCGTGCGGGCGATCCAGGCCAGGTCGTCGTCGCTGGTCGGCAGCACGTGCGTCTGCTGGTCGTCCAGGTACTGGATGCGATGCTCCACGCGGCGCAGGAATTCGTAGGCGCTGGCGAGCGCGTCGGCGGTGGCCTGCGGCATCAGTCCCGCGTGCGCCACGCGCGCAAGCGCGTCCAGCGTGGGGCGCGTGCGCAGTTCGGGAAACTGGCCGCCGCGCACCACCTGCAGCAGCTGCACGGTGAACTCGATCTCGCGGATGCCGCCGCGCGACAGCTTCACGTCGTTCGCGCGCTCGGGCCGTCCGGCGCTGCGCTTGGCCGCATGGTCGCGAATCTGCCGGTGCAGCAGGCGCAGCGCGTCGAACACGTTGTAGTCCAGGTAGCGGCGGAACACGAAGGGCAGCACCACGCCGCTCAGCGCCTGCGCGGAGCGGTTCTCGATGGCCGACAGCGGCGCGACCACGCGGCTCTTGAGCCAGGCAAAACGCTCCCACTCGCGCCCCTGCGCCTGCAGGTAGTCTTCCAGCGCGCCCAGCGACATCGCCGCCGGGCCGGAGTTGCCATGCGGGCGCAGCGCCAGGTCCACCCGAAACACGAAGCCGTGCTCGGTGGTTTCGCCGATCAGGCCGTAGATGCGCTTCACCGCCTTGGCGAAATACTCGTGATTCGAGATGCGCCCGCGCCCCTGCTCCACGCCGGCGCTGTCGCCATCGTGGTCGTACACGTAGATCAGGTCGATGTCGCTGGACACATTGAGCTCGCGCGCGCCCAGCTTGCCCATGCCCACGACCCAGATCTGCGCGCGCTCGCCACCCGGCGCCAGCGGCGCGCCGTGGCGCTCGTCGAGTTCCGCAAAGGCCTGGGTGCATGCAGCATCGAGCGCCACTTCGGCCAGCTCGGTGACGGCCCGGGTCACCAGACCCAGGGCTGCCTGCCGGTCGCAGTCCAGCGTGATCAGGCGCTCCAGCACCAGCTGGCGCAACACGCGCAGCGCAGCACCGCACTCCAGGCCTTGGGCGCGCAGGGCGGCCAGCGTCTCCTGCAGCCTCGCGCGCGCCGGTGCGCCAGGCGCCAGCAGGGGCAACTGCGCCGCATAGCGTCGCTGGAGGCGCTGCAGCAGGCGCGAGTGCGACGACAGCGGCGCGCCGGCGCCGGTTTCGGCGTTTAACAAAACTTCACGCTCGGGCTCAGAACCCACGGCGCTGGCGCGGGTCATAATTCCTGCCACATCCAGATGCCCGATGAATGAACTGACACCCACTCCCTCGCGGCTGCTGCGGGCCTCCTCCGTGGTGGTGCAATGGGTGTTGTGGTTGCTGCTGCTGGCATGGCTGTTGCTGGGGCTCGCCTGGGGCGGGTTGCACTTCTGGATTGTGCCGCGAATCGATGAGTTTCGCCCGCTGCTGGAAACGCAGGCGAGCCGGGCGCTGGGCGTGCCGGTGCGCATCGGCGCGATCAGCGCGAAGTCGAACGGCCTGATCCCCTCTTTTCAGCTGCGCGACGTGACCCTGCTCGACAGTGCGGGGCACGTCGCGCTGCGCTTGCCGCGGGTGCTGGCGGCGCTGTCGCCGCGCTCGGTGCTGCAACTGGGTTTCGAGCAGTTGTACATCGATGATCCGGAGCTCGACATCCGGCGTACCGTGGACGGGAAAATCCTGGTCGGCGGGCTGGATTTTTCCAGCGCAACTCGCCACGACACGGGCGCGCTCGACTGGCTGTTCTCGCAGGCCGAGTTCGTGATCCATGACGGCACGGTGCGCTGGAGCGACGAGCAGCGCGGGGCGCCGCCGCTGGCGCTGCGGCAAGTGGACCTGGTGATGCGCAATCAGGCGCGCAGCCACGCATTGCGCATCGACGCCACGCCGCCGCCGGCGTGGGGGCAGCGCTTCACGCTCATGGCGCGTCTGCACCAGCCGCTGCTGTCGGTGCACGCCGGCCAGTGGCAGCAATGGACGGGGCAGCTGTATGGCGACTTCGCGCGTGTCGACGCGGCCCAGTTGCACCAGTACATGGATCTGCCCGGCGTGACGCTGCAACAGGGCAACGGCGCGCTGCGGGCCTGGGCCGATGTGCGCGGCGGGCGCGTCAGCGCAGCCACCTTCGACCTGGCGCTGGCCCGGCTGGATGCGACGTTCGCGGCGCAGGCGCAACCGCTGGCGCTGCAATCGGTGGTCGGGCGGCTGCAAGGACGCTGGCTTGCGGCCGGGTTCGAGTGCTCCACGCATGGCCTGCAGTTCTCCACGCCCGATGGCCTGCATTGGCCCGGCGGCAATATCACGCTGGTCTACACGCAGGCGCAGGGGCGCGCGCCACCGCAGGGCGAGCTCAGCGCGGACAAGTTGGACCTGGCGGCGCTGGCGCAGGTGGCCGGTCGCCTGCCCCTGAGTGCGGGCGTGCATGCGGCGCTTGCCGCCTACGCGCCCAAGGGCGTGGTGGAGCAGTTGCAGGCGAGCTGGCAGGGGCCGCTGCAGGCGCCCGTGAAGTTCAGCGCACGCGGGCGGGCGCAGCAACTGGAGATTGCCGCCCAGCCCCGCGCGCCGGCGCCGGACTCGTCTGCCGCGGCGTCCGGCAAGCCCGCGCACGTGCCGGTGGGCCGGCCCGGGATTCGCGGGGCGACGGTGGACTTCGACCTGAACCAGTCGGGCGGCAAGGCACAGATCGCCGTTCAGGCCGGTGCGTTGACGCTGCCCGGCGTGTTCGAGGACCCGGTGCTGCCGCTGGACCAGCTGGCGGCGAATCTGCGATGGCAAATCGATGGCGACCGGATCGCGGCGCAGCTCACGAATGTGAAATTCTCCAACGCGGATGCGCAGGGGCAATTGCAGCTCAGCTGGAAAACCAGCGACCCCGCGACCTCGCCTGGGCATGCGCGTTTCCCCGGCGTGCTGAACCTGCAGGGGAGCCTGGCGCGCGCGCAGGCCGCGCGCGTGTACCGCTACCTGCCGCTGGTGCTGCCGGCTTCGGTGCGCGACTATGTGCGCGATGCGGTGCGCGGCGGCAGCGCGAGCAGTGTCAGCTTCGTCGTCAAGGGCGATCTGCACCAGCTTCCGTTCGCGAACCCCAGGCAGGGGGAATTTCACATTGCCGCGAACCTGCAGGACACCACGTTCGCATTCATGCCGCGCCAGCTGCAGGCCGCGGGTGAAAAACCCTGGCCAGCGCTCACGCATCTCTCTGCCGAACTGGTGTTCGATCGCCAGTCGATGCAGATCAGGAACGCCGCAGGCCGCTTTGCCGGCGCAAACGGCCTGCCGCTGGCCGCTGCCGACGCGCAGATCGCCGACCTCACGCATGCGCCCATCGTGCAGGTGGACGCCCGCACCCGGGGTCCCTTGAAGGACATGCTGGACTTCGTGGCGGGCTCGCCGCTGGATGCCATCACCGGGCGGGCGTTGACCCGCTCCAGCGCCAGCGGCGCCGCGGACCTCAAGTTGCACCTGGAGCTGCCGATTCACGATCCCGCGAAATCCAGGGTGCTGGGCAGCGTGACACTGGACGGGAACGATCTGCAAGTCTCGCCCGACACGCCGCTGCTGGGCCAGGCGCGCGGCGTGGTCAGCTTCACCGAGCGCGGGTTCGCGATCCAGGGCGGGCAGGCGCGCCTGCTCGGCGGCGACATCCGGGTCGCAGGCGGCATGCAGGCGCCCAGCGCGCAGCAGCCCGACCCGCCCATCGTGATCAAGGCCGAGGGCAGCATCACGGCGCTGGCCCTGCAGCAGGCGCGCGAGTTGGGCGCCCTCGCGCGGCTCGCGCAAAACGCCACGGGCGGCACCAACTACGCCGCGGTGCTGCGCATTCGCAAGGGCGTGCCCGATCTGCTGGTGACGAGCACGCTGCAGGGACTCGGGCTGAGCCTGCCGTCGCCGCTGGACAAGAGCGCGGGCGCCGCGCTGCCGCTTCGCCTGGAGAGCCGTCGCCTGCCGGGCGCGGCCGGCGCGCCGGTGCAGGACCAGCTGAGCCTGCAGCTCGGGGGCATCGCGTCCGCCACCTATGTGCGCGACGTGTCCGGTGCGCAGGCGCGGGTCGTGCGCGGCGCCATCGCCGTCGGTCTGGGCGAGGGCGAGCGGCCGGCGCTGCCCGAGTCCGGCGTGGTGGCCAATGTCAGCCTCGATCGTCTCGACGTGGATGCCTGGCAGGCATTGTTCGCGGGCGCCGGTGGCGCCGCATCCACCACTCCCGCCGCGTCCACTGCATCCGCCGCACCTACCACACTCGCCGCATCCACTGCTTCCCCCGACGCCCCCGCGCCCGATGAATCTGTCGCCGCCAAGCCCGCCGGGGCCTCCGGCTACCTGCCCACGGTGCTGGCGCTGCGCGCGCGCCAGTTGACGGTACAGGGGCGCACGCTGCACAACCTGGTGATCGGGGCCTCGC
>DATNBD010000196.1:0-12920 GCA_035572155.1 Rhodoferax sp.
CGCCCGCCGGGGCGCAACCCGGCCAGCTACTGCCAGCGCACAGCACGCGCTCGTTCAGCATGTCGCCAGCGCCTCCAGACACCGCCTGCGCTGCGCAGCGCCACAGTCGGGCTCGATCTCGACCCCTGGCAGCCGCAATCCGTAATCGACCCCAAGCCTGTCGGCCGCCAGCACCCAGGCGCACAGCCGGGAGAGTCTTTGTTCGACATCGTGCGGACCCGCCAGTGCCCAGTCCAGCCACAGCTCGTGGCGCTGGGCCTGCTCCGTGTTGCGGCTGACGAGTTCATCCGAGCCACGCGCCATGGCCTTGGCGGCCTGCTTCCACACCACGCGCTTCAACGGGTCGTCGCGCCGGTAGGCCCGCACGCCGTCGAACTCGGTGCCGCCCTGCACCGACAGCACGGCCGCGCCGCCCGGGCGCGGCTCACCGGGAGGCAGCGGCGGCGGGGACGTTTCGGGCCGCGGGTAGACCAGCACCTGCGCCGCCGGCCGCCAGACCGTCCAGACGCGAAACGTGCCCAGCGGAAAGCGCGTCTCGGCGCTCAGCTTGGGGACCCGATCCAGGCCGCGGCGCACCGGCGCAAATGCCACTTGCACCGTCGCGCTGCCTTGCGCCGGCACGTCGGTCCAGGCCCAGTGCCGGCCGCCCTGCACGCTCACACCGATGCCGTACCGGATCGATCGGCGGGTACTCGCGAGATGGATGTCGAGCAGCGCGCTGCTCCCCAGAAAGCATTCGCCGGGCGCCGTCAGGTGCAGCGTGATGCCGCGCAGCGTGCCGTGGCACACATGCATGCTCACCACCGCGCTGCCGGCCAGCAGAAAGGTCAGCAGATAGCCCAGATTCAGCTGGTAGTTGATCGATGCCACCAGCAGCAGCGCCAGGGTGGCGCCCAGCATCAGGCCCGCGCGCGTCGGCAGGATGTAGACGTTGCGCTGGGTCAGGCTGAAGGTGTCGGTCAGCGGCAGCCGCGCCTGCCACCATTGGCGAAAGCGCCTGCGCACGAAGGCGAAGGGGTTGAAGACGGCAGGGTTCATGGCGCCTCCGTGCGGGGGGGCGTGGCAGACGCTTCAGGGGGAGTCACGGCAACGGCACTGCCTCGATCATGGCGCGCACTTGTTCCACGGCGCCGCGCCCGGCGTCGCCCACCGGAATCAGGCGGTGCGCCACCGTTTGCGCCAGGATCGCCTGCACGTCGTCGGGCGCGGCGTAGTCCCGCCCGCAAAGCAGCGCCTGGGCCCGGGCGGCGCGCAGCACGGCAATGCCGGCACGCGGCGACAGGCCGGTGACAAACCAGCGTCCCGAGCGCGTGGCGGCCACCAGGTCCTGCACGTAGTTGAGCAGCGGCTCGGCCGCATGCACCTGCAGCACTTGTTGCTGCAGCCCGTGCAGATCGGCGGGCGCGAGGATGCCGGGCAGCGCCTCCAGCATGTCGCGCCGATCGCTGCCGGTCAGCAGGTCGCGTTCGGCGGCACGATCCGGATAGCCGAGCGAGATGCGCATCAGGAATCGGTCGAGCTGCGATTCAGGCAGCGCATAGGTGCCGAGCTGGTCATGCGGGTTTTGCGTGGCGATCACGAAAAACGGCGCCGGCAGGGCGCGGGTTTCGCCCTCCACGGTGACCTGCCTTTCCTCCATGGCTTCGAGCAGTGCACTCTGGGTTTTGGGGCTGGCGCGGTTGATCTCGTCCGCCAGCAGCACCTGGGCAAAGATCGGGCCGGGGTGGAACACAAACGATTCCTTGCCGCGTTCGTAGATGGACACGCCCGAGAGGTCGCTGGGCATCAGGTCGGCGGTGAACTGGACGCGCGAAAAGTGCAGGCCGAAGGCGCGCGCCAGCGCATGCGCCAGCGTCGTCTTGCCCACGCCCGGGACGTCCTCGATCAGCAAATGTCCGCCGGCCAGCAGGCAGGCCACGCAGTCCTGCACCTGCGCCGGCTTGCCCACTATCACCGTGTTAAGCTGGTTTAAAAGCGCCTTGAGTTTTTCCTGATGCTCCATGTCATGACCATAACCGAAAAGTCTTCCATGAACCTTCAGGGTGGGGTGGCGCCGTGATCAGGACCGGGTATTTCACGCATCCGGATTGCGGCAAGCATGAGATGGGGCCGGGACACCCCGAGTGTCCGCAGCGTCTCGATGCCATCGCGGATAGATTGCTGGTCACCGGGGTGCGCGATGTGCTGGACCAGCGGGACGCGCCGGTGGCCGCGCTGGCGGACATCGAGCTGGCGCACGAGCGCATGTACGTTGCGGCCCTGCGCGGCCTGTCCGAGCAGCTCAAGGAGGACGTTCCGGCCGGCGGGCCGGGCTATGTCCAGATCGACCCGGATACCGCGATGAACGTGCATACCTGGGACGCCGCGCTGCGCGCCGCGGGAGCGGCGCTGGCGGCCACCGACGCGGTGTTGGCGGGGGAGCTGGACAGCGCGTTTTGCGCCGTGCGCCCGCCGGGACATCACGCGTGCAAGGGCAAGGCCATGGGGTTCTGCTTTTTCAACAACGTGGCGATCGGCGTGAAATATGCGCTGGAGCGGCACGGCCTCAAGCGAATCGCCATCGTGGATTTCGACGTGCACCATGGCAACGGCACCGAGGACATCTTCAGCGGGGATGACCGGGTGTTGATGGTGAGTTTCTTTCAGCACCCGTTTTATCCCTACTGCGGTACCGAATTTCCCGCCGACAACATGGTGAACCTGCCGGTGCCGGCCTACACGCGGGGCATGGCCATCCGGGAACTCGTGGAGGTGGCCTGGCTGCCGCGGCTGGAGGCTTTCATGCCCGAGTTGATCTTCATCAGCGCGGGCTTCGACGCGCATCGGCTCGACGACATGGGCCAGCTCGGACTGACCGAGCAGGACTACGCCTGGATCACCCAGCGCATCCTGGACGTGGCCCGGCGCCACGCAAGAGGCCGGATCGTCTCGTGCCTGGAAGGCGGTTACCATCTCGACGCGCTGGGGCGCAGTGTGGAAGCCCACCTGCGCGTACTCGCCGGCGTCTGACGAGCGGGAAAACGACATGAGGGGAACGATCACCGCACCGGTGCCGATCGATGACTTTCACGACTGGTTTCTGGCGCTGCTGCGCCCGACCGCGCTGACCGAGCTGGCGGTTCTGGCCGTTTGTGCGCTGCTGGCCTGGGGGCTGGTCTGGCTTGCGCGCCGGGCGGCGGGTGAGCCCGATCCCAATTCCATCATGTTTGGTCGCCGGATCATTGATGGCGTGATGTTTCCGGTGCTGTTGCTCTGCGCCGGCTATCTGGCCCGCGAGATGCTGAGGCGCTCGATCCCGGTTGCGGTGTTCCGGATCGCGATTCCGGTGCTGGTGTCGTTGGCTGCGATCCGCCTGGGCGTCAAGGTGCTGCAGGCGGCCTTCAAGGCGACCCCCATGGTGCGCGCGCTCGAGCGGACCATTTCATGGGTGGCCTGGCTCGCCATGGTGCTGTGGGTCAGCGGTCTGCTGCCGTTGATGCTCGACGAGCTGGACGACATCAAACTGACGATTGGCAGCACGCACATCTCGGTCACCACGCTGATCGCGGGCGCATTGACCGCTGGCGTGGTGCTGCTGGTCACGTTGTGGATTTCGGCGGCAATCGAGGCCCGCCTGGTGCGCAAGGCAACCGGCAGCGAGCTGTCCGTGCGCATCGCCATCAGCAATGCGCTGCGTGCCCTGCTGCTGTTTGTCGGCCTGCTGGTGGCTTTGTCGGCCGTCGGCATCGACCTCACGACGCTCTCGGTGCTGGGCGGCGCGATCGGCGTAGGCATCGGCCTGGGCCTGCAGCAACTGGCGGCCAACTACGTCAGCGGCTTTGTCATTCTGGCCGAGCGCAGTGTGCGCATTGGCGACAACGTGCGCGTCGACACCTTCGAAGGCCGCATCACCAGCATCAACGCGCGCTACACCGTGATCCGCTCGGGCTCGGGGCGCGAGTCCATCGTGCCCAACGCGATGATGACGGCCCAGCGTGTGGAAAATCTCTCGCTGGCCGACCCGCACGTTTGGTTGTCCACGGTCGTGTCGGTCGGCTACGAGAGCGACGTGGATCTGGTGATGCGCCTGCTGGTCGATGCCGCGGCCCAATACCCGCGCGTGCTGCGCCAGCCGGCGCCCGCCGCGGCGCTGTCGGCGTTCGGGGCCGATGGCCTGGAGTTCACCGTGGGCTTCTGGATTTCAGACCCCGAGAACGGCCAGCTCGGCCTGCGCTCGCAGATCAACCTGGCGATCCTGCGCGCACTGCGCGAACACAACATCGACATTCCGTACCCCCAGCGGGTGGTTCACGTCAAGCCGAGCTGAAGCACACCTTCAGGTCGTGCCGAGCCCCAGGTAGGTGGCGGCCACGCGCGCATCGTGCATCAGCTCGCCGGCCGGGCCTTCGAGCGTGATGCGGCCGGTTTCCAGCACATAGCCGTAGTCGGCGACCTGCAGGGCCGCGCGCGCATTCTGCTCGACCAACAAAATGCCGACGCCGCTTTGCCGCAGGCCCGAGATGATATGAAAGATCTCCCGCACCACGAGCGGCGCCAGTCCCAGGCTGGGCTCATCGAGCATCAGCACCTTGGGGTTGGCCATGAGCGCGCGGCCGATCGCCAGCATCTGGCGCTCGCCGCCCGACAGGGTGCCCGCCAGTTGCTTGCGCCGTTCCGCCAGGCGCGGAAACAGGCGCAGCACCTCGGCCTGCGTCGCCTCAGCGCCTCGGCCGCGCCAATCGAGCCGTACCTTGGCGCCCAGCAGCAGGTTGTCTTCTACCGTCATGGTGGCGAACAGTTCGCGCTTTTCTGGTACCAGGCTCAGGCCGTGCGCTACCCGCATTTCGATCGAACCGCGTTCGGGCTGGCCCAGCAGCTGCACGTCGCCGCTGGCCGGTAGCACGCCCATGACGGCGTTCAGCAAGGTGGATTTGCCGGCGCCGTTGGGGCCGATCACGGTCACGATGCTGCCTGCGGCGACATGCAGCGAGGCATCGTGCAGCGCGCGCACCTTGCCGTAATCCACCGAGAAACTGCGTACCTGCAGAACCGGCGCCGGTTGCCGGGGGGGCATGGCCGCGCTCATTCGACACCTCCCAGATAGGCTTCGATCACGACCGGGTCGCTGCGCACCGCTTCCGGTGCGCCCTCGGCGATGCGGCTGCCAAAATCCATCACCACCAGGCGATCGACCAGCCCCATCACGAAATCCATGTCGTGTTCGACCAGCAGGACGCTGACACCCTCGCTGCGCAACTGGCGCAGCACCGCGGCCAGTGCCTGCTTTTCCTGGTGGCGCAGCCCGGCGGCCGGCTCGTCCAGCAGCAGCAGCACCGGGTCGCACGCCAGCGCCCGGGCAATCTCCAGCAGGCGCTGCTGGCCCAGCGCCAAGCTGCCGGCCTCGCGCAGGCCGTCACCGCCCAGGCCGACCCGCTCCAGTTGGGTACGCGCCTGCGCAAAAAGGCTGGCTTCCTCCGTCCGATTCAGCCGCAGCGCGCCGGCCAGCGCGCCCTTGCCTCCGCGCAGATGGGCACCGATAGCGACGTTCTCGATGGCGCTCATCGCGGGCATCAGGCGCACGTGCTGGAAGGTACGTGCCATACCGGCCCGGGCCATCCAGCGCGAGGGCCGGCCATCGACTCGCTCGCCCATGAAATGCACTTCGCCCGCGCTCAGCGGAAGCACGCCGCTGACCAGATTGAACATGGTGCTCTTGCCCGCGCCGTTCGGCCCGATGAGACCGACGATCTCTCCGGCGGCCAGCGAGAAGCTCACATCGTTCACCGCGACCAGGCCACCGAAGGTCTTGCGCGCCAGCCGCACCTCCAGCACCGGGCTGCCGTGTGCCGGCTTGGCGCGCTGCGGCAGGATCCGCGCGTGCCGGATCGCACGCAGTCCGGCCGGCGGCGGCAGTTCGGCGGCGACTGGCGCGCTGCCGGTGCGGCGCTGGAAGGGCCACTGCACTGCCCGCACCAGCAAAGGCCAAATTCCGGCGGGTGCACGCTGCAGCAACAGGATCATCAACAGGCCGGTGACGACGACTTCGAAATTGCCGCTCTGGCCGAGCAGGGTGGGCAGCACGCTCTGCAGCCAGTCGCCGAGCAGCGTCATGAGCGCCGCGCCCACCAGAGCGCCCCAGACATAACCGGCCCCGCCGACGACGGCCATGAACAGGTAACCAATGCCGGCGCCGAGGTCGAACGGGGTTGGATTCACGGCGCGCTGCAAATGCGCGTAGAGCCAGCCCGAGAGGCCGGCCAGCACGGCGGCGAGCACGAACGCCAGCATCTTGGTGCGCGCGGTATTCACGCCGCAGGATTCGGCCATCACGACGCCGCCCTTGAGCGCGCGGATGGCACGGCCAGAGCGCGAGTCCAGCAGGTTCAGCGTGGCCATGACGGCCAGTGCGACCATGAGCCAGATCAGCAGGTAGATGTGCCGGCCGCTACGCAATTCGAAGCCGAACACGTTGATGGGGGGAATGCCGGTGATGCCGTCAAATTGGCCTAGCAGGGTCAGGTTGCCGAACAGGTAGAACAGACTCAGGCCCCACGCCAGCGTGCACAGCGGCAGGTAATGGCCCGACAGGCGCATGGTGATGGCGCCCAGCGCCACCGCGGCCAGCACCGTGATGGCCACGCCGGCCACCAGGCCGATCCAGGGCGACGCGCCGTAGGTCGTGGTCAGCACGGCGCTGGCGTAAGCCCCGATGCCCACGAACGCGGCCTGCCCGAACGAAGTCATGCCCGCGATGCCGGTCAGCAGCACCAGCCCGAGCGCGACCAGGCTGTACATGCCGATGTAGTTGGCCAGCGTGATCCAGAACTCGGGCACCGGCAGGGCCGCCATCGCGGCCATCAGGACCAGCCACAGCACGATGCCGGCCTGGCCGGCGCGGCGCGTCGATGCCGGGCCGGCCATCATTCTTCCTCCTCATCGAGGAGCGTGTGGCTGCTGAACGAGCGCCAGACCAGCACCGGCACGATGAGCGCGAATACCAGAACCTCCTTGTAGGCGCTGGCCCAGAACGACGCGTAGGCTTCCATCAGCCCGACGAACAGCGCGCCGCCGGCCGCGATCGGGTAGCTGACCATGCCGCCGATGATGGCGCCGACAAAGCCCTTCAGGCCGATCACGAAGCCCGAGTCGTAATACAGCGTCGTGGCGGGGCCGATCAGGATACCCGAAAACGCGCCGATGAGGCCCGCCAGCAGGAATGCCAACTGGCCCGAATGCGCGACCTCGATCCCCACCAGACGCGCGCCGAGGCGGTTCACCGCGGTGGCGCGCAAGGCCTTGCCGGCTACCGTGGCGTTGAAAAACAGCGACAGCGCCGCCATGATCAGCACCGACGCGACGATTACTGCCAGGCCCTGGCCTGAAAGCGATAGCGGGCCCAGGTGAAAACGCAGGTCCGAAAACGGATTGGAGCGCGCGCCTTCCGCGCCGAACATGGCCAGCCCGAGCCCGAGCATCACGAAATGCACGGCCACCGCGACGATCAGCAGTACCAGCACGCTGGCGTGGGCCAGCGGCTCGAAGGCCAGGCGATACCACATCGGCGCCAGCGGCGCGACGATCGCCAGCGTGAGTGCCGCCTGGGCGGGCAGATCCAGCGCCTGCAGCGGCAGCAGCCTGGCCAGCAGGTAAACGACGACCGGCAGCAGCAGGTTCAGCAGCGCGGAATTGCGCAGCACATGGCTGCCGGCAGGCGCAGCGCCGGGACGCAGCCGGCTCCAGACGTCCTTGATGAACACCGCCAACCCCATGGCCAGCAGCATCCAGACGGTGGTCGGGAAGGCACCCGCCTGCAGCATGACCATGGTGAGTGCGCCGTAGGTCACCATCTCGCCCTGCGGGATGAAAATCACGCGGGTCACGGCAAACACCAGCACCAGGCCCACGGCCAGCAGCGCATACACGGCGCCGGTGGTGATGCCGTCCTGCGCCAGAATCAGCGCGATTGAAGTATCCATTCGGAGTGCACGAAAAAAAAGGCGTTGCCATCATGCGCAACGCCTGGCGGAACAGGATGCGGAAACGCTACTGCACGAGCTTCCACTGGCCTTTCACGATTTCCACCATGACGCGCGAGCGCTGGTCGAAGCCCATGTGATCGGTCTTGCTCATGTTCATGATACCGTGCGCGGTAACCAGGTTCGTGGTGTTCTCCAGTGCATCGCGCAGCGCGCGGCGGAACTCCTTGGTGCCGGGCTTGGCGGTCTTGAGAGCGACTGGCACGGCGTTCTTGAGCAGCAGGTAGACGTTCCAGGCGTGTGCCGAAAACGAGTTCGCCGGGCTCTTCGGATAGGCGGCATCGTAGCGTTTGATGAAGTCCAGCGACACCTTCTTGATCGGATTGCTGTCCGGCAGCTGTTTCGCCACCACGAACGGGCCGGCCGGCAGGTACGCGCCTTCCACCGCCTTGCCGCCCACGCGCAGGAAGTCCTGGTTGATGATGCCGTCGGTGAAGTAGATCTTGCCCTTGTAGCCGCGGTCCCGAAGGGTGGTGGCCGGCAACGCGCCGGGCGTGCCCGAGGCCGCGATCAGGACCGCATCAGGATTCGCTTCCATGATCTTGAGCACCTGGCCGATCACGCTGGTGTCGTTGCGCTTGTACTCCTCCTGTGCCACGACCTTGAGGTGATGCAGACTGGACAGCGTGTTGAACTCCCTCATCACGCCCTCGCCGTAGGCGTCGTTGAAACCGATCAAGCCCACCGTCTTGATGCCGTGGTCGGCCATGTGGGCCGTCACAGCCGTCAGCATGATCGCGTCGGTCTGCGGCGTCTTGAACACCCAGAATCGCTTGGCATCCACCGGATCGACGATCTTGATGGACGATGCAATGGAAATCATCGGCGTTTGCGAATCAGCCGCCACGTCGATCATCGCCAGGCTCGACGGCGTGGTGGAAGAGCCCACGATCACGTCCACCTTGTCTTCCGAGACGAACTTGCGGGTGTTCTTCACGGCCGCCACGGGGTCCGAGGCATCGTCGAGCACGATGTAGTCCACTTTTTGGCCATCGATTTCCTTAGGCATGATGGCAAATGCCATTTTTTCGGGAATCCCCAGCGACGCTGCCGGCCCGGTGGTGGAGAGCGTGACGCCGACCTTGATATCGGCATTCGCCACGAGGGGCAGGAGCGACAAGGCGACTGCGGAGGCTAGCAGCAGCTTTTTCAACATGGGTGTTTCCAATCTCTAAAGGATGTGGCCCGCACTATAAATCAGCGATTCTTGCGCGCGAGTCCTGATTTACCCGAATTAGCCAACCGACTGGTCGGGTAATGGTTCCCGGTCGCTGCCCGGGCCTTATAATAAAAAGCACGGTCG
The DNA here is from genome assembly GCA_035572155.1 of Rhodoferax sp. Lineage (GTDB taxonomy): Bacteria > Pseudomonadota > Gammaproteobacteria > Burkholderiales > Burkholderiaceae_C > Rhodoferax_A. The sequence goes on from DATNBD010000196.1 coordinate 9,319, forward strand.
TTCTATTTGGCGGGTGGCATGGCGACGAATGCCTTGCCGCCGTCCGGGGCGCAGGCGCATCGCCGCATAGAATCGACCGGATCGAACTCAACGTCTATTCAACAACCCAACGGAGCCGCAGTCATGAAGGTCCTGGTAGCAGTCAAGCGCGTAGTCGACTACAACGTCAAGGTGCGCGTGAAGTCGGACAACACCGGTGTGGACATCGCCAACGTCAAGATGAGCATGAACCCCTTTGACGAAATCGCCGTCGAAGAAGCCGTGCGCCTGAAAGAGAAAGGCGTGGCCACTGAAGTCATCGCCGTATCGTGTGGCGTACAGCAGTGCCAGGAAACCCTGCGCACCGCCATGGCCATAGGCGCGGACCGTGCCATCCTCGTGCAGACCGATGTGGAATTGCAGCCGCTGGCCGTGGCCAAGCTGCTCAAGGCCCTGATGGACAAGGAACAGCCCGGCCTGGTCATCCTGGGCAAACAGGCCATCGACGACGACTGCAACCAGACCGGCCAGATGCTCGCCGCGCTGGCCGATCTGCCGCAGGCCACTTTCGCCAGCAAGGTCGAAGTGGTGGACGGCAAGGCCCAGGTCACCCGCGAAGTCGACGGCGGCCTGGAAACCCTGTCCATCAGCCTGCCCGCCATCGTCACCACCGACCTGCGCCTGAACGAGCCGCGCTACGTCACCCTGCCCAACATCATGAAGGCCAAGAAAAAGCAGCTCGACACCTTCAAACCTGAAGACCTCGGAGTCGATGTGAGCCCACGCCTGAAGACTCTCAAAGTCTCCGAGCCGCCCAAGCGCAGCGCCGGCATCAAAGTGCCCGACGTCGCCACGCTGGTGGACAAACTCAAAAACGAAGCGAAGGTTATTTAACCGGCGGTCATCCCTAACCAGCTGCCATCCTTACCCAACTGTCATCCCCCCGAAGGCGGGGATCCACTTTGCCCTAAACCCCACCAACCCCTGGATTCCCGCCTGCGCGGGAATGACGGAGAAACCAATGACTGCACTTGTTATTGCCGAACACGACAACGCCTCTATCAAGGCTGCCACCCTGAATACCGTGACCGCTGCCGCCCAGTGTGGTGGTGACGTGCACATCCTGGTCGCCGGGCACAACGCGGGCGAAGCTGCCAAGGCCGCCAGCCAGATCGCCGGCGTCGCCAAGGTGCTGCATTCGGAGGGCGAATACTTTGCACACGGCCTGGCCGAGAACATCGCCGCCCAAGTGCTGGCCATCGCATCGAACTACAGCCACATCCTGTTCCCGGCCACCGCCAGCGGCAAGAACATTGCGCCGCGTGTTGCGGCCAAGCTCGACGTGGCCCAGATCAGCGACATCAGCAAGGTGGACAGCCCGGACACCTTCGAGCGCCCGATCTACGCCGGCAACGCCATTGCCATCGTGCAAAGCAGTGATGCCACCAAGGTCATCACGGTGCGCACCACGGGCTTTGACCCGGCCCCAAGCACCGGCGGCACGGCAGCAGTAGAAACCATCACGGCCACACCCGACAGCGGCAAGTCCAGCTTCATGGGCAGCGAGATCGCCAAGAACGACCGCCCGGAGCTGACCGCGGCCAAGATCATCGTCTCCGGAGGCCGGGCCCTCGGTAGTGCCGAGAAGTTCAGCGAGGTGATCACCCCGCTGGCGGACAAGCTGGGTGCGGCCATGGGGGCGAGCCGTGCCGCGGTCGATGCGGGCTATGCGCCCAATGACTGGCAGGTCGGGCAGACCGGCAAGATCGTGGCGCCGCAGCTGTATGTGGCCTGCGGCATCTCCGGGGCGATCCAGCACCTGGCGGGCATGAAGGATTCCAAGGTGATCGTGGCGATCAACAAGGACGAGGAGGCGCCGATCTTCTCGGTGGCCGACTATGGGCTGGTGGCGGATCTGTTTGTCGCCGTGCCGGAGCTGGTGAAGGCGCTTTGACGGCTTGCTGCATGGGCCGCAGGCCCATGCAGGCGTGACTCAATATCCGGAGAAAAGACATGAGCTACATCGCCCCCGTCAAGGACATGCTGTTCGACATCCAGCACCTGGCGCGCATCGACCAGGTTGCGCAGCTCCCCGGCTTCGAAGAGGCCGGCCTGGAGACCGCTCAGGCCGTGCTGGAAGAATGCGCCAAGTTCAATGAAGGCGTGCTGGCCCCGCTCAACTGGGAGGGCGACAAGAATCCGTCGAGTTGGAAAGACGGCGTTGTTACCACCACGCCGGGCTTCAAGCAGGCCTTCAAGCAGTACACCGAAGGCGGCTGGCAGGGCTTGCAGCATCCGACCGATTTTGGCGGCCAGGGCCTGCCCAAGACCATTGGCGCGCCTTGCGGCGAAATCCTCAACAGCGCCAACATGAGCTTCGCGCTGTGCCCGCTGCTGACCGATGGCGCCATCGAAGCGCTGCTCACCGCGGGCTCCGACGAGCTCAAGGCCACTTATCTGGAAAAAATGGTCAGCGGCCAGTGGACCGGCACCATGAACCTGACCGAGCCGCAGGCCGGCTCCGATCTGGCGGCAGTGCGCAGCCGCGCCGAGCCGCAGCCTGACGGCACCTACAAGATCTTCGGCACCAAGATCTTCATCACCTACGGTGAGCACGACATGGCCGAGAACATCGTGCATCTGGTGCTGGCCCGCGTCACGGGCGCGCCCGAAGGCGTGAAGGGCATCAGCCTGTTCGTCGTGCCGAAGTTCATGGTGGGCAAGGATGGTCGCTTAAGCGCGCGCAACGACGTGCACTGCGTCAGCATCGAACACAAGCTGGGCATCAAGGCCAGCCCGACGGCCGTGCTGCAGTACGGCGACCGGGGCGGCGCCGTGGGTTATCTGGTGGGCCAGGAGAACCGCGGCCTCGAATACATGTTCATCATGATGAATGCCGCGCGCTACGCGGTCGGCGTGCAGGGTATTGCGGTGGCCGAGCGCGCCTATCAGAAGGCCGCGGCATTTGCCAAAGAGCGCGTGCAGTCCCGCCCGGTCGACGGCTCGGTTCACGCCAGCGCAACCATCATCCATCACCCCGACGTGCGGCGCATGCTCATGACCATGCGCGCCCTCACCGAGGGCTGCCGTGCCATGGCCAGCGTGGCCGCGGCCGCGTACGACGCATCGCACCACCACCCCGATGCCGCGGTGCGCCAGCAGAACCAGGCGTTTTATGAATACATGGTGCCGCTGATCAAGGGCTACAGCACCGAGATGAGCCTGGAGGTCACCTCGCTGGGCGTGCAGGTGCATGGTGGCATGGGCTTCATCGAGGAAACCGGCGCGGCGCAGTATTACCGCGACGCGAAAATCCTGACCATCTACGAAGGCACGACCGCGATCCAGGCGAACGACCTGGTGGGCCGCAAGACCGCGCGCGACGGCGGCCAGACGGCCCGGGCGATTGCTGCGCAGATCGAGAAAACCGAAGCTGAACTCAAAAAACGTCCCAGCGCTAACGGGCGTGCCGTGGCCGCTCGCCTGCAGGCCGCGCGTGAGGCTTTCCTCGATGTGGTGGATTTCGTGGCCAGCAATAGCAAAGCCTCGCCCAACGCCGTGTTTGCCGGCAGCGTGCCCTACCTCCTGCTGGCGGGCAACCTGATGGCGGGCTGGCAGATGGC
>DATNBD010000197.1:0-8598 GCA_035572155.1 Rhodoferax sp.
CAGCGCCGAGTCGATGCCGCCCGACAGCCCGAGGATCGCGCCCGGAAAGCCGTTCTTGCCGATGTAGTCGCGCACGCCCAGCACCAGCGCGTCCCACAGGTCGGCATCCAGCGTGCGCTCCGGCGCCACCTCCGCTACCAGTTTGATAGCTGACTGCGCCCGCTGGACCTCGACTTCAAACAGTTTTTCCTCAAAACTCGGGGCGCGGCCGGCGACCGAGCCGTCGGCATCCAGCGCAAACGAGTGGCCCTCGAACACCACCTCGTCCTGCCCGCCCACCAGGTGCGCGTACACCACCGGCAAATCGCAGGCCAGGGCGCGCTGGCGCATCATCTGCTCGCGCTCGTCGCCCTTGCCCATATGGAACGGCGAGGCGTTGATGACCGCCAGCAGTTCGGCGCCCGCCTCCTTTGCCAGTTGCGCCGGCTCCTCGAACCAGGCGTCCTCGCAGATCAACAGGCCGACGCTGAGGCGCTCTGCCTCCTCGCCCACCTGGAACACGCAGACGCCTTGGCCCGGCGTGAAATAGCGGCGCTCGTCAAACACCTGGTAGTTCGGCAACTCGCGCTTGGCGTAGGTCTCCAGCACGCGGCCCTCGCTGAGCACGCTGGCCGCGTTGTGGCGGCGCTGCACCGCCACCGACTTGCTGCGCACGTCGCCGCCCGTGGGGTGGCCGACCACCACCACCAGACCTTTTAACCCGGCGAGCTCGCGGGCCACCGTTTTCACGGCATCATCGCAGGCAGCGATGAAGGCGGGGCGCAGGAACAGGTCTTCGGCCGCGTAGCCGCAAATCGACAGCTCCGGGGTCAACAGCAGGCGGGCGCCGCCGGCATAGGCCACGCGTGCGGCGTCGATGATTCTTCGCGCGTTGCCGGGCAGGTCGCCGACCACGAAATTGAGCTGCGCGACACAGATTTTGAGAGTCATAAGACCAGTGAAAAGCGATTCAAACGATTATGTCATCCGGGTGTTCTCCTCGCCGCTCAAGGTCTCTGCGGCGCAGTGGAACGGCCTGCTGGCGACGCAGGCGCACGCCAATCCCTTCATGCGCCACGAGTACCTCGCCGCGCTGCACGAGAGCGGCAGCGCCACACCGCAAACCGGCTGGACACCGCGCTTCATCACACTGTGGCGCGACGAGACGCTGGCGGCCGCCTGCGCGCTGTATCTCAAGGATCACTCCTACGGCGAATACGTGTTCGACTGGGCCTGGGCCAACGCCTACGAGCAGCATGGCCTGGCCTATTACCCCAAGGCCGTGCTGGCGTCGCCCTTCACCCCGGTGCCCGGCGTGCGGCTATTGGCACGTGACGCGCTGGTGCGCCGGGCACTGGTGAAGGCGCTGGTGGACTGGTGCGGCGAGCAGCAGTTGTCGTCTCTCCATTTGCTGTTCATCGGCGAGCCGGACGCCGCTGCATGCGAGCAGGCCGGACTCATGCTGCGCCACACAGTCCAGTTCCATTGGAAGAATGTGGCCCCCACGCTCGGCACTGACTTGTCCTCGCTGCCCCCCGAGGGGGCGCATTTCGCCTTGGGGCGGCCCGACGGCGAAACGGGCTATCGTGATTTCGATCACTTCCTCGCCAGCCTGAGCCAGGACAAGCGCAAAAAAATCCGCCACGAACGCCGCAAGGTCGCCGAGGTGGGGGTCGACTTTCGCTGGGCGCTGGGGCGTGACATCAGCCCCCACGACTGGGATTTTTTCTACCGCTGCTACGAGCGCACCTATTACGAACATGGGAACGCGCCCTATCTCAGCCGCGACTTCTTCCGGCGCATGGCCGACACCATGCCGCAGAACTGGCTGCTGTTTGTGGCCGAGCGTCATGGTCAACCAATTGCTTCCAGTTTGATAGCTGTCAGCGAAGGTTCCGAAAGGGCTAAAGGGCAATTTGATTCAAATACAGCAGAAGGCACGGCGGCTCTGACGGGCCAGCGCGTGGCCTACGGGCGCTACTGGGGCGCGCTCGAGCGCGTGGACTGTCTGCACTTCGAAGCCTGCTACTACCAGCCGCTGCAATGGTGCATCGAGCACGGCTTTCAGCGTTTCGAGGGCGGCGCCCAGGGCGAGCACAAGATGGCGCGCGCCCTGCTACCGGTCAAGACCACCAGCGCGCACTGGCTGGCACACCCGGCATTCGCCGACGCGGTGGAGCGCTTTCTGGCGCGCGAAGGCGAAGGCGTTGACCACTACATGGAAGACCTGGCGCGCCGCAGCCCGTTCAAGCCGACCGGCAGCGGCCACGCGGGCTCCAGGTGACACGACGTGGAAAGTTCGCCCAACACCTCGGTAGAAACCCCGAGCCCATGCGTCGCCAAGGAGACGAAAACGAGGACGGCGCTCTCTAAAGCCACCCTGAAACCCTGCGCCGCAGTGGACAAAGCTGCTACCGTCACGCATATGACAACACCCAGGCACAAGGTGCCTGCGCCAACCCGATGACCGCAGCCACGGCAGGCCCCCAAACACCTGAAAGCCACCCCGAACTGGCGCCACCCAGCCATTGGCTGCTGGCCATGGAATTTCGGGCCTTCTGGGAGTTTGGCGCGGTGCTGCCAGCCTGGCCCGTGTTGCAGCGCGCGCCCGGCGGCGATGGACATCCCGTCATCGTGTTTCCGGGCCTGGGCGCCAACGATGCCTCCACCGTGCCGCTGCGCCGCTATCTGGGCAGCCTGGGCTATGACGCCGTCGGCTGGAACCAGGGCTTCAACTTCGGCCCGCGCGCCGGGGTGCTGGGCACGGCGCGCCGACAGGTGGAAGAAACCTTCCAGAGCGCCGGCAGAAAGGTCAGCCTGGTCGGCTGGAGCCTGGGCGGCGTTTATGCGCGCGAACTCGCCAAGCTGTTGCCGCACATGGTACGGGGCGTGGTCACGCTGGGCACGCCGTTTGCCGGACCGCCCAAGAGCACGAACGCCTGGCGCATCTACGAGTTCACGAGCGGGCGCGCCATCGACCAGGACTCGCAGCAGTACGACCTGCCCGCCGCACCGCCGGTGCCCACCACCTCGGTGTATTCGCGCAGCGACGGCATCGTGGCGTGGCAAGGCAGCATTCAGGCGCCCAGCCGTGCGAACCCAAACACGGAAAACGTCGAAGTCATCGCCAGCCACGTCGGCCTGGGCCTGAATCCCAGCGCTTGGTGGATCGTGGCCGACCGGCTATCGCAGCTCGAGGGTGAATGGAAACCGTTTGAGCGCAAGCGCGGCCTGCACGGGCTGATTTTTCCGGATCCGCAGCGCTGACAGCCACCGCGCACTACCGCGCCCAGGCAGCAGCGTGCGCTGGAGCCGAGTCCGCGATTGTTTCTTTTTTTATAGCAATCTTCTTAATACTGAAAAAGGCTACATGCCTCTTTCGTAAGGCACTGGGGCCTGCGCGCGTGCCTTGTCCTGGTAGCTCGCAATACCGTCCATGATTTCCTTCTTGGCGGCATCGACGCCTTCCCAGCCCAGAATCTTCACCCACTTGCCGGGTTCCAGGTCCTTGTAGTGTTCGAAGAAGTGGGCAATGGTGTGCAGGCGCGCCGGGTTCAGGTCCTCGGGCTTTTGCCATTGCGTGTAGATGGACAGGATCTTGTCGATCGGCACCGCCAGCACCTTGCCGTCGTCGCCCGCCTCGTCCTGCATTTTCAGGATGCCGAGCGGGCGGCAGGTCACCACCACGCCGGGGATCAGCGGCACCGGCGTGATCACCAGCACGTCCACCGGATCGCCGTCACCGCTCAAGGTGCGCGGCACGTAGCCATAGTTGGTGGGGTAATGCATGGACGTGCTCATGAAGCGGTCCACAAAGATCGCGTCCGTCTCCTTGTTCACCTCGTATTTGACGGGATCGGCATTCATCGGAATCTCGATGATCACGTTGAAGGCGTCCGGCGCGTTTTTGCCGGGGGTTACTCTGTCCAGGGCCATGGCGGTGTCTCGGGTTAGAAATAAATCAGGAAATTTTCCTAGGATTAACCCTGATTTTACCGGCACACCTATTGCTTTATCGACCCTGTCATCGTCCAGACAAACTTTTGCGCTTATATTTCCGGCGTTGGCCAATCGTCTCCGCCGTGGCTGTGCTGGACTGGGGTAGCGAGGAAGCAACGCAGCGGGGGCACCGCTTGCGTGCTGTCCCCACCCGGCGACAACAACGAGCAGGAGAAATTTTATGAATGGCAACATGGCGCTGATCCTGGCGCTTGTCTGCGGGCTGATTGCCGTGGCTTACGGCTTTTGGGCGCGCAGTTGGATTCTTTCGCAGGACGCAGGCAATGCGCGGATGCAGGAAATTGCGGCCGCCATCCAGACCGGCGCCGCCGCCTACCTGGCGCGGCAGTACCGCACCATTGCGATCGTCGGCGTGGTGCTGGCGATCCTGATCGGCATCTTCCTGGACGTGAAGACCGCAATCGGCTTCATCGCGGGCGCGGTGCTGTCCGGCGCCTGCGGCTTCATCGGCATGAATGTCTCGGTGCGCGCGAACGTGCGCACTGCGCAGGCGGCCACACGCGGCATCGGCCCGGCGCTGGACGTCGCGTTCCGCGGCGGCGCGATCACCGGCATGCTGGTGGTGGGCCTGGGCCTGCTCGGCGTGACCTGCTTCTACTGGTTCCTGACCGCCGGCGGCGCGGCCGGCGCAGGGCTTGGCACGGAACTGACACCGCTGATCGGCTTCGCGTTCGGCGCGTCGCTCATCTCCATCTTCGCGCGCCTGGGCGGCGGCATCTTCACCAAGGGCGCCGACGTCGGCGCGGATCTGGTCGGCAAGGTCGAGGCCGGCATCCCGGAAGACGACCCGCGCAACCCCGCCGTGATAGCCGACAACGTCGGCGACAACGTCGGCGACTGCGCCGGCATGGCGGCCGACCTGTTCGAGACCTATGCGGTGACACTGATCGCCACCATCGTGCTCGGCGTGCTGCTGGTCGCGAACGCCGGCGCGCAAGCGGCGGTCTATCCGCTCGCGCTCGGCGCGGTGTCGATCGTCGCATCCATCATTGGCTGCTTCTTCGTCAAGGCGTCGCCCGGCATGAAGAACGTGATGCCGGCGCTGTACCGCGGCCTGGCCGTGGCCGGCGTGCTGTCGCTCGTCGCGTTCTACTTCGTCACGAACTGGCTGATGCCGGACAACGCGGTGGTAGCCAGCGGCAGCCAGCTGCGCCTGTTCGGCGCCTGCGTGGTCGGCCTCGTGTTGACCGGCGCGCTGGTCTGGATCACCGAGTACTACACCGGCACCCAGTACGCGCCCGTGCGCCACATCGCGCAGGCTTCGACCACCGGGCACGGCACCAACATCATCGCGGGCCTGGGCGTGTCGATGCGTTCCACCGCCTGGCCCGTGGTCTGCGTCTGCATCGCGATCGGCGTCTCGTACCAACTCGCCGGCCTGTACGGCATTGCCATCGCCGCGACCTCCATGCTGAGCATGGCCGGCATCGTGGTCGCGCTCGACGCGTACGGCCCGATCACCGACAACGCCGGCGGCATTGCCGAAATGGCAGAACTGCCCGCCAGTGTGCGCGACATCACCGATCCGCTGGACGCGGTCGGCAACACCACCAAGGCGGTCACCAAGGGCTACGCGATCGGCTCCGCCGGCCTGGCGGCGCTGGTGCTGTTCGCCGACTACACGCACAAGCTCGAGTCGTTCGGCCAGTCGATCAGCTTCAACCTATCGGACCCGATGGTGATCATCGGCCTGATCATCGGCGGGCTGATCCCCTACCTGTTCGGCGCGATGGCGATGGAAGCCGTGGGCCGCGCCGCCGGCGCGGTGGTGGTCGAGGTGCGGCGCCAGTTCCGCGACATCAAGGGCATCATGGACGGCAGCGGCAAGCCCGAATACGGCACCGCGGTGGACATGCTGACCGCGGCCGCGATCAAGGAAATGATGATCCCCAGCCTGCTGCCGGTGGTCGTGCCGATCCTGGTCGGCTTGATCCTCGGCCCGAAGGCGCTGGGCGGCCTGCTGATGGGTACGATCGTGACCGGCCTGTTCGTTGCGATCTCGATGTGCACCGGCGGCGGTGCCTGGGACAACGCGAAGAAATACATCGAGGACGGCAATTTCGGCGGCAAGGGCTCGGAAGCGCACAAGGCGGCCGTGACCGGCGATACCGTCGGCGACCCCTACAAGGACACGGCCGGCCCGGCGGTGAATCCGCTGATCAAGATCATCAACATTGTCGCGCTGCTGATCGTGCCGCTCGTGATTCACTTCCACGGGGGCGCGCCGGCCCAGGCCCAGGCCGAGACGCCGCCCCCGGTGTCGGCGCCTGCGGCAGTGCAGGCACCGGCCGTCGTACCGGCGGCGGTAGTCGCGGCCGATGCCGCTTCCGTCAAAGTCGAGAACGGCGTGGTCAAGTTCTACTTCGTGACCGGAAAGGCTGACCTCGCGCCCGGCGCCGGCGACGCACTGGCCGAGGTGGTCAAGGCGGTGCAAGGTGGCAAGACCGCGCTGGTGAGCGGCTACCACGATGCCAGCGGCGACCCGGCAAAAAATGCGGAACTCGCCAAACAGCGCGCCATGGCGGTCGCCGATGCCCTGAAGGCGGCCGGTGTCCCCGAAGACAAGATCGAGCTGGCCAAGCCGGCGCAGGCGCAAGCCGACGGCTCGGCGGCCGAAGCGCGCCGGGTCGAGGTCACGCTCAAGTGATGTAGCGCCGTGCCCCGATGAGGGCACTTTCCATCGGCACCAGGCCCGCCACCCGGCGGGCTTTTTTTATGGCGATGCCGAACAGGTGCAAGCCTCTGGCTACCGGCCAGAATTCCGATCTCGATGTTCCGGCCATCCGCCCCTTTGGGGCAAAATTGGAGCCATGCAACTCAACTACATCGCCAACGCCGGCGTCCCCTCCTCGTCCGGCCGCCTGATTTCCGTGATCGACCCGTCCGACGGGCAGCCCTTCGATGAACTCCAGCGCAGCAATGCACAGGACATCGACGGTGCCGTGCAGGCCGCCCGCCAGTGCCTGGACGCGGTCTGGAGCAAGCTCAGCGCGGCCGAGCGCGGCCGCCTCTTGACGAAGCTCTCCGCCAAGGTGGCCGAACACGCCGACGAGCTGGCGTTGATCGAGCAGCGCGACTGCGGCAAGCCCACCAAGCAAGCCAGAGCCGACGCGCTGGCCCTGGTGCGCTACTTCGAGTTCTACGCCGGCGCCTGCGACAAGCTGCACGGCGAGACGCTGCCCTACCAGGACGGCTACAGCGTCTTCACCTGGCGCGAGCCGCACGGCGTGACCGGCCACATCATCCCGTGGAACTACCCGATGCAGATCTTTGGCCGCAGCGTGGGCGGCGCGCTGGCGGCGGGCAACGTCTGCGTGGTCAAACCGTCCGAGGACGCCTGCCTGTCGCTGATTCGCGTGGCGCAGCTCGCGGCCGAGGTCGGCTTTCCGGCCGGCGCCATCAACATCGTGACCGGCTACGGCCACGAAGTGGGCGACGCGCTGGCGCGGCATGATGGCATCGACCACATCAGCTTCACGGGCAGCCCCACCGTCGGCACGCTGATCCAGCAGGTCGCGGCCGAGCGGCACTGCCCGGTCACGCTGGAGCTCGGCGGCAAGAGCCCGCAGATCATCTTTGCCGATGCCGATCTGGATGCGGCACTGCCCGTGGTCATCAACGCCATCGTGCAAAACGCCGGGCAGACCTGCTCGGCCGGTTCGCGCCTGCTGGTGGACCAGGCCATTTACGAGCCGCTGCTGGAGCGCCTGGGCAAGACCTTCGCCAACCTGCGCGTCGGCCCGGCCGCGATGGACCTGGACGTCGGCCCGCTGATCCGCCAGAGCCAGATGCAGCGCGTTTGGGATTTCCTCAGTGACGCCCAGGTCGCCAGCATCCCGATGGTGGCGCAAGGCCAGATCGTCGAGGAAGCCCCCGAGACCGGCTACTACCAGGCGCCCACGCTCTTGCGCGACGTACCGGTGATGCACCGGCTGGCGCAGGAAGAAGTGTTCGGCCCGGTGCTGGCCGCCATGAGCTTCAAGGACGAAGACCACGCCGTGGAGCTGGCGAACGCCACCCGCTTCGGCTTGGTCGCCGGCATCTGGACGCGCGACGGTGCGCGCCAGTTCCGCATGGCCAAACGCGTCAAAAGCGGCCAGGTGTTCATCAACAACTACGGCGCCGGCGGCGGTGTCGAGCTGCCGTTTGGCGGCGTCAAATCGTCGGGCTACGGGCGTGAGAAAGGTTTTGAGGCGCTGTATGGGTTCACCACGCTGAAGACAGTGGCGATTCGCCACGGTTGATCGCCATACGCAAACAAAATAGGCTGCAGCCCTTATCGGTTGGTGACTGTCAGCTATCAAATCAATAGTTATAGGAGATTCACAGCATGCGCGTTAAAGACAAATCCATCATCGTCACCGGCGCCGGCGGCGGCATTGGCGAGGGCATTGCAAAGCGGCTGGCGGCCGAGGGGGCCAAGGTCATCGTCAATGACGTCAACGCGGCGGCGGGTGAAAAGGTCGTCAACGAGATCGTGAAGGCCGGCGGCGCTGCCTCGTTCTTCGCCGCCGACGTCACGAAGTCCGCCGACGTAAAGGCGCTCGTCGATGCAGCCGTGCAGCGCCACGGCCGGCTCGACGTGATGGTCAACAACGC
>DATNBD010000198.1:0-15481 GCA_035572155.1 Rhodoferax sp.
CTGTGCCATTTGCTCAAGCTTTTCCCTCAGTGCCGGCACCGCGGGAACTACGAATTTGATAGCGGGACGGGATTTCCTGATAATGGATGCAGCCTCAAAGAACCTTGAACCCAGGTACTGAACCTCGGACTTCCGACTGCCGGGCAATATCGCCACGACCTGATCATCGGGACCCAGACTCAGTTTTGAGCGGGCGGCTTGCCGGTCCGGCTGCATGGGAATCACATCGGCCAGCGGGTGCCCCACATAGGTGGAGGCAATGCCATGCTCCGCCAGCAGCGCGGGCTCGAACGGGAAAATGCACAGCACATGATCCGCGCTGCGTTGCAGCTTGCGGACCCGGTCGGCGCGCCAAGCCCAGATCGACGGGCAAACGAAATGCACGGTCTTGATGCCCTGTGCCTTGAGCGCCGCTTCGAGTTCGAGATTGAAGTCGGGCGCATCGATGCCTATGAACATCTGCGGACGCTCCCGCAGCAGCCGGACTTTCAGCTCGTCACGGATGCGCAAGATACCCCGGTAGTGGCGCAGCACCTCGACGTAGCCGCGCACGGCCAGCGCCTCGCTGGGCCACCACGCCTCGAAGCCTCGCTTTTCCATGTCCGGCCCCCCGACGCCGACGCCGACCAGGCGCGGCCAGCGCTCGCGCAAGCCGTCGAGCAACAGCCCGGCCAGCAGGTCGCCCGATGTTTCGCCCGCCACCATGGCGATCTGCGGCGCTGCGTCATGCGCTGGCATGCCTGACCCTAGCGGACAATGCCGCGCGTCGCCTGCGAGAGGAATCCGGTCATGGTTGCGATATCGCCAGCCGCTTGCGGCATCGTGGCAGCCAGGTCGGTGATGTCGATGCGCGCCTGCTCGAACGTCTTACCGGAACGATACAAAAGCCGATGCATCTGTTTCACTGCCGCCAGTCGCTCGGGGCCAAAGCCGCGCCGCTCCAAGCCCACGCGATTGAAGCCGCGCACCGCGAGCGGATTGCCATCGACCATCATGAACGGCGGGACGTCCTGCGATACCGCGCTGGCAAAACCGGCCATCGCGTGTGCACCGATCTTGACGAACTGGTGCACGCCCGTCAGGCCGCCAATAACAACCCAGTCCCCCAGATGCACATGGCCCGCGAGCGTCGCGTTGTTCGCCAGGATGATCTGGCTGCCAACCTGGCAGTCATGCGCGATGTGCACATAGGCCATGATCCAGTTGTCGCTGCCCACGCGCGTCACCGCGGTATCCTGCGCCGTGCCGATATTGAACGTGCAAAACTCGCGAATCGTATTGCGATCGCCGATCAGCAGCTCACATGGTTCGCCCCCGTATTTCTTGTCCTGCGGAATGGCACCCAGCGAGTTGAACTGAAAGATGCGATTGTCCCGGCCAATGCGGGTGCGGCCCTCGATCACGCAGTGCGCGCCAATTGTCGTGCCCGCGCCCACCTCGACATGGGGTCCGATCACGGTATAGGGCCCTACCGTGACGGAGCTGTCGAGCTGCGCGCCCCTGTCCACCAACGCCGTTGGATGAATGGTCGTCACGAACAGCCGCCCTCAGGCAATGGTGCGCATGGTGCACATCAGCACGGCCTCTGCGGCCAGCTCGTCCGCAACCAGCGCCCGCGCGTTGAATTTGTAAATCCCCCCGCGCACGCGGTCCATCTCGACGTCGAGGATGAGCTGGTCGCCGGGTTCCACCGGACGCTTGAAGCGGGCGCCGTCGACGCCTGCAAAATAGAACACCGTCTTTTCGTCGGGCAAGGCATCTGTCATGTCAAAGGCCATGATCGCCGCCGTTTGCGCCATCGATTCGATCATCAGCACGCCCGGCATCACGGGTCGATAGGGAAAGTGTCCGACAAAAAAAGGCTCGTTGATGGTCACGTTCTTGAGCGCCTTGATGCGCTTGCCCTTTTCGAGTTCCAGAACCCGATCCACCAGCACAAACGGATAACGGTGCGGCAGGTGCTTGAGGACTTGGTGAATATCCATCATGGTTTTATTCTCTTCTCCAGCGCCTTCAGGCGTTCGCGCAGACTGTAAAGCTGCTTGAGTGTTGCGGCATTTTTCTCCCAGTTCGCATTGTCGTCTATGGGAAAGAAGCCAGTGTAATGGCCCGGCTTGAGTATGGAGCGGCTAACCATCGACGCCGACGAGATGTGAACATGGTCCGCGATGGTGAGGTGGCCCAGCACCATGGCCGCGCCGCCGAAGGTGCAGTGCGCGCCAATCACCGTGCTGCCCGCCACGCCGACGCAGCCCGCCATCGCCGTATGCTTGCCGATGTGCACGTTGTGTCCGATCTGGATCAGGTTGTCGAGCTTGACGCCATCCTCGATCACCGTGTCCTGCAGCGCCCCGCGGTCGATGCAGGTGTTGGCGCCGATCTCGACGTCGTTGCCGATGCGCACCGCGCCCAGTTGCTCGATCTTTTCCCAGGTGCCGTCGTGCGGCGCGAAGCCGAACCCGTCGGCGCCCAGCACCACGCCCGGATGCAGGATACAGCGCTCGCCCACGATGCAGTTTTCGCCCACCGTGACGCGGGACTTGAGCATCGTACCAGCGCCAATGCGCGCGCCGCGCTCGACCACGCACAGCGCGCCGACCGTCGCGCCGGGGTCCACCACGGCGTCAGGATCGACCACGGCGCTGGGATGGATCCCTGCACTGCCCCCCGCCGCATGCTGGCGTTTCCACAGCTGCGTGACTTTCGCGAAATACAGGTAGGGTTGCGCCGCCACAATGCATGCGCCGCGCGCCAGAGCGGCCTCCTGCATGGCCGGCCCCACGATGACGCAGGCCGCCTGCGAGGTGGCCAGTTGCTGCTGGTACTTGGGGTTGCTGAGAAAACTCAGACTGGCCGTAGACGCAGCGTCCAGCGGGGCGATGTCCTGGATTTGAACTTCGGGGTCACCATGCAGCTCCCCACCCAGTGCCTCGATGATTGATCCCAGACGCAGCGCCACACCTTTTCAGCAGGGCCGCCGGTTATTTCTTGCCCGCCCCGCCAGCACCTTTCGTGCCCGAACCCGCCGCGCCCGAGGAAGTTGCGCTGGAATTGTTCAGCGCCTTGATCACCTCGTCGGTGATATCAAGCTTGGGATTGACATAGACGGCCTGCTGCAGGATGACATCGTATTTTTCGGTCTCGGCAATCTGCTTGACCACCTGGTTGGCCCGGTCCAGAAGTTGCTGAAGCTCTTCGTTCTTGCGCGAGTTCAGATCCTCCTGGAACTCGCGGCGCTTGCGCTGGAAATCACGGTCCTGGTCCTGCAATTGCTGCTGGCGCGCCTGCAACTGACTGCTGGGCAGCGTAGGCCCCTCGCGCTCGAGTTGATCGGACGCGGCCTTGAGGGCATTGCCCTGATCCTGCAGATCCTTTTGACGCTTCGAGAACTCCTGCTCAAGCTTGGCCTGCGCCGCCTTGGCCGCATTCGCCTCCCTGAAGATGCGATCCGTATTCACATAACCGATGCGAAGGGATTGCGCGTTCGCGGAAAACATGAACAGGCCCAGCAGCAGGCCAAGCCAGCAGGAACGCGATAGGTTTTTCATTAGAAGGAAGTACCAATCTGGAATTGCAATCTCTGGATTCTATCGCCGGCGAACTTGCGCAGGGGCTGCGCGATCGCGAATTTAAGGGGCCCGAGCGGGGAAATCCAGCTCAGACCCAGGCCCGCGGAAGCTCTGAGCTCGCTCGCCAGCATAGGTTCATTGTCGCCGTATATATTTCCGACGTCCACGAAGCCAAATACCCGCAAGGTACGATCGTTGCCCGCGCCCGGGAACGGAGCGTCGAGTTCGGTGCTGAGCACCACTTTCTTGGCCCCGCCCACAATGAATCCGGTGACATCCCGCGGGCCCAGGGTTCCCTGCTCGAAACCGCGCACCGAGCCCAGACCCCCGCCGTAGAAATTCTTGAAAACCGGGAAGGGCTCGCCGTTCAACCCCTTGCCCATGCCCAGTTCGCCGGCGAAGGCCAGCGAGAACTGCTTGTTCAGCGGAACATATTGCTGGTACTGGTAGTCCGCCTTGACATACCGCGCCGCGCCGCCAACGCCCCACTCGCCATTGAAGCGCTGAAGCGTGCCGTCGGTCGGGACCAGCGCGCTGTCACGGCTGTCCCGAGACCATCCGATGGTCAGCGGGAACTCCATGGAGGAATAGCCGAACCGGTTGGCATATTGCAGATAGACGGCAGGAATGCTGGTGCCCGGATCGATCCGCGTGCGCTCGATCCCGCCGCCGAAGTACACCCGGTCCGTTTCACTGAACGGCACACCGAAGCGCAAGCTGGCACCCTCAGTGGTCAACGAGTAGTTTCCGCCCTGATCCTCGTAGGGCTGCGAGTACTTGTGATAGACGTCAATGGTCCGGGATACCCCGTCCTTGGTGAAATACGGGTTGGTCGTGCTCACCACGATCACCCGGTTGTACTTGCTGGTATTGACCTGCAGGCCGAGTGAATTGCCCGAGCCGAACGCGTTTTCCTGGCTGATGCCGAAGGACAGGGACAGTTTGTCGGCGCTGCCGTAGCCGGCGCCCAGGGTCAGGCTCCCCGTGGGCTTTTCCTTCACATGAACGTTCAGATCGACCTCATCCGGCACGCCGGGTACTTCCTGCGTGGTCACGTTCACGTCGGTGAAGAACCCCAACCGGTCCACACGATCCCGCGAGAGTTTGATTTTGTCCCCGTCGTACCAGGAGGATTCAAACTGGCGAAATTCCCGCCGGATGACTTCGTCCCGGGTACGGTCGTTGCCGCTGATATTGATGCGGCGCACATAAACGCGGCGCGACGGGTCGGCGACCAGCGTGAAGGCGACACGCCCATTGGCGCGGTCGATCTCCGGACGCGCGTCGACGCGGGCAAATGCAAACCCGAAATTTGCAAAGAGATCGGTGAAAGCCTTGGTGGTCTTGGTGACTTCGTCGGCGTCATAAGGCTCCCCGGGCCTGATCTTGACCAGGGGTTTGAACTCATCTTCCTTGCCCAGGTAATTACCTTCCAGCTTCACACCGGTCACCACATAACGTTCGCCTTCGGTCACGTTGATGGTGATGGAAATCGCCCGTTTGTCGGGCGAAATGGCGACCTGGGTAGAGTCCACCTTGAACTCCAGGTAACCCCGGGCCAGGTAGTACGAACGCAGCGTTTCGATGTCCGCATTGAGCTTGGTGCGCGAATACCGGTTCGCCTTGGTGTACCAGCTCATCCAGCCGCCGGTGTCGAGATCGAACAGGTCGCGCAGTGTCGACTCGCTGAACGCCTTATTGCCCACGATGTTGATCTGCTTGATCTTGGCAGGCTGGCCTTCGGTAATGGAGAAGGTCACGTTGACGCGATTGCGCTCGATCGGCGTCACGGTGGTGACTATCTGTGCCCCATACAAGCTTCGGCTGATGTACTCCCGCTTGAGTTCTTCGACGGCTCGATCGGCCAGCGACTTGTCGAACGGCCGCCCCTCCGTGAGGCCGATGTCGCTCATGGACTTCTTCAAGGTTTTTGCGTCGAATTCCTTGGCCCCGGTAAATTCGACGTCGGCCACCGTCGGGCGCTCCTCGACCACCACAATCAGCACATCTCCGCTGGTCTCCAGCCGCACGTCCTTGAACAGGCCCAGCGCAAACAACGCCCGGATGGCGGCCGAGCCCTTCTCGTCGTCGTAAGTGTCTCCGACATGGATGGGCAGGGACGCAAACACGGTGCCCGGCTCGACCCGCTGCAGACCTTCGACCCGGATGTCCCGCACCGTGAATGGCTGCACGGCCCAGGCCGACGTTGCGGCAAACGCGACAATGGCCGCTGCGGAAACGGTACGCAGACGAAAACAATTGAATTGATTATTCATGAATGACGGTGATACGGACGCCGCCCAAGGTGGCCGGCGTGTTGTTAGCCAAAGATACGGGTAACGTCATTGAACAGCGCAATCGACATCATGAGCAGCAGCACTGCCACACCGCCACGCTGCAGCCGCTCCATCCATGCCTGTGACACGCTCTTACCCGTCACGCCTTCCCAAAGATAATACATCAGGTGCCCGCCATCGAGAACCGGCAGCGGCAGCAGGTTCAGCACGCCCAGGCTGAGGCTGATCAGCGCAAGAAATGCCAGGTACTCGGACAAGCCCATGCTGGCCGACTTGCCGGCATAGTCCGCGATGGTCAATGGGCCGCTCAGATTTTTCAGCGACGCCTCGCCGATCACCATTTTCCCCATCATGCGAAGCGTCAGTGCCGACATCTCCCAAGTGCGCGAAACCCCATGCCACAAGCCGTTGAGCGGGCCGTAGCGGACCGTGACGAAATCCGGCGGCGCTCCCACATAGGCGCCGATTTTTCCGACCAAGGTAGCGCCGTCGCGCACCACCTGCGGCGTCACGTCGAGCATGACGGTCCGGTGATCGCGCTCGATTTGCCAGCGTTGCGCAAGCGGCTGCCCGCCCTGAACCGAGGCGCGGATCACGTTGCGCAACTGGCTGGCGTCATAGATGGGAGTGGCGCCAATCGTGGTCACCACATCGCCCTCGCGCAAACCCGATTTTTGGGCCGCGCTGCCCGGCATCACCTCGCCGATGACGGGACGAATCCAGGGTTGCACCAGGCCGACCTTGCGCAGGATCTGCGCGTCGGCCTGTTTCGCGGCAAGCTGGCTCAGCGGCAGAAGCACGACATGCTCGGCACCGCCGCTCGGGTCCGTCAGCTCAAGGCGCACGTCTTGCTGGTCCAGCGCCCCCCGGGTCAGCAGCCAGGTCAGGGAATCGAAAGAACGCACCGGCGCCAGCGTCCCGTCCGCAAAGCCGGCGCGCTGCACCAGTTCGCCCCCATGCAGCCCGGCCTGCGCGGCGACGGAGCCCGGTACGGGAGCGCCGAGCAAGGCCTTGGGTTCCTGCAAGCCGTACCAGCTGAGCGCCGAAAACAACAGCACCGCCAGCAACAGGTTGGCGATCGGTCCCGCCGCGACAATGGCGACGCGCGATCGCAGCGGCTGGGTATTGAACGCCAGATGCCGCTCCTCGGCAGCGACCGGCGCCTCGCGCTCGTCGAGCATCTTGACATAGCCGCCCACCGGAATTGCACCAATCACGAATTCGGTCGATTGCCCGTGCTTTTGATGCCTGGGCTGCCAGCGAAACAAGGTCGTGCCGAAACCGATGGAGAAGCGGACCACCTTGACGCCACAGGCCACCGCCACGCGGTAATGGCCGTATTCATGAACGGCAATCAGCACACCCAACGCAACCAGAAAAGCAACTATGGTCAACATACGCTACCTTTCAACATGTCAGGACGCCAGGCGTGCCACGGCGCGCTGCGCGGTAGCGCGCGCCAGCGCATCGAGCGCCAGCAAATCGTCCAGCGTCTGGGGTATGGAGGCCACGGCAGCCTGCAAAGTTTCGAGGTTCACGTGGTGAATTTGATCGAAGCGGATGCGCCTGTCCAGAAACGCGGCCACCGCGACCTCGTTGGCCGCATTCAGCGTGGCACAGGTGCCGGTCGGCGCGCGCAGCGCCTCCCACGCAAGTCGCAGGCCGGGAAATCGCTCGCCATGACCATTGCTATCCAGCGACTCGAAGGTCATGGCCGACAAGGTCCGAAAGTCAAGTGCTTGCGCGCCCGATTCGATGCGCCCGGGCCAGGCCAACCCGTAGGCGATCGGCACCCGCATGTCCGGCGTTCCAAGCTGGGCGACAATCGATGCATCACGGTATTGCACCATGGAGTGAATCACGCTTTGCGGATGAATCACGACCTCGAGTTGCTCGGGCAGCACGCCGAACAGGTACCTGGCCTCGATGACCTCCAGGGCCTTGTTCATCATGGTCGCCGAATCCACCGAGATCTTGCGCCCCATGACCCAATTGGGATGCGCGCACGCCTGCTCGGGCGTGACATCACGCAGCGTCGCCGGATCGCGCGTGCGAAATGGTCCGCCGGACGCCGTGAGAATGATTTTCTCGATTCGCTGCGGCCAGCTCGCGGGATTTTCTGGTAACGACTGAAAGATGGCCGAGTGCTCGCTGTCGATCGGCAGCAGCGTCGCGCCACCGTCCCGCACTGCGCGCAGGAACACGTCGCCGCCGACCACCAGCGCCTCCTTGTTGGCCAGCAGCAGGCGCTTGCCCGCGCGCGCCGCTGCCAGGCAGGGCGGCAGACCGGCCGCGCCGACGATGGCCGCCATGACGGTGTCGGTCAATTCGTGGCTCGCTATTACTTCAATAGCTTGAGAGCCAGCCATCACCTCGACTTGAAGCCCATTTTCCTTGATTTTATGGGCCAGCTCACGTGCATGGGGCGCGCTGGCCATGACCGCAAAGCGCGGCCTGAACCGGGCACACTGCTGAAGCAGCAGATCGACTTGCGTGGCGGCGCTCAGCGCAAATACTTCAAAACGGTCCGGGTGCCGGGCCACGACGTCGAGCGTGCTGGTCCCGATGGAGCCGGTCGATCCGAGAACAGCAATGCGCTGTTTCATGGCGACGACCAGGAGATCAACATCATGGCCAACGGCAAGGTCGGCAGCAACGCATCGACCCGGTCCAGCACGCCGCCATGACCCGGCAGCAGCCCGCTGCTGTCCTTGACTCCGGCGCTGCGCTTGATGAGCGACTCCACCAGATCGCCGACCACGCTCATCGCCGCCATGAACAGCACGGCAATCAGCAGCAGCCACCAGCCCCGGTCGGCAAGGCGGCTGTAGAAGCTGGCGACACGCGCCTGCCACGCCGCATCGCCCCAGACCCACGCGCCGGCCAGCAAGATCACACCGGCCATGCCACCCCAGACGCCCTCCCAACTCTTGCCCGGGCTGATCATCGGGGCCAACCTGGCCTTGGTGAACCGCGTACCGAACGCACGCCCGGCGAAATACGCGAAGATGTCGGCCACCCAGACCAACAACAGGATGGACAACAGAAAGTTGATGCCGATCACGCGCGCCTGGGCCATGGCCAGCCAGGCAAGCCATACGGCGGCCAGACCGCCAATCAGCCGGACGGGCCTGGGAACGCGCGGCCAGCCCGCGACGCCGGCACGCAGCAGCCACGCCCCCAGCAACACCCAGGCCAAGCCGACGCAACGCCACAGCCAGGGCAGCGCCATCGACAGCAGGCCAAGCGCCCAGACGCCCACGCACAGCAGCACGCACACCAGACCGAGCAGCGCGGCTGCAACAGATCCACAACCGTTGAGGCGCCCCCATTCCCACGCCCCAGCCGCGGTCAGCACCAGCGTGATCGCGCAAAACGGCTGCGATGACGGATAGAACAGGGCTGGCAACAGGATGGCCAACAGAATCAGGGCCGTGATGATGCGCTGCCTTAGCATGGCGCGCCTTCAGGCCGCCTTCTGCGCGCTCGCCGTTCCGGCGACCTGTGCGGAGGTCTTGCCGAAGCGACGCTCACGCCGGTTGAACGCGGCAATCGCGGCATCCAGCTCGGCCTCGTCGAACTCGGGCCACAGACCGTCGCTGAAATACAGCTCGGAATAGGCCGCCTGCCACAGCAGGAAATTGCTGATGCGCTGCTCGCCCCCGGTGCGGATCAGCAAATCCGGATCGGACACATGGGCCAGTGCCATCGCACGGTCCAGGCTGGCCTCCGTCACGGCCTGGCCCTGGGCGGCAAGACGAGCCGCCGCCTGGGCAATGTCCCAGCGCCCCCCATAGTTGAAGCAGACGTTGAGCACCAGCCGCGTGTTCTGTGCCGTCACCGCCTCGGCCTGGGCCAGACCGGCACGCACCTTGTCGCTCAGGCCGGCGCGCTCGCCCACGAAATGCAGCTGCACACCCTCGGTCTTGAGTTTGGGAACCTCCCGGCTCAAGGCGATCGCCAACAACTCCATCAGGCCCGACACTTCCTCGGCCGGCCGGTTCCAGTTTTCCGAGGAGAACGCGAATACCGTCAGCACCGCGACACCGCGCACGACGCACGCCCGCACACACCGGTTCAACGCATCCACGCCCTGCTTGTGCCCCGCCACGCGAGGCAAGTGACGGCGCGTGGCCCAGCGGCCGTTCCCGTCCATCACGATGGCGATGTGGTGCGGCATCTGGTAGCTCATGGTGATATATGGAATGGGCTTGAGCGCCGCAGGGCCGCCCCAAGGCGCGAGGGCCCTCTTGGGGGGCAGCGCAGCACACAAAGTGGCAAGCATGGGGGCATCATTACACCGCCATGATGTCCTGTTCTTTCGCCGCGACCAGCCGGTCGATCTCGGCGACGTGCCGATCGGTGACCTTTTGTATCTCTGCCTCGGCGCGCTTCTGGTCGTCTTCGGAGACCAGTTTGTCCTTCACCAGCTTCTTGATCGCTTCATTGCCATCGCGGCGCAGGTTGCGCACCGCGATCTTGGCGCCTTCGCCCTCGTTCCGGACCAACTTGGTGAGCTCCTTGCGGCGCTCTTCGCTCATGAGCGGCATCGGCACCCGGATCAGGTCCCCCATGGACGACGGATTCAGCCCCAGGTCGCTCTCGCGAATCGCCTTCTCGATCTTGGCGCCCATGCCCTTTTCCCAGGGCTGGATGCTGATGGTGCGCGAATCCAGCAGCGACACGTTGGCGACCTGGTTGATTGGCATCAGGGTGCCGTAATAGTCGATCTGCAGCGAGTCCAACAGGGCCGGGTTGGCGCGCCCCGTCCGGATCTTGGTGAGGTTGCTCGTGAACGCGCCGATGGACTGATCCATCTTCGCTTCCGTTGTTTTCCTGATGTCAGCAATGGTCATGTTTTTTCCTCAGACGTACACCAGCGTCCCTTCATCTTCGCCCATCACCACCCGCTTGAGTGCACCGTGCTTGAAGATGGAGAACACCTTGATCGGCAGTTTCTGGTCGCGGCACAGCGCAAACGCCGTGGCATCCAGGATCCCCAGATTTTTCGCAATGGCCTCGTCGAACGATATTTTGCTGTAGCGGGTGGCGGTCGGATCCTTCTTCGGGTCAGCCGTGTACACACCGTCGACCCTGGTCGCCTTGAGCACCAGTTCGGCGCCAATTTCGGCGCCGCGCAGCGCAGCGGCCGTGTCGGTGGTGAAGAACGGATTGCCCGTGCCGGCCGCGAAAATCACCAACTTGCCTTCTTCCAGGTACTGCAGGGCTTTGGGACGCACATAGGGCTCGACCACCTGCTCGATCGCAATCGCGGACATGACGCGCGCGGTCAAACCGGCCTTGTTCATGGTATCGGCCAGCGCGAGCGCATTCATCACAGTCGCCAGCATGCCCATGTAGTCGGCCGTGGCCCGGTCCATGCCGACCGACCCACCGGCCACGCCGCGGAAGATATTGCCGCCGCCAATCACGATCGCCACCTCGACCCCCAGGCGCGTCACCTCGGCAATCTCCTCCACCATGCGAACGATCGTGGCGCGGTTGATGCCGAACGGGTCGTCGCCCATCAGTGCCTCGCCGGACAGCTTCAACAAGATCCGCTTGTGGGCTGGTTTGGCGTCGGGCATGTGAAGACTCCTGGAATTGGTGCGAGTGTAGCTGGGTAAAAAAGGCGCCGGCCCCGTGTCCGGCAAGTATCAGACCGCAGGCTTAGGGAACGTCATGCGCCCTGCTTGGCGGCGGCAACCTGCGCCGCCACCTCCGCGGCAAAATCGTCCGCCTTCTTCTCGATGCCTTCGCCGACCACATACAGCGTGAACGACTTGATCGTAGTACCGCGCTCTTTCAGCATCTGCTCGACCGACTGCTTGTCGTTCTTCACGAACGCCTGGTTGTACAGCGAAACCTCCTTGAGGAACTTCTGCACGCCACCCTCGATCCGCTTGGCAACGATTTCGGGCGATTGCACGGGCTTGCCGGCGGCGGTTGCCACTGCGGCATCTTCGGCCGCTTTCGCAGCCGCCACCGAGCGCTCCTTCGCCACCAGTTCGGCTGGCACGTCGGCGCTGGACAAGGCCACCGGCTTCATGGCTGCGACATGCATGGCAACATCCCTGGCGGCGGCCTCATCGCCCTCGAACTCCACCACCACACCGATGCGCGTGCCATGAACATAAGAAGCCAGCCTGGCGCCAGACGCAAAGCGCTTGAAGCGGCGAAAGCTCATGTTCTCGCCGATCTTGCCGATAAGACCCTTGCGCACGTCTTCCAGCGTCGGGCCAAAGCCGTCCTGGCTGTGCGACAGCGCACCCAGTGCCGCGAGGTCTGCCGGGTTCTTCCTGGCGATCAATTCGACCGCGGCCTTGCACAGCGCCAGAAAGCTGTCGTTCTTGGTCACGAAGTCGGTCTCGCAATTGACTTCGAGCAAGGCACCCGTGTTGCCCTCAATGAAGCTCGCGACCACACCCTCGGCCGTGATGCGGGCGGCGGCCTTGCCGGCCTTGTTGCCGAGCTTGACGCGCAGCAACTCCTCGGCCTTTTCCATATTGCCCTCGGCCTCGGTCAATGCCTTCTTGCACTCCATCATCGGGGCGTCGGTCTTGCCGCGCAGTTCAGCCACCATGCTTGCGGTAATTGCAGCCATTTGTTTCTCCGTCACTTCAGTTCAATTCAATTCAAAAGGGAGTTAAAAAAAAGGGGGCCATCAAGCCCCACTTTTTCCGCGTCGGATCGCGTCAGGGGGCGCGCTTCAGGCCGCCGTTTCGTTCACTTCCACAAACTCATCGCCGCTTTCGGCTGAAACCGTCTTCACCAAGTCGGTCATGGCGTTGGCACGACCTTCCAGAATGGCGTCTGCGATACCGCGGGCATACAACTGAACCGCCTTGGAGGAGTCGTCGTTGCCGGGGATCACGTAATCGATTCCCACGGGCGAGTGGTTCGAGTCCACCACGCCCACCAGCGGAATGCCGAGCTTCTTGGCCTCGGCCACGGCGATCTTGTGGTAGCCGACGTCGATCACGAAGATCGCGTCCGGCAGCGCCGTCATGTTCTGGATGCCGCCGATGTCTTTTTCGAGCTTTTCCATCTCGCGCGCAAACATGAGCTGCTCTTTCTTGCTCATGGCGTCCAAGCCCGCTTCCTGCTGGGCCTTCATATCCTTCAGGCGCTTGATGGACGTCTTGACCGTCTTGAAATTCGTCAGCATGCCGCCCAGCCAGCGCTGGTCCACGTAGGGTACGCCGGCACGCAAAGCTTCCGTGGCAACGATCTCGCGGGCCTGGCGCTTGGTACCGACCATCAGGATGGTCCCGCGGTTGGCGGACAGCTGGCGCACAAACTTGGCGGCCTCCTCGAACATCGGCAGCGATTTTTCGAGGTTGATGATGTGAATCTTGTTCCGGTGGCCGAAGATATACGGGGCCATCTTCGGATTCCAGAAGCGCGTTTGGTGACCGAAATGGACACCGGCTTCCAGCATTTCACGCATGGTGACGGACATAATGAACTCCAAAAGGTTAAGTCTAAAATCCAGCCCGTCATTGCAATGCGGCCATCCCACGGAATGGCTTGGCGAGTCACAATGTTCTTTGCCGCGCATGCGCTTCGTGCGAATACGCGGCAAACACCTTTATCGAACTGGTTTGCGATTTGCTCCGCCAAACAACCGGCAAGGCCACCCGGCAAAGCCTTAGGATTCTAGCATAAGCCCCCCCTCTTTACATCATGCTTGAAGATCTCCACGCCACCCGCCAGCGCATCGCTTCCGGACACGGCAGCGCCGCCCTGGAGATGGACCGGTGCATCGCCATGGCCCTGTCGCCCGCGTGTGACGGCGCCTTTCTGCAAACCATGTTCGACGAAGCCGGCGCCGCCGCCCAAGGCGCTGGCGCTGCGGCGCAGCCATTGGCGGGCCTGAGTGTCTCGGTGAAGGATCTTTTTGACGTCGCGGGGCAAACCACGGCCGCTGGGTCCAGGGCGCTGGCCGATGCGCCGGCAGCGCTTGCCGACTGTCCGGCCGTAGCTCGATTGAAGGCGGCCGGTGGGGTGGTGATAGCCCGCGCCAACATGGTCGAATTCGCGTTTTCCGGCGTCGGCATCAATCCGCATTTCGGCACACCGGTGGCGTGGGACGGACGCTACAACCAGCCGGCCGGCGGCGCCGGCGGGCCAGCGCGCATTCCGGGTGGTTCGTCTTCTGGCAGTGCGATATCCGTCGCGACCGGGGCCGCCTTCGTCGGCCTGGGGTCCGACACGGGTGGCTCGATCCGCATCCCGGCGGCGCTGAACGGCATCGTCGGCTTCAAGAACACCGCGCGCCTGGTCCCCACGCAGGGCGCCCTGCCCCTGTCCACGACGCTGGACACCGCCTGCGCCATGACGCGCTCGGTGCGCGACGCCATGGTCGCACACGAGGTGCTGGCGGCACGGCGCATCGTCCGCAGCAACGCCCCGCTATCGAACTACCGGCTGGCGATGGCGACCACCGGCATGCTCGACGCGCTCGATGCCGCCGTGGCGCGCGCCTTTGTGCGTACGCTGAAGGTGCTGAGCGCGGCCGGTGCCCGCATCGAGGAAATTCCGCTGCCCGCCATCCGCGAGCTCGGCGCAATCCAGTCCACGGGCGGCTTCTCCGCGGCGGAAAGCTACCGTTGGCATCGTTCCCTGCTGGAGCGCCACGCAAACGAATACGACCCCCGCGTGCTGGCGCGCATCCGGCGTGGTGCCACCATGAAGGCATATGAATATCTCGACCTGATTGAGGCCAGGCGCCGCTGGATCGACGACGTGCAGGCGGCGCTGACGGGGTTCGATGCCGTGCTCTCGCCCACGGTTCCCATCGTCGCGCCCCCGATCGACGACGTAGCCCCGGCCCAAGGCCGGGACGCCGCGCTGGATGCGGCACGCGATGCCGAGTTCTTTCGCGTCAACGCGCTCTTGCTGCGCAACACCAGCGTGGTCAACATGCTGGACGGCTGCGCCATCTCGATCCCGTGCCACGCGCCGGACGAATTGCCCGCGGGCTTGATGCTCTGGCACGGCGCGCTGCGCGACGATGCCGTGCTGAACATTGCGCTGCAGGCCGAACAGGCGCTTTCATATAAATAGCAGATACTCCTCGTCTTTACTGGGCTAGAGGCATCTTTCATGCCCGAAATCGCGGGCCGACCAGGTCTCGGGTTGCGCCGCCATGGCGTAACGCCGGTTCAGGTCCGGCGCCGGCGAGTCGGCTATCCTCGGCATCTGACACGCGGGCCGCAGCCCGTTCTTTCGACTGCTCCATTCCATGAAAATCGCGATCATCGGCGCCGGCATCATCGGCGTCACCACGGCCTATGAGTTGGCTGCGGACGGTCATGAGGTGACCGTGTTCGAGCGGCACGCTGCCGCCGCCGAAGAAGCCAGCTTTGCCAATGCCGGCCTGGTCGCGCCCGGCTACGTCATGCCCTGGGCGGGGCCGGGCATGCCGGGCAAGGTTTTGTGGTCTCTGTTGCGCCAGCACGTAACAGTGCGGATCGGGCGGCCCCTGTCCGGCGCCGAACTGTCCTGGATCTGGAAGTGGCGGCGCGCCTGCAAGCGGGAGACCTACCTGGCGAACCGCGCGCGGCTGCAGCGCCTGGCTTTTTACAGTGCCGAGCGGCTGCGCCAGCTCAA
>DATNBD010000199.1:0-3788 GCA_035572155.1 Rhodoferax sp.
GCGGCGGCGCTGCTCGCGGCCAAGCCGCATCCCACCGACGCGGACATCGACGAGACCATCACGAACATCTGCCGCTGCGGTACCTACCAGCGCGTGCGGGCCGCCATTCACCGGGCGGCCGGGGACGCGCTGCCGAAGCAGGCTGCTGCGGGCCTGCGTCCGGCCGCGGTGGCGGCGGATGGCGGGAGCCGCGCATGAGGCGCCGCACCTGGCTGCTCAGCGCGGCGGGCGGCGCCGGCGCGCTGCTGGTCGGCTGGAGCGTTCTGCCCGCGCGCTCGCGCCTGGGCGCGCCCGACCTGATGCGGCTGGAGCCGGGCGGTGTCGAGCTGAATGGCTGGATCAAGATCGCGGCGGACGGCAGTGTTGTCGTGGCGATGGCGCGCAGCGAGATGGGGCAGGGCGTGTACACGGCGCTGCCCATGCTGGCGGCGGAAGAGCTCGATGTGCCTTTGAGTAGCGTGCGCATCGAACAGGCGGGCTTCGATTCGATTTACGGCAATGTCGCGATGCTGGAGGAAAGCCTGCCGTTCCATCCCAACGAGCTGGCCCCCGACGCCCAGCCCTTCAAGGTCCGGGCCGCGCGCTGGATGGTCGGCAAGATCGCGCGTGAACTGGGCATCAACGCCACCGGCGGCTCGTCCAGCGTGGCCGATCTGTGGAATGTGCTGCGCTTGGCGGCGGCCTCGGCGCGATCCAGTCTTCTCGGGGCCGCGGCGCGGCAATGGAAGGTGCCGGTGCTCGAATTGTCGGTGCGCGATGGGGTGGTGTCGCATCCCTCGGGCCGGTCCGCCAGCTACGGCGGGCTGGCGAAATTCGCGTCGTCCATGCCACCGGGTGACGTCACGCTCAAGGCGCGCAAGGACTGGACGCTGATCGGTCGGCCCGCGGCGCGCCTGGATGTGCCCGCGAAGGTGAATGGCAGCGCCCGCTTCGGGCTCGACACGCGCCTTCCCGGCCAGTTGTACGCGGCCGTGCGCCTGTGCCCGATGCTCGGCGGCACGCCCGGGAGCCTCGATGCCGGCGCCGCGCTGGCGCTGCCCGGCGTGCAGAAACTGGTGTCGTTGCCGGATGATGCCGGCTCGACCGCCGGCTTCGCCGTGGTCGGCAAGACCTTCTGGCACGCGCACCGGGGTGCGCAGGCGGTGCAGGTGTCGTGGCACCAGCGCGCGGCCGGCGCGCTCGACTCCGCGGAGATCGAGCACCGGCTCCAGGCGGCGCTCCAGACGCAGGAGGGGACGACGTTCTACAGCCGCGGCGACATTCAGGCCGCGGAAGCGCAGGCGGCCCATCTGGTGCAGGCGTCCTATCATGCGCCCTACCTCGCGCACGCCACGATGGAGCCGATGAACTGCACGGCGCAGGTGCGGGGCGGCAAAGTCGAGGTCTGGGCGCCGACGCAGGCGCCGGGTCCGGCCCGCGCCATCGCGGCGAAGGTGGCGGGCGTGTCGCCCGACCAGGTCACGCTGCACGTGACCTTGCTGGGTGGCGGCTTTGGCCGGCGGCTCGAAGTGGACTATGTCGCGCAGGCCGTGCGCGTCGCGATGGAATGCGAGGGACTGCCGGTGCAACTCGTCTGGTCGCGCGAGGAGGACACGACGCACGACTTCTATCGGCCGATGGCGGTCGCCCAGTTGCGGGCCGCGCTGGATGGACAGGGCCGGGTGCAGAGCCTGCGCATCCATTCGGCCGGCGACGCCATCACGCCGCGCTGGATGGCGCGCACGCTTCCCTCCCTGGCGGGTCCGTTCGACCTGCCCGACAAGACCACGGATGAGGGCCTGTTCGACCAGCCCTATGGCTTTGCGCATCAGCACATGGCGCATGTGGCCACGCGCATGGGCGTGCCGGTTGGCTACTGGCGTTCGGTCGGGCATTCGCACAACGCGTTTTTCATCGAGAGCTTCATCGATGAGCTGGCAATGCAGACGCGGCAGGACCCGGTGGCATTCCGGCGCGGTTTGCTCCAGCAGGCGCCCCGGCATCTGGCAGTGCTGGATCTGGCCGCGGCCAAGGCCGGCTGGGGCAGCGTGCTCGCGGGGGGGCACGCGCGCGGTGTCGCGCTGCATGAATCGTTCGGCTCCATCGTGGCGCAGGTGGTCGAGGTGTCGCTGCAGGATGGTGTGCCGCGCGTGCACCGCGTGGTCTGCGCTGTTGATTGCGGCACTGTGGTCAATCCTGACATCGTGATGCAGCAAATAGAGGGCGCGGTAATTTTCGGGCTGACCGCGGCGCTGTACAGCCGCATCGACATCGAGGCCGGCAGGGTGCAGCAACGCAATTTCCCGGACTATCCCATGGTCAAACTGGCGCAGGCGCCGCAGGTGGAAACCTGGATCGTGCCCAGCGAGCGCGCGCCCGGCGGGGTGGGCGAGATCGGCGTGCCGCCGCTGGCCCCCGCGGTGGGCAATGCGTTGTTTTTGCTCACGGGCAAACGTCATCGGTCGTTGCCGCTGCGCACGGCGTAAGCGCCGCGGATCGCCAGCAGTCGGCGCCTGCTGGGTGGTTCGGAAACTGCGCCAGCCAGGATCCGGGGTTTCCGTGCTATAGTTGCCGGCTCTGCAAACCGACGCAGCAATGCATCGGCCGCGGTGAGCGGACGCAGGGATGGAGTAGAGAAAATTTCTTGAAGTTTGACCGAGGTGAAAAATCCGGTATAAAATTCAAGGCTTCGCTGAACGCGGCGGACAGGGCAAGCCAGTGACTGGATCGCTCTGATACGTGGCAGTGAAGAAGACAAAAAAGTTTCGCTCTGTTGACCGGATTGAAAAAAACGGTATATAATTCGAGGCTCTGCTGATCACAGCAAACGCAAAGCAGCGATGCTTTGCGAGGTTCGTTAAAAATATACAGCCGATAAGCGTGGGCGTTTGAAGGCGATTGCCAAGTTCTTCGGAACCAAGTCTTGATTGACTTGCAAACGCTCATGAGAATAGAAGTGAAGTTCACTTCAATTCCGTTTTTATGAGTTGCTCGAAAGAGCGAAAAATTCAAGATCGAACTATAGAGTTTGATCCTGGCTCAGATTGAACGCTGGCGGCATGCCTTACACATGCAAGTCGAACGGCAGCACGGGAGCAATCCTGGTGGCGAGTGGCGAACGGGTGAGTAATATATCGGAACGTGCCCAGTCGTGGGGGATAACGTAGCGAAAGTTACGCTAATACCGCATACGATCTACGGATGAAAGCGGGGGATCGCAAGACCTCGCGCGATTGGAGCGGCCGATATCAGATTAGCTTGTTGGTGAGGTAAAAGCTCACCAAGGCAACGATCTGTAGCTGGTCTGAGAGGACGACCAGCCACACTGGGACTGAGACACGGCCCAGACTCCTACGGGAGGCAGCAGTGGGGAATTTTGGACAATGGGCGAAAGCCTGATCCAGCCATTCCGCGTGCAGGATGAAGGCCCTCGGGTTGTAAACTGCTTTTGTACGGAACGAAAAGGCCTTTTCTAATACAGAGGGCTCATGACGGTACCGTAAGAATAAGCACCGGCTAACTACGTGCCAGCAGCCGCGGTAATACGTAGGGTGCAAGCGTTAATCGGAATTACTGGGCGTAAAGCGTGCGCAGGCGGTGATGTAAGACAGTTGTGAAATCCCCGGGCTCAACCTGGGGACTGCATCTGTGACTGCATCGCTGGAGTGCGGCAGAGGGGGATGGAATTCCGCGTGTAGCAGTGAAATGCGTAGATATGCGGAGGAACACCGATGGCGAAGGCAATCCCCTGGGCCTGCACTGACGCTCATGCACGAAAGCGTGGGGAGCAAACAGGATTAGATACCCTG
>DATNBD010000200.1:0-13351 GCA_035572155.1 Rhodoferax sp.
CGCACCATCGCGCGCTGCTCGCAGGCCGAGAGCGCGCAGCACCCGCTGGTGCGCCTGGCCAGCGTGGCGATGCAGCGCGCCAGCGACGGCAAGCCGCTGGACATCGAGGCACTGACCCAGTGGCTGGCGGGCCGCGCCGGGCTCGACTACCTGCGCATCGACCCCCTGAAGGTGGATGTGGGCAAGGTGGCCGACATCATGAGCGCCGCTTACGCCGAGCGGCACCGGGTTCTGCCCGTGCAGGTCACGGCCACCGAGGTGGTGGTGGCCACGGCCGAGCCCTTCATCGTCGACTGGGTGGCCGAGGTCGAGCGCCAGTCGCGCCGCAGCGTGCGCCGCGTCATCGCCAGTCCACAGGAAATCCAGCGTTTCACGGCCGAGTTTTTTGCGCTGGCCAAATCCGTGCGCGCGGCGCAAAAGGCCGGCAGCGGCAACAGCGCCGCCAGCTTCGAGCAGCTGGTGGAACTGGGCAACAGCAGCAAGCAGCTCGACGCGAACGACCAGGGCGTGGTGCGCGTGGTGGACTGGCTGTGGCAGTACGCGTTCGACCAGCGTGCCAGCGACATCCACCTGGAGCCGCGCCGCGAACAGGGCGTGATCCGCTTTCGCATCGACGGCGTGTTGCACCCGGTGTACCAGATGCCGATGGGCGTGCTCAACGCCATGACGGCGCGCATCAAGCTGCTCGGGCGCATGGACGTGATGGAAAAGCGCCGCCCGCTGGATGGCCGCATCAAGACGCGCAACCCGCGCGGCGAAGAGATCGAGATGCGCCTGTCCACCTTGCCCACCGCCTTCGGCGAGAAGATGGTGATGCGCATTTTCGATCCCGACACCACCGTCAAGGACCTCGATGCGCTGGGCTTCTCGTCGCATGATGCCGAGCGCTGGGAGGGGCTGGTCAAGCGTCCCAACGGCGTGATTCTGGTGACCGGTCCCACGGGATCCGGCAAGACCACCACGCTGTATTCCACGCTCAAGCGGATCGCGACCGAGGAAGTCAACGTCAGCACGATCGAGGACCCGATCGAGATGATCGAGCCGTCGTTCAACCAGACGCAGGTGCAGGCCCAGCTCGATTTCGGTTTTACCGAGGGTCTGCGCGCGCTCATGCGGCAGGACCCGGACATCATCATGGTGGGTGAGATCCGCGACCTGGCCACGGCCGAAATGGCGATCCAGGCCGCGCTGACCGGGCACCTGGTGTTCTCCACCCTGCACACCAACGATGCGCCCTCGGCCATCACTCGGCTCATGGAGCTGGGCGTGCCGCCCTACCTGATCAACGCCACGGTGCTCGGCGTGCTGGCGCAGCGGCTGGTGCGCACGCTGTGCAAGCAGTGCCGGCAAAAGGATGACGCCACCTCGCGCGAGGCGCTGGCCGCCATCGTCAAGCCGTGGAAGATCAACGGCGGCTACCGCCCGTACAAGCCCGTGGGCTGCGTCGATTGCCGCATGACCGGCTTCATGGGGCGCATGGGTCTGTACGAGCTGTTGACGGTCAGCGACGCCTTCAAGGGTCAGGTCACGCTGGCGCCGGACCTCGGCGCGCTCAGGCGCCAGGCGGTGCACGATGGCATGCGGCCTTTGCGCCTGGCCGGTGCGTTGCGTGTGGCCGAGGGGCTGACGACAATCGAAGAAGTGCTGAGCGCCACGCCGCCGCTGGACTGAGCCGGGCGGCGCGCCAGCGCGGTGGGTGCCAACTGTCGATAATCGCCCGATGCAATTCGATTACGCCAACCCGTATCCGTCCGCGCGCATTCCGGTGTTCGCGCTCAATGTCGTCTCCACCTCGCATCCGCTGGCCGCGCAGGCGTGCCTCTCCATGCCGCAGCGGGACGGCAGCGCTGTATTGGGTCGTTGGTGCGTGGCACCCTTGGAGCGGGAATGCTGCCCGGGATAGATCCGGGTATCTTTCGATATTCAACGGAAGGTGTGCACCATGTCCATTACAAAAATGATTGCCGGCCGGTTTACCAATTACGACGATCGGGAATCGGCAGGGTCTCGGTTCAGGGCAAAGCGGATCGGCCTGCTGCTCGAGATGATGAAGGTCGTTCATGCTGAACACGGCTTGGTCAACGTCATCGATATCGGGGGCACCGAGCAGTATTGGAAGATCGTTCCAGAGGACTTTCTTCGGGAGTTCAACGTAAAGATCACGATCGTCAATCTTCCAGGAACTGCGACGCAGAAGGATCATGACTTTTTTACGTTTACCGAAGCCGATGGCTGCGATCTGACAAGCATTCATGACAAATCATTTCATATTGCTCACTCCAATTCGGTCGTAGAGCATGTCGGCGATTGGGAACGCATGACCCGGTTTGCGCGGGAGGTTTCCAGGGTTTCACAAAGATATTTTGTCCAGACTCCGAATTACTGGTTCCCGATCGAACCTCACTTCATGACCCCTTTCATTCACTGGTTGCCCAGGCCGATGCGGGTATGGTTGGTCTTGCGTTTTGCGCTGGGAAATATGAGCAAGGCAAACTCGGTTGATCAAGCCGTGCGCATCGTCGAGAGTGCCCGTCTCCTGAATAAAAAAATGTTCGCGGAACTGTTCAAGGATGCCGACGTCACGACGGAGACATACCTGGGCCTCTCCAAGTCGTTTATTGCCACGAGATAGTTCACTCCTGGAGTCGATGACCTTTTCACCTTGATGCCTGTGTCGGAGGATGACGCCCCAAGCTCGCGCGCCGATAATTGCGCCATGCAATTCGATTTCACCAACCCCTACCCCTCGTCCCGCATTCCGGTCTTTGCGCGCAACCTGGTCAGTACTTCGCATCCGCTGGCCGCGCAGGCGGGCCTCTCCATGTTGCGGCAAGGCGGCAACGCGGTGGATGCGGCGATCGCAGCGGCGGCGGCGATCACCATCTGCGAACCGGTCAGCAACGGCCTGGGCAGCGATGCGTTCTGCATTCTGTGGGACGGCGAACGGCTGCATGGGTTGAATGCTTCGGGCTGCGCGCCGCAGACCTGGACGCCTGAGTATTTCAGGCGCAAGTACGGCGCCGCAGCGCGCACGCCGCCGCAGCGCGGCATGGATTCGGTCACCGTGCCGGGCGCCGTCGGGAGCTGGGTCGCGCTGTCCGAGCGCTTCGGCAAGCTGCCGTTCGCCGATCTGCTGGCGCCGGCCATCGAGACGGCCGAGCGCGGCTATCTGATACCCCCGGTGGTGCAGAGCAAATGGGCGGCTGCCGCGCCGCTGCTGCAATCGCAGCCCGGCTTTGCCCGCAGCTTCCTGCCCTGGGGGCGCGCGCCCGAGGTGGGCGAATTGTTCCGCTTTGCCGTTGCGGCACGCGCCCTCAAGGCCATCGCCGCGACGCGGGGTGAGGCCTTTTATCGCGGTGAGATTGCCGAGGCGATCGAGAGGTTTGCGATCGCCAGCGGCGGCAGCCTCAAGGCCAGCGACCTCGCCGCCTGGAAGCCCGAATGGGTCGAGCCCATTTCGCGCGATTACCGCGGCTACACGCTGCACGAGATACCGCCGAACGGCCAGGGCATCGCGGCGCTGATGGCGCTGGGCATTCTGGAGAAATTCGACGTCGCGGCGCTGCCGCTGGACTCGACCC
Source organism: Rhodoferax sp. (assembly GCA_035572155.1). Lineage (GTDB taxonomy): Bacteria > Pseudomonadota > Gammaproteobacteria > Burkholderiales > Burkholderiaceae_C > Rhodoferax_A. The sequence goes on from DATNBD010000200.1 coordinate 3,582, forward strand.
CGTCGCAGCACCTGCAGATCGAGGCCTTGAAGCTGGCCTTCGCCGACCTGTACCGCTACGTGTCGGAGCCATCGTCGATGACGGTGACCCCCGCGCAAATGCTCGATGACGGCTACCTCGCATCCCGTGCCAGACTCATCGACATGAAACGAGCGCAGGACTTCAAGGCCGGCAACCCGGTGCGCGGCGGCACGATTTACCTCACGGCGGCGGACGAGCGCGGCATGATGGTCAGCTTTATCCAGAGCAACTACATGGGTTTTGGCTCCGGCTGCGTCGAGCCCGAATTCGGCATCAGCCTGCAAAACCGCGGCCATGGGTTCAGCCTGGATCCCGACAGCCCCAACGTGGTGGCGCCGGGCAAGCGGCCGTTCCACACCATCATCCCGGCGTTTCTCACCAAGAATGGCCAGCCGGCCATGAGCTTCGGCGTCATGGGCGGCAACATGCAGCCGCAAGGCCACCTGCAGACGCTGGTGCGCATGCTTGACTACCGGCAAAGCCCACAAGCCGCCTGCGATGCGCCACGCTGGCGCTTCAATGCCGGGCTGGAGATCAACGTCGAGGCCGCGATGAAGCCCGATACCCAGCAGGGCCTGCGCGCGCTCGGACATCGGGTGGAAGTCATCGACGACTCGTACCAGGACTTTGGGGCCGGCCAGTTCATCTGGCGCCTGGGCGAGCCCGGCACCCACGGCTATGTGGCGGCCAGCGACTCGCGGCGCGACGGCCAGGCGGCTGGCTATTGAGCCCCGGTTTGGACCACGCTTCAACAAAAAATCGGGGCTTTGCCCTTGGTAGTCAAAGCCAGGTAGCTAGCAAAAGAATAGCGTCCGGGTTGACTCTCGCCACCTTGGGCGCGATTGCCTTCAGCGGCAAGGCGATCATCGTGAAACTCGCCTACCGCTACGGCGTGGATGCGGTCACGCTCATCATGTACCGCATGCTATTCGCGCTGCCCCTGTTTGCCGCGCTGGCGTGGTGGTCCACCTACCGGCGCCCGGGTGGTGCGGCAGCGCTCACGCGCAAGGATTGGCTCGGCGTGCTGGGGTTGGGGTTTTGCGGCTACTACCTGTCGAGCTTTCTGGATTTCGCGGGGCTGCAGTACATCACGGCCTCGCTGGAGCGGTTGATCCTGTACCTGAACCCGACCTTCGTGCTGGTGCTGGGCTGGATCTTCTACCGCAAGCGCGTGGCGCCGATTCAGGTCGCGGCCATGGCGGTCAGCTACGCGGGCGTGTTCGTGGTGTTCCGGCACGAGATCACGCTGGAGGGCGGGCGCTCGGCGCTGGGCGCCGCGCTGGTGCTGGCCAGCGCCGTCAGCTATGCGGTGTACCTGGTGTACAGCGGCGAACTGGTGCGGCGCATCGGTGCCGCGCGGCTGGTCGGGCTGGCCACCATGGTGGCGTGCCTGTGCTGCATCCTGCAATTTCTGCTGCTGCGCCCCTTGAGCGCGGCGCTGGTGGCGCCCCAGGTCATCTGGCTCTCGATCCTGAACGCCACGCTGTGCACCGTCGTGCCGGTGCTGCTGGTGATGATGGCGGTCGAGCGCATCGGCGCGGCCCTGACGGCGCAGGCCGGCATGATCGGCCCGATGTCGACCATCCTGATGGGCGTGCTGATTCTGGGCGAGCCTTTCAACGCCTGGATCGTGCTCGGCACGGTGCTGGTGCTGGGCGGCGTCTTTCTGGTATCAAAATACAAGGTCTGAGCACAACATCAGGTCAAGGAGTGCAAACGTGAATCTGGGCATAGCGGGCAAATGGGCGCTGGTCTGCGGCGCCAGCAAGGGTTTGGGGCTGGGTTGCGCGCGCGCCCTGGTGCGCGAAGGCGTGAATGTGCTGGTCAATGCGCGCGGAGCCGAGGTGCTGCAGGCCGCCGCCGCCAGGCTGGCGGCCGAAGACGCGGGCGCCAGCGGCGCGGTGGTGCTGTGCGTGGCCGCGGACATCACGACGCCGCAAGGCCGCGCCGCGGTGTTCACGGCACCGGGCGGGCCAGGCAAGGACTTTGACATCGTGGTGACGAACGCCGGCGGGCCGCCTCCGGGGGATTTTCGGGACTGGGACCGGGATGCCTGGATCCGCGCCGTGGACGCCAACATGCTCACGCCGATCGAACTCATCAAGGCCACGATCGATGGCATGGCGACACGCGGCTTTGGCCGCATCGTGAACATCACGTCCAGTTCGGTGAAGGCGCCGATCGGCATCCTGGGCCTGTCCAACGGCGCGCGCAGCGGATTGACGGGTTTCGTGGCCGGCGTGGCGCGCAGCAAGGTGGCGGCGCGCGGCGTCACGGTCAACAACCTGCTGCCCGGCGTGTTCGACACCGATCGGGTACGGAGCATGACGCAGGCAACCTCGGAAAAAACCGGTCAGCCGATCGAGGTCATCATGCATGCGCGCCGCAAGGACATTCCGGCGCAGCGCTTTGGCACGCCCGAGGAATTCGGTGCGATCTGCGCCTTTTTGTGCAGCACGCATGCCGCCTACATCACCGGGCAGAACGTGCTGGCCGACGGCGGCGCGTATTCCGGCACCTACTAGGCCAACGACTCACGCCGGCGCAAGCCGCTAGCGCAGCAGGGCGGCGCCGGCGCGCAGCCGCGCTTCGGCTTCCAGGCTGATGCGCTCCACCAGGGTGGCCGCGTCTTCCACGCTGTGGATCAGGTCAACCGCCTCGCCGGCCCACACAACGGTCGTGTCTAGATTTCCGTCACTCATGGCCTCGTGGTAGGCCGTGCGCTCGGCCGGCAGGGCTTGCATCAATTCTTCTTCGTGGCCGCTCCAGCGGCTCATGAACGCGTTGTGCAACGCGCGACCGTAATAGCCCTGGGGCCAGCCATAGCCGCGCACGATATCGAAAACCGGGGTGCGCAGCGTCTCATTCCCGTGCGCCGCCACGATACGTTGCTTGGCGCCGGGGCGGCCCTGCGCCTCGGTGCTGGCGTAAAAGCGTGTTCCGATGAGCGCGCCGTGGGCTCCCAGCGCCAGCGCCGCCGCCAACCCACGGCCATCGGCAACGCCACCGGCCGCCAGCACCGGCGTGGGCGCCACGGCGTCGACCACGGCGGGCACCAGCGGCAGCGTGGCGCGCGTGCCGCCATGGCCGCCGGCCTCGGTCCCCTGGGCCACGATGAGGTCCGCGCCCGCTTGCTGGGCCAACCGCGCTTCTTCCAGATCCTGCACCTGGCAGATCAGCCGGCATCCCGCTGCCTTCACGAGCGCGCCATAAGGCCGCGGATCGCCAAAGGACAGCATGACCGCATCCGGCTGGTAGCTCAGCACGAGGTCGATCACGCGCTGGTTGACCGCCCAGGTGATCAGCCCGACACCCCACGGCCGCGAGGTGTTTTCGCGGGTACTGAAGAGCTCCTTGCGCAGCCAGGCAGCATCGCCATAACCGCCGCCCACCAAGCCGAGCCCGCCGGCGTTGGACACTGCGGCCGCGAGTTGCCCTCCCGCGACCCCGGCCATCGGCGCGAGGACGATGGGATGGCGCAGGTTGAACAGGTCTGTCAGTCCGGTTTGAATCATGGTGATGTCGCTCCAGATTCGCTGGCACCGGCATACGGATGCAACGTGAACGGAGGCGTGCGAACCCCCCTATTTATATCATGACGCGATACAGTGTGTCGATGAATACCCCGCACGGCATCGGCTGGTGCGCGGGCTTACCCGGGCTGCGCCGTCACGTGCCCCGCAGTTTCGTGGCACGATGCGCCACCAGCCTGATTCACCCAACTTGCAGGAGCCCCGACATGACATCCATCACCAGCAAAGCCGTGCGCATCGACCAGCAGGGCGGCCCCGAACAACTCAAGCTCGTCGACGTGACCGTGGGCGATCCCGGGCCGGGACAGATCCGCATCCGGCACCGCGCGATCGGCCTGAACTTCATCGACGTGTACCAGCGCAGCGGCCTGTACCCGATGCCGGTGCCGCTGCAGCTCGGCATGGAGGCGGCGGGCGTAGTGGAGGCGGTGGGCGAGGGCGTGACGCATCTTAAAGTGGGCGACCGCGCCGCCTACACCGGCAGCCCGCCCGGCAGCTACTGCGAGGTGCGGGTGATGCCGGCGGCCCAGGTGTGCCGGCTGCCCGACGCGATTTCGTTCGAGACCGGCGCGGCCATGATGCTCAAGGGCATGACGGCCGAATACCTGTTGAAGAAAACGCTGCCGCAAGGCGGACTGCAGGCTGGCGACTTCGTGCTGTTTCACGCGGCGGCCGGCGGCGTCGGGCTGATCGCTTGCCAGTGGGCGAAGGCACTGGGCCTGCGCTTGATCGGCACCGCGGGTTCGGACGCGAAATGCGCGCTCGCGCTGCAAAACGGCGCGGCCTTCGCCATCAACTACAGCACCCAGGACTTTGCCGCGCGCGTCAAGGAAATCACCGGCGGGCAGGGCGTGAAGGTCGTGTACGACTCGGTCGGCAAGGACACGTTCGAGAAATCGCTCGATTGCCTGCGCCCGTTCGGTCTCATGGCCAGTTTCGGCAATGCGTCGGGCCCGGTGCCGCCGGTTGCGCCCGGCATCCTGGCGGCCAAGGGTTCGCTGTACCTCACACGCCAAACGCTGTTTACCCACATTGCGACGCGCGAGAGCACGCAGGCGATGGCCGACGAGTTGTTCGCGGTGGTGGCCGACGGCCGGGTGAAGATCCACATCGATCAACGCTATCCGTTGGCCGAGGTACGGCAGGCGCACATCGCGCTGGAAGCGCGCCAGACCACCGGCTGCACCATCCTGACGCTGTAACCCAACCGCTGCCTGCCGCCGTGGCATTGGGGGTCACCCTGCGCGCCATGGCCGCCAGTCGCCGCGGCGCCAGCGCGTGCCGCTGTGGGGCGGTACGGCCGCGATTGACTCTGCGGGGCCTGATTTCTTAAGGAAAATAGCGCCAAACCCCTTGTGGGGATTGAATAATTTGCTACAAAAAGTGTAAAACGGCGCCGCCGTGGGCCGGCACTTGGCGGGCGATGTGACGGTCGGCCTCGGCCAAGTGGCGCAGGCCCTGCGCGAGGCGTGGGAGGAGGCTGGCCTGCCGCCCGGAATGTTGCGCGGCATCGCCTGGGGTGGGCGGATCGACAGCCGATGTTTAAATAAATGTTTGAGTGCAATTCAGCATCGGTAGTCCAGGGAGCGGCCAGTATCCGCATGAGCCCCGTCTCGCATTCTCGATGTTATTCAATTGACATTGCAAATGAAAACGATTACCATTCGCGGAATTTCCCTCTGTTCGAACAACCCTATGAAGCGCCTTTTGATCTTGGCTGCCCCCGTCTTGTGGGCCATGGCCGGCACGGCCGCCGCCGCCGCCGATTTGCCGGTGTACACCCTGACCATTAAGAACCACGTCTACCAACCCGGCGAATTCAAGGTGCCGGCCGGCACCAGGTTCAAGATCCTCGTGCGCAACGAGGACGCCACCCCCGAGGAGTTCGAGAGCACCGATTTCAATCGCGAGGAGATCGTGCCGGGCGGTGGCAGCATCACGGTCTACGTCGGTCCGCTGCACGCCGGCACATATGGTTTTTACGGTGACTTTCACCAGAAAACGGCCCAGGGCCGATTGATCGTGGAGTGATGCGATGCCCGGCGTAGCCCTGTTGGTGTTTCGTGAGGTGCTGGAGGCGGCCCTGATCATTTCCATCGTCTGTGCCGCCACGCGTGGTGTGGCAAACCGCGGGCTGTTCGTGTCCGGTGGCGTCGCACTGGGCGTCATCGGGGCGCTGCTGGTGGCGTGGGGTGCGGGTGCCATCGCGCGTTTGGCCAGCGGCTCGGGCCAGGACATCTTCAACGCCAGCGTGCTGTTGTCCGCGGTCGTGATGATCGGGTGGCACGTGGTGTGGATGTCCCGGCACGGGCGGGAGTTGGTGCAACACATGACTGCGGTTGGCGGCGCGGTCAAGGCGGGATCCAGCTCGCTGACCTTGTTGCTGATCGTGGTGGCGGTGGCGGTGCTGCGCGAAGGCTCCGAAATCGTGCTGTTCCTGTACGGCATGGCGATCGGCGGTATCGGTGCGGGCGGCCTGACGGAGGGTATCGCACTGGGCATCGGCGGCGGCGCCCTGCTTGGTTTCGCTCTGTATTTCGGTCTGCTCCGGATCCCGATGAAGTACTTCTTTCAAGTGACCAACTGGATGCTGGTGTTGCTGGCGGCCGGGCTGGCGTCCACGGCCGCACGCTTTTTGCTGCAAGGTGATCTGCTGCCCGCCTGGGGCAACCAGGTTTGGGACACCTCATGGCTGTTGTCGAACGGTTCCCTGATCGGCAGGACGTTTGGAATCCTGATCGGTTATGACGCTGTCCCCGCGGGGATTCAGATTGTTTTCTACGTCGCCACACTGCTGTGTCTGGTCGCTGGCATGCGCTGGATGAACCGCGCCACGCCATCAGCGCCTGCGCAGGCGTCGACCCTGCATACGGCTTCATAGTGCTCTTTCTTCCGGGAGTGCACCGACTCCGGATCGGCGCGCACCCCTTTTGTCAACAGGATTTACCACATGAATTCATGCATTTCCCAGTGTTCCGTGAGCGCGCGCTCACGGCGCCGCGTTCACCGTTCATGGCCCGCCGCTCTTGGCGCCGCCCTGCTCATCGTCACGGGGGCGGCTCAGGCAGACGATTTCATCGTCTATTCCCCTCATCTCCTGAATGGGCAGAGCGAAATCGAGTTGCGCGGCTATCGCTACGACGATGAGCGCACCGACTTCAACGCAGGCGGTGCCGCCGAATTGTCGGTTGCGCACACGTTCACCCCGTGGTGGAAGTCGGAGATTTACCTCGCAAAATACGAGAAGACGCCAGACGCCCCGGGTCGCCTGATCGGTTATGAGTTTGAGAACACCTTCCAGTTGACACAGCCCGGCCAGTACTGGGCCGACGTCGGGATGCTGGCCTCGTACGAGCACCAGACCGTTGCCGGCCGGCCGGATGCCGTCGAGTTTGGCCCCCTGTTCGAAAAGACCGTGGGGCGGTTTGATCACACCGCCAACCTGATCTGGGAGAAGCAGGTGGGTGCGGGCGCCGGCGGCAAGTACGAGTTCCGGTACAGTTATTCGGGCACTTATGCGGTGTCCGCCGCTTTCCGGCCTGGCCTCGAAGCCTATGGCCGCCCGAGCGACAGCGCCTACCAGGCGGGACCGATCGTGGCCGGGGAATGGCACATCCCGGGCACCAGCAGCGACCTTGAGTACCGTTTCGGCGTGCTGCTTGGAATCAATGACGCCGCACCACGACGGACATGGCTGGCGCGCGTGGAATACGAATTTTTCTGACCATATCCGAGGCGCTGCGGGTCTCAGGCGCGGGTGTTTTTATCGTCCGGCATCGTCGGCTTGAGCCGGTTCGGCGCCAGCGCCCCGGCCGAGTCCAGGATCGGGTAGGCAATCGAGCAGATGTGCGAGTTGATGCGTTTCAGGTCGCTGATCAGGTCGATGTGCAGCGAGCTGGTCTCGATGCTCAGCACGCTGTTGCCGCTCAGGCGGTCCAGGTGCGCCGTGGCGTAGCGTCGCTCCAGGTCGCTGAAACGCATTTTTTCCTCGATCAGTTTCTGCGCATCGTGCAGGTTGCCGTTCAGGAACACGCTCATGCCCAGGCGCAGGTTGTCCAGCAGCCGCGCGTGCAGCTCGGCGATTTCGGCGATGCCGGCTTCCGAGAAGCTGCGCCCGGGCTTGATCTTCTTGTCTTCCACGTCGATGATCACGCGCTCGATGATGTCGCCGATCTGCTCCATGTTGATGGTGAAGCTGATGATGTCGGTCCAGCGCCGGCTCTCGGCTTCATCGAGCGCCTCGCGCGGGATCTTCGTCATGTAGTACTTGATGGCCGAATACAGCTCGTCCACCGTGTCGTCCATCCCGCGCAACTCCCGGGCCAGGCGCAAGTCATCGGTCTTGATGACGGTGAGCATGCCGTTCAGCATGGTCTCCACCACGTCGGCCTGGTGCAAGGCCTCGCGTGCGGCACAGGAAATCGCCAGCGAGGGCATGGACAGTGCCGACGGGTCGAGGTGGCGCGGGCGCATTCGCGAGGCTGATGTGTCCGGTTTCTTGGGCAGTAACCTGGCAACGAGGCGCGCCACCGGTTGCGTCAGGCCGATGAAGGCCACGCTCATGATGACGTTGAAGCCCAGGTGGAACAGCACCACGCCGTGGGTAGGGCCGGGTAACAGTGGCTGCACGTAGCGCAGCCACAGGCCGACGCAGGGCGCCATCAGCGCCACGCCCAGCATCTTGAACAGCAGGTTGCCGATCGAGACCTGCCGCACCTCGACGGCCGACTTGGCGGTGGTGAGCACGGCGGCCATGCCGCTGCCCAGGTTGGCGCCCAGCACCAGGCCCAGCGCCACGTCCAGCGAGATCATGGTGGAGGCGGCCAGCGCCGCGATCAGCAGCACCACCGCCAGGCTCGAATAAGCCATCACGGCCAGCAGCATGCCCAGGATAATCTCGGTCGTCAGGTCGCTGCCGACCGAACCCAGCAGCGCATGCACCGCCGGCGTGGCCAGCAGCGGCGCCGCGGACGCCATCACCATCTGCAGCGCGAGCAGGATCAGCCCCAGGCCGATCAGCACGCGTCCGATGCGTCCAGCCAGGGTGTCCTGCCGGGACAGGAACAGCACCACGCCGGTGAAAATGAACAGCGGCGAGAGCCACGACAGGTCGAACGAGAACACCACCACCATGAGCGCGGTGCCAATGTCGGCCCCGCGCATCACGGCCAGCGCGTCCGGCAAGGTGATCAGGCCTTCGCCCACAAACGACGACGTCATCAGCGACGTTGCAGTGCTGGACTGCAGCAGCGCCGTCACGCCGATGCCGGAGAGAGCCGCCGTGAAGCGGTTGCTCAGGTTGTGCGCCAGTACCTGGCGCAAATTGCTGCCGAACGCGCGCAACACCCCCGTGCGAACGAGCTGGGTCCCCCACACCAGCAGGGCGACGGCGGCGAACAGGTTCAGCAGGTCTTTCACGTCTGCTTACCTGCCACGCCGCACCCGCAGCAGCTCATCCAGGATCAGGCAGGCCGCGCCCAGCGTGATGGCGCTGTCGGCCAGGTTGAAGGCCGGAAAGTGCACGCCGTGCCAATGAAAGTCGAGAAAATCCACCACGTACCCATGCCGCAGCCGGTCCACCACGTTGCCCACGGCGCCGCCCAGAATGAGGGCCAGCGCGAACGAAAACAGCTTCTGGCCCGCGTGCGAGCGCAGCAGCCACACGATCAAAAGCGCGGCCGCCACGCCGATGCCGGTGAACAGCCAGCGCTGCCACCCGGAGGCCGCAGCCAAAAACGAAAAAGCGGCACCGGTGTTTTGCGCCCGCACGATGTTGAAGAAGCTCGTGACGACGCTGCCGTCGCCCAGCCGGTACCAGCCCAGGATCAGCATCTTGGTGAATTGGTCCAAGATCAGCACGATCAGGGCCAGACCCAGCCAGGGCAACGGGTTGCCTGACGCCTTGGCGGAGGCGCCGCGGGCCATCAGGCGAACTCCCGGACTTCGCCGGCGCCGAACAGATTGCTCACGCAGCGCCCGCACAGCGTGGGGTAGGCCGGGTCGTCGCCGACATCGGCACGGTAGTGCCAGCAGCGCTCGCATTTGGTATCGGAACTGGCGATAGCCCTGATCTGCATTTCGTCGGATGCTTCTATATCAATAGCGGATGTGATAAACACGTACTTCAGATCATCTCCCAGGCTGGCCAGCAGCGCGCGGTCACCGGCCGGCACGCGCAGCGACACCCTGGCCTGCAACGACGAGCCGACCTGGCCG
>DATNBD010000201.1:0-9893 GCA_035572155.1 Rhodoferax sp.
CGGGAATGACAGCGCAGGAATGACGGGGCGGCGCGGTAAAATACGCCCGCACCAGCCCGCCGCCCCGGCGGGTTTTGCGTTTGTTCATCCCGGGGCCATGTAGAGGACCACCATGTACAAAAACCTCGCAGCCGTGCTCGCGGCCGCCTGTTTGCTGTTTCCCGCTTTTTCCCAGGCCGCCGGCGCGTCCGCCGCGCCCACGGCGCCCGCCAAGGCGCCGCTCAAAGTCGCTTTCGTGTATGTCACGCCGGTCCTGCCGTACGGCTGGGTGCACCAGCTCGAACTGGGGCGGCAGGCGCTGCAGGCCGCGCTCGGCGACAAGGTCCAGACCAGCTATGTGGAAAACGTGCCCGAGGGCGCCGATGCCGAGCGCGTGATCCGTGACCTCGCGCAGCAGGGCAACAAGCTCATCTTCACCGCCAGTTTTGGCTACATGGAGCCCACGCTCAAGGTGGCGCGCGATTTTCCCGATGTGAAGTTCGAATGCATCACCTGCTACAAGACAACCCGGAACGTCGCGGTGGCGAATGCGCGCTATTACGAGGGACGCTATCTGTCGGGTATCGCGGCGGGGCGCATGACCAAAACCAACATCGCGGGCTATGTTGCCGGCTTTCCGATTCCGGAGGTGCTGCAGGGCATCAACGCCTTCACGCTGGGCATGCGCTCGGTGAATCCCAAGGCCGTGGTCAAGGTGATCTGGCTGAACACCTGGTTCGACCCGTCGCGCGAACGCGAGGCCGCCATGACCCTGTTCGACCAGGGCGTGGATGTGATCTCCTTTCATACCGCCTCCACGGCCGTGATGGTGGCGGCGCAGGAGCGCGGCAAGCTCGCGATCGCCTACCACTCCGACATGCGGGGCGTCGCGCCCGACGCCCAGATCGTCGCGGTGACGCACCATTGGGGCGCCTACGACATTGCGCGCGCGCGCGCCGTGCTGAACGGCACCTGGAAGAGCGGCAACTTCTGGGGCGGCATCGCGCAGGGCATGATCAGGATGGAAGGCTTTGGCCCCAAGGTGCCGGCGGCGGTGCGCCGCGAGGTGCTGGCGCGCGAGCACGACATCGCCAGCGGCAAGCTCAAACCCTTTACCGGCCCGATCATGGACAACCTGGGGCATCTGGTGCTGGCCAAGGGGCACAGCCTCACCGATCCGCAACTGCTTGCCATGAACTACCTGGTGGCGGGCGTGCAGGGCAACATTCCAAAGTAGCGCGGCCACGCCGGCCTGACTGGGCCTGCCTACAATCGGCGGCAACGCAGGAATCTTTCCCATGAGCATCAAGAGCGACAAATGGATCCGCCGCATGGCCGAACAGACCGGCATGATCGAGCCGTTCGAACCCGGCCAGATCCGCGAGCACGACGGCCACAAGATCATCAGCTACGGCACCAGCAGCTACGGCTACGACATCCGCTGCGCGCCCGAGTTCAAGGTCTTCACCAACATCCACAGCACTGTGGTGGATCCGAAGAACTTCGACGAGAAAAGCTTTGTCGATTTTCATGACGACGTCTGCATCATTCCGCCCAACAGCTTCGCGCTCGCCCGCACCTTGGAGTACTTCCGCATCCCGCGCAACGTGTTGACCATCTGCCTGGGCAAGAGCACCTACGCGCGCTGCGGCATCATCGTCAACGTCACGCCGTTCGAGCCCGAATGGGAAGGCTACGTGACGCTGGAGTTCTCCAACACCACGCCGCTGCCCGCCAAGATTTATGCGGGCGAGGGCTGCGCCCAGGTGCTGTTCTTCGAGAGCGACGAGGTCTGCGAGACCAGCTACAAGGACCGCGGCGGCAAGTACCAGGGCCAGCGCGGCGTGACCCTGCCCCGGGCCTGAGCCCCTGAGGAGGCACGCCATGAAATGGGAAGGCAACCGCGAATCGGACAACGTGGAAGACCGCCGGGACGAGGGTGGTGGTGGCTTTCTGGGCAGCGGGCTGGGCGGGCGCCACATCGGCATTGGCTCGGTCGTGATCGCGCTGGCCGCGTCGTACTTCTTCGGCATCAACCCGATGACGGTGCTGAATCTGCTCAGTGGTGGTGGCGTTCCCGTGACGCAAACCCAGCAAGCGCCGGTACATGCGCCGCCGGCGGATGACCATATGGCGAAGTTCGTGTCCACTGTGCTGGCCGACACGGAAGACGTTTGGACCGATATCTTTGCCAAGGCCGGGCGTACCTACACCGACCCCAAACTGGTACTGTTCCGCGGAGCGACGCCCACCGCCTGCGGCCAGGGTGAATCCGCCATGGGCCCGTTTTACTGCCCCGTCGACCGCAAGGTGTATATCGACCTGGACTTCTATCAGACGCTGAAGAACCAGCTCGGCGCGCCGGGTGAATTCGCCGAGGCCTATGTGATCGCACACGAGGTCGGCCACCATGTGCAGAACCTGCTCGGCATCAGCACCAAGGTCGACGAACTGCGTAGCCGGTCCAGCTCGGTCCAGGCCAACGCCCTGAGCGTGCGGCTGGAGCTGCAGGCCGACTGCTTCGCCGGTGTCTGGGCGAATCACGCGCAGACGGCGCGCCACATCCTGGAAAACGGTGACATCGAGTCCGCCATGAACGCGGCGGCAAAGATCGGCGACGACGCGCTGCAGCGCGCGGCGACGGGGCGGGTCGTGCCCGAGACCTTCACCCACGGCACCAGCGCCCAGCGCACCCACTGGTTCAATGCGGGGCTGCAAAGCGGCAGTGTGAAAGACTGCGACACGTTCGGCGCACGCAACCTGTAAGCGGGGGCGTCACCCCCCAAATTGGCCCCTTGGTCGTCAAATGTGACAATAGAGGGCTAAATGACCCATTCCTTTTCAAATCTGTCGCTGGCTGAGCCGCTGGCACGCGCCGTAGCCGAACTGGGCTACGAGTCCATGACCCCCATCCAGGAACAAGCGATCCCGGTCGTTCTGCAAGGCAAGGACGTGATGGGCGCGGCCCAGACCGGCACCGGCAAGACGGCCGCTTTTGCCTTGCCGCTGCTGCAGCTCATGCTCAGGCACGAAAACAGCTCGACCTCGCCGGCGCGCCATCCGGTGCGTGCGCTGGTGCTGCTGCCCACGCGCGAGCTGGCCGACCAGGTGGCGCAGGCCATCAAGGTCTATGCCCAATACACCCAGTTGCGCGCCACCGTGGTGTTCGGCGGGATCGACATGAAACCGCAGACGCTGGAGCTCAAAAAAGGCGTTGAAGTGCTGGTGGCCACGCCGGGCCGTCTGCTGGACCATATTGAAGCCAAGAACACGGTGCTGAACCAGGTCGAATACGTGGTGCTCGACGAGGCCGACCGCATGCTCGACATCGGCTTCCTGCCCGACCTGCAGCGCATCCTCTCGTACCTGCCCAAGCAGCGCATCACGCTGCTGTTCTCGGCCACCTTCTCGCCCGAAATCAAGCGCCTGGCCAACAGCTACCTGCAGGACCCGGTGACGATCGAGGTGGCGCGCTCCAACGCCACCGCCTCCGCCGTCGAGCAGCATTTCTACAGCGTGAACCCAGACGACAAGCGCCGCGCGCTGCACCAGGTGCTGCGCCAGCGCGGCCTCAAGCAGGCCTTTGTGTTCGTGAACAGCAAGCTGGGCTGTGCCCGGCTGGCGCGCTCGCTGGAGCGCGAGGGCCTCAAGACCACCGCGCTGCACGGCGACAAGAGCCAGGACGAGCGCCTGAAGGCGCTGGAGTCGTTCAAGAACGGCGAGGTCGATCTGCTGGTCTGCACCGACGTGGCGGCGCGCGGCCTGGACATCAAGGACGTGCCGGCGGTGTTCAACTTCGACGTGCCGTTCAACGCGGAAGACTACGTGCACCGCATCGGCCGCACCGGCCGCGCCGGCGCCTCGGGCCTGGCCGTGAGCTTTGCCGGCGGCGGCAACGACGTGCGGCTGGTGGCCGACATCGAAAAGCTGATCAAGACCAAGATCGAACTTGAACCCCTCGAGTTCGAGGAAGACACCCCCCGAATCCGGGACCAGGGCCGCATCAACGACGGCCGGCGCGCCTGGCGCGACGCCGGGGAGACCGGCGACCCGCGCGACGTGCTCGATGCCGCGCCCGTCCGCGCGCCGCGCCCGCAGCGCGCCAGCCATGCGCCGCGCGACCCGTTCTTCGACCAGCCCTACCAGCCCCCCGCGAACGATGCGGCGCCGGCCTGGGAGGCCCCCGTGCGATCGGCCGGCTCGCGCAGCAGCATCTCGGCCAACATCAAGCCCAAACGCAAGGTCGCCGCGCTGTTCAAGTCGCAGTGAGGGCCGAGGGCCGCTTGCCATTCCCGCGCCCTATTTGTCATTCCCGCGCTTCTATTTGTCATTCCCGCGCAGGCGGGAATCCACGGCCGCAGAGCACTACAGTGGATTCCCGGTCAAGCCGGGAATGACAGAGGCGGAGTCGGGAATGACAGAAATGGAGCCGGGAACGACTGACTCAGCCGAGAATTTGTCATTCCCGCGCAGGCGGGAATCCACCCCCCGCAGAGCACTACGGTGGATTCCCGGTCAAGCCGGGAATGACAGAGGCGGAGTCGGGAATGACAGAAATGGAGCCGGGAACGACTGACTCAGCCGAGAATTTGTCATTCCCGCGTAGGCGGGAATCCATGGCTATAACACCTGATGTCCTACTACATCTACCTGCTGGCCAGCCAACCCCACGGCACGCTGTACGTCGGCGTGACCAACGACCTGATTCGCCGCGTACACGAGCACAAGAACGACCTGGCCGAAGGGTTCACCAAGCGCTACCGCGTTCACACCCTGGTCTGGTGGGAGTCGTCCGAATCCATCGAATCGGCGATTCAGCGGGAAAAGCAGATCAAAAAATGGGAGCGGGCCTGGAAGATCTCATTGATTGAAAAGGAAAACCCGCGCTGGGCTGATCTTTATCCTGGCTTGCTGGGTTAAGTGGTGATGGATTCCCGCCTGCGCGGGAATGACATCGAGGGATGTTGGCAGGATACTGCAATCGCCATTTTTGTCATTGCTGCGCCCGGTTTGTTATTCCCGCGCCCCATTTGTCATTCCCGCGCAGGCGGGAATCCATCCCCCGTGGATCACCGCGATGGATTCCCGGTCAAGCCGGGAATGACAAAGGAGGGGCCGGGAATGAGGAGGGGTCGGGAATGAGGCGGGGCTGGGAATGAGGCGGGGCCGAGGAATGACAGAGACAGGGCCGAGGAATGACAAAGACAGGGCCTGGAAAGACAGGGGGAGGCGCACTGTTGGCTATCCAGGCACCTGTGCCTGTTCGCACTGGACCTGAATCAGCTCGCCCCCCACGTGCCCACCCGGCGCGGTGGCCGTGCCGCCCAGCCGCAACGCGCTCAGGCAACCCCCCCACACACAGCCCGTGTCCAGCGACAGCACGTCGCGGCGCGCCAGCACGCCCAGCGTGGACCAGTGGCCAAACGCGACCGTCACGTCGGCGGTCTGGCGGCCCGGCACGTCGAACCAGGGCAGGTAGCCCGCAGGCGCCGCGCCGCTGCCCTCCTTGGTGGTGAACTCCATGGTGCCCGCGGGTGTGCAAAAGCGCAGGCGTGTGAGCGCATTCACGATGACCCGCAGCCGCGCCGCGCCGGCGAGCGAATCGCTCCAGGCGGCGGGCTCGTCGCCATACATCTGCTGCAGAAATTCGCCCCATTCGTTGCCGCGCAGGGCGGCTTCCACCTCAGCTGCAAGGGCTATTGTTTTGGAAGCGGTCCATCCAGGCAGGACACCGGCGTGGACCATCAAAAGCACTCGGCCCGCGACCGTTTCCCGCAGCGCGAGGTGCTGGTGCCGCAGCCATTCCAGCAAGGCGGCGCGATCGGGCGCCTGCAGCACGCCCGCCAGGGTGTCGTGGCGATGCGGCTGGCGCACGCCCTGTGCGATGGCCAGCAGGTTCAGGTCGTGGTTGCCCAGCAGGCAGCGGGCCGCGCCGCCGTAGCGCAGCATGCGGCGCAGCACGCCCGCCGAGTCGGGGCCCCGGTTCACCAGGTCGCCGAGCAGATACAAGGTGTCGCGGCTCGGCGAGAAATCAATTTTTTCCAGCAGCCGCTGCAAGGGCGCATCGCAGCCCTGCACGTCGCCAATCAAGTAAAGTGCCATGGTGCCGATTTTCTCCCCTGATTCATGGATGTTCTGCTGATCGCGCTGTTGACCCTGCTCAACGGCGTGTTTGCCATGTCCGAGCTGGCGCTGGCGTCCAGCCGCAAGGCACGGCTCGGGGTGATGGCGGAGGGCGGCGACAAGGGCGCCCAGGCCGCGCTGGACCTGCTGGACAATCCCACGCAATTCCTGTCCTCGGTGCAGGTCGGCATCACCTCGATCGGGATGCTCAACGGCATCATTGGCGAGGCGGCATTCAGCTCGAACGTCTCGGTCTGGATCCAGCACCTGGGCGCACCCGCGGGCGCAGCGGATATCAGCGCCACGGCGCTGGTCGTGGCGGCCATTACCTTCGTCACCATCGTGTTCGGTGAACTGGTGCCCAAGCGGATCGGTCAGCTTTATCCGGAGGCGGTCGCGCGCTGGGTCGCGCGTCCCATGGCGTGGGTGGCCACGGGCGCCAAGCCGTTCGTGCGGCTGCTGGCCGTCAGCACGCAAGCGGTGCTCAAGCTGCTGCGCGTGGATAACGCTGCGTCACGCGCAGTGACCGAAGAAGAGATCGCGGCCAGCCTGGATGAAGGACTGGACGCCGGCGTGATCGAGGAGCATGAGCACCAGATGGTGCAGAACGTGTTCCGTCTGGACGACCGGCCATTGACTTCGCTGATGGTGCCGCGTACCGATGTGGAGTGGCTCGACGCTGCGAATACAGTAGAACAAAGTCTGGAACAGGTGGGGGCTGGAGGCGAAAATTGTTCACATTCCTGGTACCCGGTGTGCCGCGGCTCGCTGGACCACGTGGTGGGCATCATCAGCGTGGGCCGGCTGCTGGAACTCGGCGTCGATGCGCCCGGCACCATCGAGTCGCATGTGCTGCCGGCCGCCTTTCTGCCGGAGACCCTGAGCGGGATGGAGCTGCTGGAGCAGTTTCGTGCCAAGTCCGGCCGCATGGTGTTCGTGGTGGACGAATACGGCGTGGTGCAGGGCCTGATGACCCCGCGCGACCTGCTCGAGGCCATCACGGGCGAACTGCAACCCGGCGCCCATGGCGACGCCTGGGCGCTGCTGCGCGAAGACGGCTCCTGGCTGCTCGATGGCCTGATGCCGGTGAGCGAGCTCAAGATCAGGCTCGACATCCGCGAACTGCCCGAAGAAGACCGCGGCCGCTACAACACGGTGGCCGGCTTGCTGATGTCGGTTTCCGGCCGGTTGCCCTTGACCGGCGAGCGCATCGAATGCGCGGGCTGGATATTCGAGGTGGTGGATCTGGATGGAAAGCGGATCGACAAGGTGCTGGCCACGGAGATACCCGCCGGGCATTGATTGAGGCGCTCCGTTTGTCATTCCCATATGTCCTTTGTCATTCCCGCACCCTTTCTTTGTCATTCCCGCGCAGGCGGGAATCCACTCCCGCAGATTCACCGCGGTGGATTCCCGGTCAAGCCGGGAATGACAAAGAGAGGGGCCGGGTATGACAAGAGAGGGCCGGGAGTGACAAAGAATGGGCCGGGAACGACAAGAGAGGGTGCGGGAATGACAAATCAAGATAATCCCCATCTGCTTAAAAACCTGAAATCCATTTCAATTTCAGATAATATCGGAGCCCCGGCTTAACCAAATCGAAACTTCACTTTTATTGGGAAAGATAATCCATGTCCACCTACAAAGAACTCCTGAAACAGCGTGAAGCCCTGGAGCAGCAAATCAAGGATGCCCGGCAACGCGAAATTGCGCAGGCCGTGACGCAGGTGCGCTCCCTGGTGGCGGAATTCGGTCTGACGGCGCAAGACGTGTTTTCGTCCGGCAAGGCTCGCAAAAGCGGCACAACGCATGCCAAAGTGGCCGCCAAGTACCGCAATCCCGCCACCGGCGCCACGTGGACCGGCCGCGGCAAGCCGCCGAAGTGGATTCAGGGGCAGGACCGGGCGAAATTCGCAATTGGCTGACCCCGCAATTTATCCCGTCGAGACGGGATAAATTGTCAAATAGTTCACAAAAACGCTTGTTTAACCCGTCCGCCGGCCTGTCCGGCGGCAGGTTTCACCGCCGGCATCGTAAAATGAACGCTTTTGGGCGGACAAACGGGGACTTCATTCAAGGTTTCCGGCGTTGCCGCTGGCACCTTCGAATCCAGAATCGTTCATGCCGACACCCCGCTTTTCCCGCCCAGCGTCCATGCTGGTGGCCCTGCTCCTGAGCGGCTGTGCCTTCGCCCCCGGTCTGCATTTCGACAGCACACAGCAAACCGCTTCCTCAGGCTCGGCCTCGGCGGATGCGCCACCGCCCGGCGCCTTGATCAACATCACGCCCGATCTCATCCGCGAGCAGCGCGCGCAGGAAGCCGGCCTCGGTGCCGGCGTGCAGCATCTGTTCGGCACGGCCAGGCCCTACACCATCGGCCCCGCCGACGTGGTCAACATCGTGGTCTGGAACCATCCCGAACTGGTGCTCGCCCCGGCCGGCGCAACCCTGACCACGGATGCCTCGGGTCTCGCGGTGGTCGGCAACGGCTACAACGTCAGCCCTGACGGCCTGATCCAGTTTCCGCTGCTCGGCACCTTCAAAATTGCCGGCCTGACCGAAGACCAGGCCCGCGAGGAACTCACCCGGCGTCTGGCCAAGTACCTGCGGGACCCGCAGGTCACCGTGCGCGTGCAGGCCTACCGCTCTGGCCGCGTGTATGTCGATGGCGAGGTGAAGACCCCCGGCGTGCAAGCCATCAACGACATCCCCATGACACTGCCCGAGGCCATCAACCGTGCCGGCGGTCTCACCAAGCTGGCCGACCGCGCCACGGTGGACGTCACCCGCAGTGGCACCACCACGGTCGTCAACATGCCGCAACTGGCGCGCCTGGGCATCAATCCGTCGCGCATCCTGCTGCATGCCGGCGACCTGGTGCGCGTGGGTAGCCGCGACGACAGCCGGGTGTACGTGATGGGCGAGGTCACCAAGCCCGTCGCCCAGCCCCTGAACAGCAACGGGCGCCTCACGCTCAACGAAGCCCTCGGCGAGGCGGGCGGCGTCAGCACCACCTCGGGCGACCCGCGCCAGATCTACGTGGTGCGCAACGTGCAGGGCGGCAAGCCCCAGATCTACCACCTCGATGCCGCCTCTCCGGTGGCCTATGCGCTGGCTGATAGCTTCGACTTGAAGGCCCACGACGTGGTGTACGTGGATGCCACGCCGCTGGTGCGCTGGAACCGCGTCGTCAGCCTGATCCTGCCGACCGCGGAATCGACCTACTACGCCACGATCACGCGTGCGAGTGTCAACACCAATCCATGAACAGCATCCTGACCGTCTGCGTCGGCAACATCTGCCGCAGCCCCGTGGCCGAGGCCCTGCTCAAAGACCGGCTGCCCGGCCGCAAGGTCTGGTCGGCCGGTCTGCATGCGCTGGTTGGCCAGCCGGCCGATGCCACCGCCAGCGAGGTCGCGCGTCAGCACGGGCTCGATCTGTCGGCCCACCGCGCCCAGCAAGTCGCCGGCTGGATGTGCAGCCATGCCGACCTGGTGCTGGTCATGGAAGCCGGCCACCAGCAGGAGCTCGAAGACCTCTACCCGCTGGCGCGCGGCAAGATCCACCGGCTCGGCGAGTTCGGCCCGCAAGGCGCGTTCGACATTGCCGACCCCTACCGCCAGCCCCGTGTTGTCTTCGAGGCCACCCACGCCGCCATTGCCCTGGGCGCGGCCGAATGGGTGCGCCGCATCCAGCTTGTTTCGTGACCGTCCGACTGAATGAATTCTCCCCAACTCCCCTCGCAAGCCGCGCCGGCCTGGCCCCCGACGGACCTGCAAGACGATGACGAA
>DATNBD010000202.1:0-11755 GCA_035572155.1 Rhodoferax sp.
TCGGGCGGGCCGAACATCGCCAGTACCGGCCACCACCAGCGGTTCACCGCGTCCTGCACCATGTCGCGCTGGGCCGGTGTGCCCTTCATTTGCGCCATCAGGCTTTCGAAGCCCTGGCGCTGGTGGAACGATTCTTCCTTGCAGACGCGGATCATGGCGCGCGCGTACGGCCCGAACGAGCAGCGGCAAATCGGCACCTGGTTCATGATGGCCGCGCCGTCGACCAGCCAGCCGATCACGCCCACGTCGGCCCAGGTCAAGGTCGGGTAATTGAAGATCGAGCTGTACTTGGCCTTGCCCGTGTGCAGGCCGTCCAGCATCTGCTCGCGCGAGGTGCCCAGCGTCTCGGCCGCGCTGTACAGGTACAGGCCGTGGCCACCTTCGTCCTGCACCTTGGCTAGCAGAATGGCCTTGCGCTTGAGCGAGGGTGCGCGCGAAATCCAGTTGCCCTCGGGCTGCATGCCGATGATCTCGGAGTGCGCGTGCTGGCTGATCTGACGCACCAGCGTCTTGCGGTAGGCCTCGGGCATCCAGTCCTGCGGCTCGATTTTCTGGTCGGCGTCGATTCTCTCGTCGAAGCGGGTCTGCAACTGCGTTTGCCGCGCAAGCTCCGCTTCACTCAAGGGGCGGGCCACCGCCTTGAGCGCCGGTTTGCCGGGGTCCGCGCCATCGGGCACGTCGAGCGACTGGGTGTACATGCGAAGGCCTTCTGCGCCGGTCAACGAGGCGCTCGGCAGGAGTATACCGAATTAACCGACCGATCGGTCGGTTAATTGTGTGAAGCCGTATCGCGCGCTGTCCGGGCTACTCGACGGCGACCCGCGCCGGCCCGGCCAGCATCTCCCCGATGACCACGGCGTGCTCGAAGCCTTCCTTGCGAAAGATCGCCAGAACCTTGTCTACCGTCTCCGGCGCGCACGCCACCAGCAGGCCGCCGCTGGTCTGGGGATCCGTCAGCAGGGCCTTCTGCACGGGTGTGACCGCCGCCGAGAGATCCACGTCGCGCCCGTAGCCGGCCCAGTTGCGCCCCGACGCGCCGGTGACCAGGCCGGCCGCCGCCATGCGCTCCACCCCGGGCAGCAGCGGGATCGCTTCCTTCGCCAGCGCCGCACCCAGACCCGCGCCGCGGCACAGTTCCAGCAGGTGGCCCAGCAGGCCGAAACCCGTCACGTCGGTCAGCGCGTGTACCCCGGGCAATTCCGCGAGCAGGCGCCCCGGCGTATTGAGCTGGGTCGTGCAGGCCATGAGCGCCTGGTAGCCGGCGGCATCGAGCTGGTCCTTTTTGACCGCCGCCGACAGGATTCCCACGCCCAGCGGCTTGCCCAGAATGAGCTTGTCACCGGGCCGCGCGTCGCTGTTTTTCTTCACCCGGTCCGGATGCACCAGGCCCAGTACCACGAGTCCATAGATCGGTTCGACCGAGTCGATCGTGTGGCCTCCCGCGATCGGAATGCCGGCCTGGGCACAGATCGATTCGCCGCCTTCCAGGATGCGGCCGATGATGTCGGGAGACAGTTTGTCGATCGGCATGCCCACCAGCGCGAGCGCCATGATGGGCGTTCCGCCCATGGCATACACGTCGGAGATCGCATTCGTCGCGGCGATGCGGCCGAAGTCGTACGGATCGTCCACCACCGGCAGGAAGAAATCCGTGGTGGCGATCAATGCCTGGCTGTCATTGAGCTTGTAGACGGCCGCATCGTCACTGGTTTCGATGCCGACCAGCAGCTCTTTGGGGGCCGGGAAGTTTCTGGTGTTCTTGAGGATCTCGGAAAGCACGCCAGGCGCGATCTTGCAACCGCAGCCGCCGCCGTGCGAGAAAGAGGTGAGCTTGATTTTGTCGGGTGGGTTCATTGGGCAGCCTCGGGATTGTGCATGACATCGGCCACCAGTCTAATGACTTCGGCCTGTTCGCGTGCCGGCGTGAACAGCCCAGCCCGGCGCGCGCATTGCTGCCGCAGCCGCGACAGGAATGCGGGGTCGCGGCTCACCTGCTCGAACAGCGCGGCCAGTTGTCCGCTGTCGCCGGGCGGAAAATAACCGTCATAGTCCCGCCCCAGCATGCCGATGTTGCCGGGGATGCGGCTCGCGAGCACGGGTACGCCGGCGGTCACCGCCTCGACGATCACGTTCGCGCCGCCCTCCATGATGCTGGAGATGACCATCGCCCGGGCCCGCCTGATGCGCTGCCGTGTTTCGCCGTGCGGCAGGCCAGCCAGCCAGAGGTAGCGCGTCGTGCCAGGCCAATCGCGCGCCAGCAGCGCCTGCGCGGCCTGCAGATACTCGTTTTGCAGCGCGTCGCCGATATGGATCAGCCGCACGCGCGAATCGTCGGGCAGCAGCTCCAGCGCCCGCATCGGCGTGAGCGGGTCTTTTTCCGCGCGCATGTGACCGACCAGTACCAGGTCAAAGGTGCGCCGGTTCGGCGTGCCGGCCGCGAGTGTCGGCGCGGACTGGTAGATGACGCGGCATTTGGCGCGATGCTGTGGGGTCAGCTCGGCGCATCCTTCGTCCTGCAAAACCACGAGGTGGCTGGCGAGATCGAGCGAGCGCCGGGCCGATGCATCGGTGCGGATGTCCCGGTACAGATCGGTGCCGGTCAGCACTACCACCAACGGGCGCTGCGGGCAGGTCTCGGCGAATCTGGCAATGGCGTCGGCCGAGCGCCGTGCATGCAGCGCGATCATGCACGCCGCTGGTACGCCACGGTGATCCGCGGGCGACCAGTCGGATGCGAGCGAGACCTCGCTGCCGGGGCGCAGGAAGCGCGACCAGCGATGCGCGGTCTGCCAGTTGCCGTTGTTGGCATCGCGCAAAGCCGGACTGATAATGACCACGGTGGTGCAGGAAGGACGCATGACGGTGGAGACGCAAGGGTTTGCCGCAAGAAGCATAAACAAATCCGCGCTGGATGGCGCGTTTGTCGATGCGCACCGGCGCACCTGGGCCATTCTGCGCGATCTGTCGCCATCGCAGTGGCAGGTTCCCTATGCGCCGGGGATCAATCCGCCGTTGTGGGAATATGCCCATGTCGCCTGGTTCACCGAGCACTGGGTGCTGCGGGAACCGCGCGCCGACGAGGCGGGGCACTTCACGGCAAGCCGCCCCTCGCTGCTCGCGGATGCGGACCGGTGGTTCGACTCCATGCGCGTTGCCCATCCAGACCGCTGGCATCTTGACCTGCCGCCGCTTTCCCGGGTACGCGAGTATGCGCAGGCGGTTCTGGACGGGGTGCGCGCCAGGCTTGCTGCCACCGACGATTCCGACGCGGCGCTTTATTTTTTCCGCCTGGCCTTGTTCCATGAGGACATGCACGCCGAGGCGCTGATCTACATGCGCCAGACGCTGGACTATCCGCTGCATGCGCCGCTGGCGATGGCCCCACTCGATCCCCACGCGAACGATGTGGCGGTGGCGGGTGGGGCCTTTTCGATCGGGTCTTCGCGCGGCGAAGGATTTGTCTTCGACAACGAAAAGTGGGCGCATCCGGCACGGGGCACCGCCGGGCGTATCGACCGCGACTGCGTGAGCAACGGCGCGTTCGCCGAGTTCGTCGAGGCGGGCGGCTACAGCGATCCGCGCTGGTGGTCAGATGAAGGACGGGTCTGGCTGCGGCAGGCCGAATGCACCGGGCCGCCGCGCTGGCGCGAATCGGCGCGGGCGGGCCGGGGCCACTGGGAGCAGCGTTGGTTCGGGCAGTGGCAGCCGCTGCCGCTCGACCTCCCAATCTGCCACGTCAACGCCTGGGAGGCAGAGGCCTACTGCCGTTGGCGCGGGCGTCGCCTGCCGCTCGAGGCCGAATGGGAGTACGCCGCGAGCCAGGGCCTGATTCGCTGGGGGAGTGCTGTGTGGGAATGGATGGCCAACGCCTTTGAACCCTATCCGGGTTTTTCGCCAGACCCATACCAGGACTATTCGGCGCCGTGGTTTGGCACGCATCGCAGCGTGCGCGGTGGCTCGTTTGCCACCGACGCGAGGCTGCGGCACCCACGCTACCGGAACTTCTACCTGCCGCACCGCAGCGACGTTTTCATCGGCTTTCGCACCTGCGGCGACGCGACCGGCTAGGCGCCGGCGTCCAGCGTATAGCCCTTGCCTGCGCCGCGCCCGAGCGCCTGCAGCAGCTGCGGCAGTGCCGCGGCCAGCGCGGCTTTCAAGGTATGGGGTGGGTTGATCAGGAACATTCCGCTGGCGCGCAGGCCGGGCCTGTCATCCAACCCTTGCGCCGGGTCCACGCCGATCGCCAGCGTGGCATGCAGCCAGGGCTTTTTGGCCTGGGTCGCGAGGGTCTTGAGGCGGCGCGGCAGGTCGTGCGCCTCGGGGCGCGGAATCACCGGATACCAGACGGCGTAGGTGCCGGTCGAAAAACGCTTCAGGCCGTCCAGTATGCAGGCGCTCACTTTGGCGTAATCAGTCTTCAGCTCGTAACTCGGGTCGATCAGCACCAGCGCGCGCCGGTTCGGCGGCGGCAAAAATGCCTTCAGGCCGTCGTAACCGTCGAGCCGCGCCACAGCCACCTGGCGCCCGGCTTCCAGCTGCGCGATATTCGCCGCCAGGGTCTTGCTGTCGGTCGGGTGCAGCTCGAACAGTTTGAGCTTGTCGCGTGCCTCGGCACGCAACAGGCGCTGGATCACAAACGGCGAGCCGGGGTAGATTTTGAGCTGGCCGCTCGGATTGAAGCCCGCGATCAGATCCAGGTAGGCTTCCAGCGCCGGGGCCATGGCCTCAGTGGCGCTGGCGCTGGCGCCGTCGCCAACTGTCTTCTTAACTACTGATTTCGTAGCTACATGCGAAGATGCATCATGGGCTGGATGCACTTTTGATGCAGAATTCACGCCGGCCGGCCGGATCTGCGAAAACAGCTTGAGCACGCCGTCTCTCGCCTCGCTGCTCTTGTCGGCGTAGTCGCTGTCGAGCCGGTACAGCCCGGCGCCGGCGTGAGTGTCCACGACCGTCAGCCCTGCGTCCTTTTGTGTCAGGTGCACCAGCGTCGCGATCAAGGTCATGTGCTTGAGGACGTCGGCATGATTGCCGGCATGGAAGGCGTGGCGGTAACTGAACATGCCGCGATGGTAACGCTGCAAGCCAAGTCCTTGATTTTTCGTATAATCTTGGGCTTCGCAGCGCTTTTGTGGTTCCGCGGCGAAGTGTCTCGGTATCGTCCTGGTCTTGCGTGATTGGGCCGTATGCCGGGTGATCCCCACCTAAGAGATTCCCGTCAGAGGAACGCCGACCGTGGAAAAGAGCCCGCCAAACCCTCTTTACGAGAGAAAACTCATGACCAAGACCTTCAGCGCCAAACCCGCTGACGTGGTGCACGAGTGGTTTGTGATTGACGCGACCGACAAGGTCCTCGGACGAGTAGCCAGCGAAGTTGCTCTCCGTTTGCGCGGCAAACACAAGGCCATTTACACGCCTCACGTCGATACCGGTGACTTCATCGTCATCATCAACGCAGCCCAGCTGCGCGTCACCGGCGCCAAGCCGATCGACAAGATTTATTACCGTCACTCGGGCTACCCGGGCGGTATTTCAGCCACCAACTTCCGTGACATGCAAGCCAAGCATCCGGGGCGCGCTTTGGAAAAAGCCGTCAAGGGCATGCTGCCGAAAGGCCCGCTCGGCTACGCCATGATCAAAAAGCTCAAGGTGTACGGCGGCGCCGAGCACCCGCATACCGCCCAACAGCCCAAAGTGCTGGAAATTTAAGGAGCCTTGAGAATGATTGGTGAATGGAACAATGGCACCGGCCGTCGCAAATCGAGCGTCGCCCGCGTGTTTCTGAAAAAGGGCAGCGGCCAGATCGTGGTCAACGGCAAGGACATCGAAGCGTTCTTCGGCCGCCAGACCTCGATCATGATCGTCAAGCAGCCGCTGTTTTTGACGAACCATGTCGAAACCTTCGACATCATGGTCAATGTGCAGGGCGGTGGCGAGTCCGGCCAGGCCGGCGCGGCACGCCACGGCATTACCCGCGCCCTGATCGATTACGACGCCACGCTCAAGCCCATGCTGAGCCAGGCCGGCTTCGTGACGCGTGATGCGCGCGAAGTGGAACGTAAAAAGGTCGGCTTGCACTCGGCACGCCGTCGCAAGCAGTTCTCGAAGCGCTGAGCTTGGCACGCCAGCAAAGACCGCCTTTGGGCGGTTTTTTGCTTTTTGCAGTAGCATCACCCTACAGTCAACGGAGGAACTCCATGAGCGCCGTCGCCGAAAATATCCAGACCCAGATGCCCGACCCCATCATCTTCACGGACAGTGCGGCCGCCAAGGTGGCCGACCTGATCGCCGAGGAGGGCAACCCCGATCTCAAGCTGCGCGTGTTCGTGCAGGGCGGCGGCTGCTCGGGTTTCCAGTATGGCTTTACCTTTGACGAAGTCACCAATGACGATGACACCACCATGACCAAGAATGGGGTCTCGCTGCTGATCGACGCGATGAGCTACCAATACCTGGTCGGTGCCGAGATCGACTACAAGGAAGACCTGCAGGGCGCGCAGTTCGTCATCAAGAACCCTGGCGCGACATCCACCTGTGGTTGCGGTTCGAGCTTCTCGCCCTGAGCCTCGTTCAGCCACGATCAAAAAGTCGCCGCCTGGCGGCTTTTTTTCTGGAGCTCTTTCCTTTTTCTGATTCCGGCCGCGCGGCTCCCTTCTCATGAATAACGACAACCCCCGCCCGATTCTCCTGTGGCTGGTGGCGATCGGCTTTTTCATGCAGACGCTGGACACCACCATCGTCAACACCGCGTTGCCCGCCATGGCCACGAGCCTGGGTGAGAGCCCGCTGCGCATGCAATCGGTGATCGTGGTCTATTCGCTCACGATGGCGATGCTGATCCCCGCCTCGGGCTGGATTGCAGACCGCCTGGGCACGCGGCGCGTGTATTTCGGCGCCATCGTGCTGTTCGCCATCGGCTCGCTGCTGTGCGCCTTTTCCCAGAGCCTGTCGCAGCTGGTGGCGTCGCGCGTGGTGCAGGGCCTGGGCGGGGCCTTGCTGCTGCCGGTGGGGCGGCTGGCGGTGCTGCGTGCGTTCCCGCGCGAAAAATTCCTCGCGGCCATGAGCTTTGTTGCGATTCCCGGCATGATCGGCCCGCTGCTGGGCCCGACGCTGGGCGGCTGGCTGGTCGTGGTGGCGTCGTGGCACTGGATTTTCCTGATCAACGTGCCCGTGGCCCTGGTCGGCTGTATCGCGACCCTGAAGCACATGCCCGTAGGGCGTGACCAGACGGCCACGCGGCTGGACCTGGGAGGCTACCTGCTGCTCGCCTTCGGCATGGTGGCGATGTCGCTTTCTCTCGACGGGCTGTCGGATCTCGGCCTGCGCCAGGCCACGGTGCTGGTCTTGCTGATCTTCGGGCTGGCCAGTCTGGTGTCTTACTGGCTGCGCGCCGCCCGCCAGCCTCATCCGCTGTTCTCCCCGCGCCTGTTCAGCATCCCGACGCTGAGCATCGGATTGCTGGGGAATTTGTTCGCCCGCATCGGCAGCAGCTGCATGCCGTTCCTGATCCCCCTGCTGCTGCAGGTCTGCCTCGGCTATTCGCCGCTGCAGGCCGGCCTGATGATGCTGCCGGTGGCGACGGCGGGCCTGTTGTCCAAGCAACTGGCCATGACCCTGGTCACGCGCGCCGGCTACCGCTTGGTGCTGGTGGTGAATACCGCGCTGGTGGGGATTGCCATGGCGACCTTCGCGCTGATGACGCCCGCGCAGCCGCTGTGGCTGCGGATTGTGCAACTGGCCTGTTTTGGCGCCGTGAATTCGCTGCAATTCACCGTCATGAACACCGTCACGCTCAAGGACCTGGATGGCGGTCTGGCCAGCAGCGGCAACAGCCTGCTGTCGATGGTGCAGATGCTCTCCATCAGCATGGGCGTGGCAGCGGCAAGCGCGGTGCTGGCGGCCTTCACCAATTTCTTTTCCTCGGCCACGGGTGTTCTTCAAACGCTCTACGCCTTCCACGCCACTTTTTTTACCATGGGCCTGATCACGGTGGCATCGGCATGGATCTTCTGGCAACTGTCGCCTGGTGTCGAACCCATGCGCGGGCCGCACGATGCGATCGAGGCCCACTAGCGCCACGGCAGCGCGGCATGGTCCTGGTTGGAACGAGTGCCGACTCAGGCGGGGTAGATCGCGCCCAGCACACGTTCGCCACGGGCACCTGTGACGCTGGCCAGATTGCCCGGCTCGCGCCGCAATGTCCTGCGTGCCAGCCAGGCGAAGGCTGCCGCCTCGACCTGCAGCGGCGGCAGGCCTTGCGTGTCGGACGAGGTCACGGCCAGTTGTGGCAGCGCCGCCTGCAGCCGTTGCATCAAGTGAGTGTTCAGCGCGCCGCCACCGCAGACTATCAACGATCGGCTCCGGGCGCCGTGGCGCAGCACGCTCTGCGCGCAGGCGCTGGCGGTGAATTCCGTCAATGTCGCCTGAACATCCACCGCGGTCACGGCGCCAAAGCCCTGCAGTCGGGCGCCGAGCCAGTCGGGGTTGAACAGGTCCCGCCCGGTGCTTTTGGGCGGCGCCTTGGCCAAATAGGGCTCGGCCAGCAAGGCGGCCAGCAGCGGCTGGCTGACCCGCCCGCTCGCTGCCCATGCGCCATCGGTATCGAACGGCTGGCCGGTGTGCCGCTGGCTCCAATAGTCGAGCAGCGCATTGCCGGGGCCACAGTCGAAGCCCAGCACGCTCGAGTCGGTGCCCAGCACGCTCAGATTCGCGATCCCGCCGATGTTGAGCACTGCCACCGTCTCGCCGGGTCGCCCGAACACCTCGCGGTGAAACCCCGGCGCCAGCGGCGCACCCTGGCCGCCGGCCGCGACGTCGCGGCTGCGAAAGTCCGCGACGACGTCGATGCCGGTGAGTTCGGCCAGCAGCGCCGGGTTGTTGATTTGCAGTGTGTAGCCGGTGGCGGGCAGGCCGCGTTGCGGATCGGCATCGAATTCCTGCGGGCGGTGCCGCACGGTCTGGCCATGCGCGCCGATGGCTTTGACCTCGGCAGCCGCGATGCCGGCGCCCGCCAGCAAGTCGGCCACGACCTGGGCATAGACCCGCGCCAGCCGATTCGCCGCCAGCGCGGCCCGATGCAGTTCGTTCGGGCCGGCGCTGTTCAACGCGAACAATTCAGCTCTTAATTCAATAGCAAAAGATGCTGATCGATGAAGGGCTACACGCGGTTTTTCTTTCAGGAACTCGACCAGAACACCATCCACGCCATCCAGCGAGGTGCCGGACATCAGGCCGATATAGAACTCCGCCATGGCCCGTCGTCAGCCATTCAGGCCGGCCGGGCAACGCGTCACGCCACGTGCCACGGTCTATTGCGCGCTCGCCTGTTGCACCAGTGCGGCGTCCGCCAGTTGCATGCGCATGGACGACGCCAGGCGGTCGAACGCGGGCCTGACGGCGGCGGTCAGGCGGAGGGTGTTGTTTTGCCGGGCTATCAGCACCGGGTTTTCGGGCACGCCGTTCACGCGGTATTCGAAATGCACGTGTGGGCCGGTGGCCCAGCCCGATTCTCCCAACAGCCCGATGGTCTCGCCTTCGCCGACCTTTTCGCTCTGGCGCACCGTGATCTTGCTCAGGTGCGCGTACACCGTCATGTGGCTGCCGTCAGCGCCGGGCGGGTGCATGATGTTGACGACCTTGCCATAGCCGGTTTGCACACCGGCGAATGTCACCACGCCATCGGCGACGGCATGCACCGGCGTGCCGATCGGGCCTGCGAAGTCTATGCCCTCGTGCATTTTCCAGCTGTGCTGGATCGGGTCGTAGCGCATCTGGTAGCCGCTCGTGATGTGGACATGCGTGACGGGCGAACTCAGGTAGTCCGGATGCAGGCTCTTGCCGTCCAGCGTGTAGTAGGCGCCCTTGTCGGCCGCCGTCGGGTTCTGGAACCACATGGCCTGGAAATGCTGGCCCTTGTTCACGATCTCGGCGCTCAGCACGCGGCCGGTGACGAGGTCGCTCGCGATCGGCTCGCCGTCGGCTTCCAGCGTCTGGTACACCACCGAGAACCGGTCTCCCTTGCGCAGGCCCGAGTGCAGGTCGATGTCATCCGAGAAAATATCCACCAGCTGCGCGGTGACGTCGGTCGGAATGTGCGCCGCATCGACGGCGCGCAGCAGCGTGGACGAGATGATGCCGCTGCCCAGATGGGTCTGGGCCGTCAGCGGCGCCGTTTCCACGCGGGCGCTGAAGCCCTGCGGGGTTTTTTCGATCACCAGCCTTTGAAAATTGCCGCTGTCGTCGGTGATCCAGCGCGCGGTGAGCTGCAGTAACTCATGCTGGTCGTCGGTCTGTACCGAAACGGAGCGGTCCGCTCCGCCCAGCAGACCGCGGCGGGCCACGGCGTCGCCGCGAATGAACGCGGCCGCGGCGTCGTCCGAAACACCCAGGCGCTGCAACAGGCCGTCCGCGGTGTCGCTGGCGCGGGTGGTGCCCGAGCTGTACAGGCGGAAGTGGTGCTGATCGAGCGCGGCAGCCTGCTCGGCGGGCGGCGCGGCCAGCGGCTGCACCGCCCGCAGCACCTGCCGGGTCGGCAGATTCGATGGATCGGGCCCGAAAGTGGCCACGGCAAAGGCGCCGCCGCCACCGCACAGCAGAAAGGCGGCGACCATGGCGCTGACCCGTTTCGGATGGCGGTGAATCAGGCCGGCAAAAGCGGTGCCGGCGACGAGCAGGCGGTTTTTCAAAAGAACGTTTCCCAAAGACGAGTCAGCGGTGTCGCGTGCTTGGGATTCTGGCGGGCGGCCGCCAAAACAGGCACCAAGCGCGCGCCGCATAAAATCAGGCGCCAGGACCGGGGCCGAATCGCTCGGCGACAGTCGCAAAAGTGTCGTCAATCCATGGCTTGGTGCGTTGCCGCACGGGCCGGCGCCAAGTATATCGACTGCTGTCACGAAAATGTCAGAAATATCCCTATGCATCAATCCTTAAGTACTACATTTTCAGTCGCCGACGATGTAAAGAATGCGCTGGCCGTGAGCTTGCGGGGTTGCGACGAGCTCATTCCGCAAGACGAATGGCTGAAAAAACTGGTCCGCTCGCAGGCCACCCGGGTGCCGCTGCGCATTAAGCTCGGGCTGGATCCGACGGCGCCCGACATCCACATCGGCCATACCGTGGTGCTGAACAAGATGCGCCAGCTGCAGGACCTCGGCCATACGGTGATCTTCCTGATTGGCGACTTCACCACGATGATCGGCGACCCGTCGGGCCGCAACGCCACGCGCCCGCCGCTGAGCAGGGAACAGATCGAAGCCAACGCCCAGACCTATTACAAGCAGGCCAGCCTGGTGCTGGATCCGGCCAAGACCGAGATCCGCTACAACAGCGAGTGGAGCGATCCGCTGGGCGCACGCGGCATGATCCAGCTCGCGGCGAAGTACACCGTTGCACGCATGATGGAACGGGATGACTTCAATAAACGCTTCAAAGACGGACGATCCATCAGCGTGCATGAATTTTTGTACCCTCTGATGCAGGGCTATGACAGCGTCGCGCTCAAGAGCGACCTGGAGCTCGGCGGCACCGACCAGAAATTCAACCTGCTGGTCGGGCGCCATCTGCAGCAGGAATACGGGCAGGAGCCGCAGTGCATCCTGACCATGCCGCTGCTCGAAGGGCTGGACGGCGTCGAGAAGATGTCCAAATCCAAGAACAACTACATCGGCATATCGGAGGACCCCAACACCATGTTCGCCAAGGTGCTGAGCATTTCCGACGTGCTCATGTGGCGCTGGTACACGCTGCTGAGCTTCAA
>DATNBD010000203.1:0-5589 GCA_035572155.1 Rhodoferax sp.
CACAGCAAGCCGCTGGGCCAGATTCACTTTGTCTTTGCCGTGGCGCCGCACCATCCGCTGGCCAGCGCCCCCGAACCCTTGAGCGACGAGCTGATCCGCCGGCACCGCGCCGTGGCCGTGGCCGACTCGGTGCAGCGCGGCGACGGCCTGACCTTCGGGCTGCTCGGCGGGCAGGAGGTGTTGACCGTGCCCGGCATGCCCGCCAAGCTGGAAGCCCAGGTGCGCGGCCTCGGCTGCGGTTTTCTGCCCGAACCGCTGGCGCGCCCCTACCTCGAGACCGGCCGGCTGGTGGCACGGCAGGTCGAGCGGCCGGCCCGGCTGGTGCGCTTCAGCTACGCCTGGCGCACGGCCACCCGTACGCCCCAGGGACGGGCGCTGCAATGGTGGCTCGCGCAACTGGAGAGTGCGGCCACCCGCGCCGCCCTGCTGGAGCACCAGCAAGGGTTTTAGAGCCCCACGCTTGCGGCTGCGTGTAGAGTGCACTCATGCCAACCCCGCAAAGCTCCAACATGATAAAACCGCCCCGCGCCCCATCTGCCCGCCCTGCTGTGCCCCGCCATATGGCGGTCATCGGGGCCGGTATGGCGGGCATCGCCTGCGCCCGCACGCTGGTGCAGGCCGGGCACCGCGTGACAGTGTTCGACAAAAACCAGGGCGTGGGCGGACGCATGGCCACGCGCGACTCGCCGTTCGGCAGCTTCGACCACGGCGCGCAGTACTTCACGGTGCGCGACGCGCGCTTTGCCCGGGCGCTGGCCACCACGCCGGGTGCCTGCAAGCCGTGGAGCGCGAACACCGTGCGCGTGCTCGACAGCTACGGCCGGGTAACCGCAGCCGGCCTGCCCGCGCGCGAGCCCCACTGGGTGCCGGCGCCCGCGATGAGCACGCTGCCCGGCCAATGGGCGCTGCCCCTGTGCGAAGCCGGCAGCGTGGAATTGCAGACGCTGGTCACGCGCATCGAGCCCGACCCGCTGAATACAAAACAGTGGCAGTTGCGCACTCGCGGCGACCAGGATTCGCGGCATGTGTACTCGGCCTTCGATGCCGTGGTGCTGGCCGTGCCCGCGGCGCACGCGCACGAGTTGCTGCAGGACTCAGAGCAAAGCCCGGCGCTGGCGAAGCAGCTCGCGCAGGTGCGCATCGCCCCGTGCTGGACGCTGATGCTGGCGTTTCCACAGGCGGTGCAACCCACCCTCACGCACCTGGGCCCGCAGTGGAACGCGGCGCGCAGCACGCACCACCGCATTGCGTGGCTGGCGCGCGAGTCGTCCAAGCCGGGGCGCGGTGCCATCGAACGCTGGACCGTGCAGGCCAGTGACGCCTGGTCGCACGAACACCTGGAAGACGACACGCCGCGCGTGCAGGCCAAGCTGCTCAAGGCGTTTGCCGAGATCACCGGGATTCGCACCGAGCCCGCGCATGCCGAGGTGCACCTTTGGCGCGATGCGCAGACCCTCAATCCGCTCGGCAAGACGCACGTGTGGGACGCCAAGGCGCGCCTGGGACTGTGCGGCGACTACCTGATCGGCCACCGCGTGGAAGACGCGTTTGTCTCCGGGCTGGAGCTGGCGCTGTCCATGGCGTGAAGCGGGGCGGCGGCATGACGACGACGGCCTATACCGGCAGGTTCGCGCCGTCGCCGACCGGACCGTTGCACGCGGGCTCGCTGGTCGCCGCGCTGGCCAGCTGGCTCGATGCGCGCGCGCACGGCGGCCGCTGGCTGGTACGCATCGAGGACGTGGACACGCCGCGCTGCGTGCCCGGCGCGGACCGCATCATCCTGGCGCAACTGGCAGCCTGCGGCCTGGTGTCCGATGCGCCGCTGCTGGTCCAGTCGCAGCGCGGTGCTTTGTATCAGCGCGCACTCGACACGCTGATGGCCGACGGCCGCGCCTACCCCTGTGCCTGCTCGCGCAAGGACATCGAGGACGCGCTGGCCGCCGCTGGGATCCAGCGCCGCCAGCGCCACACCGAGCTGGTCTACCCCGGCACCTGCCGCCATGGCTTGCAGGGCCGGCGCGCGCGCGCCTGGCGCTTTCTCACGGACAGTTTTGAACAGAAACAGGCTGTAGCCATTGCTGGATATACGCAGTCAGCCATACTTTCAATAGCTAACCCCACCGTCACCTGGCATGACCGCCGGCTCGGTGCGCAGCAGCAAAACGTGGCGCTGGAGGTCGGTGACTTCGTGCTGAGGCGGGCCGACGGTCTCTGGGCCTACCAGTTGGCCGTGGTGGTGGACGATGCGGCGCAGGGCATCACCCACGTGGTGCGCGGCGTGGACCTGGCGGACAACACACCGCGCCAGATCCTGCTGCAGCGTGCCCTGCAACTGCCCCTGCCGGCCTACCTGCACACGCCGCTGGTCTATGGGGCAAATGGTGAAAAACTCTCCAAGCAAAACGGCGCGCAGGCGCTCGATACCACCACCGCAACGGGCGCCTTCAACGCGCTGGCGGCCGCCGCCGCCGTGCTGGGCTTGATGCCGCAAACCGGCAGCGTGGCCGAAGCACTGGCCGCGTGGGTGAGTGCGTGGCGCCATCTCTACAATCGACCCTCCTCATGAGCACCGCCCTCGCCTCTTCCGCCGGCTCCGCCACCGCCCCGCCGGAGGTGGCCCATCCTCAAACCATTCGCAGCTTCGTGCGCCGCGCCGGGCGCACCACGACTGGCCAGGCCAGGGCGCTGGAGAATCTGGGGCCGGTGTATGTGCTGCCGTATGGCGAACAGATCATCGACCTCGCGGCAACGTTCGCGCGCAGCGCGCCGACCATCCTGGAGATCGGCTTCGGCATGGGCGAAGCCACCGCGCACATCGCGGCTCTGATGCCGGAGAAGAACTTTTTGTGCTGCGAGGTGCACCCGCCGGGCGTGGGCGCCCTGCTCATACGCATCGACGAACAGCACTTGAGCAACATCCGCATCGTGGCGCACGACGCGGTCGAAGTCATCAACCAGATGGTTGCGCCGCAAAGCCTTGCGGGCATCCACATCTTCTTTCCCGACCCGTGGCACAAGAAGAGGCATAACAAACGCCGGTTGATCCAGGCCCCGCTGGCAGCGAAGCTGGCGACCCGCCTGATGCCTGGCGGCTACCTGCATTGCGCGACTGACTGGCAACCCTATGCCGAGCAGATTCTCGACGTCCTGCGCGCCGATCCGCTCCTGAAAAACACGGCGCACGACCGCCACGGCGGCTTCGCGCCCAAGCCCGACTACCGCCCGCTGACCAAGTTCGAGAACCGCGGCCTCAAGCTCGGGCATGGCGTGTGGGACCTGGTGTTCGAGCGCGTGTGAACACACCGTCTGAATCCGCCGTGCCCCCAACGCGCAACGGCGTCGGCCCGAGCTGCGTTGGCCTGCCATCCGGCGCTGCGGGTACCTGGCCCACCATCACTGACTTTCTGGCGCAGCGCTTTCCCGCGATCGCCCGCGCCGTGTGGTTGCAGCGCATGCGCGAGGGCCTGGTGGTAGACGAGCATGGTGCGCTGGTGACACCCGAGCGACCGTTTCAGGGTCCGCTGCGGGTGTACTACTACCGCGAGCTGGCGCACGAACCGCGCATCCCGTTCGACGAAGCCGTGCTCCATCAGGACGAGCATCTGGTGGTGGTGGACAAGCCGCATTTCCTGCCGGTGACGCCGTCGGGACGCTACCTGCAGGAGACCGTGCTGGTGCGCCTGAAGCGCCGACTTGGCATCGCCACGCTGCAGCCGATCCACCGCATCGACCTGGACACGGCCGGCGTGGTGGTGTTCTCCATCCAGCCGGCCAGCCGCGACGCCTACCACGCGTTGTTTCGCCAGCACGAAGTCGCCAAGCAGTACGAAGCCATTGCGCCCTGGCGCGCCGAGCTGGCGCTGCCCTGCGTGCGGCGCAGCCGCATCGTGGCCGGCACGCCATTTTTCAGGCTGTGCGAAGCGGCAGGAGCGGTGAACGCCGAGACCCGCGTCGAACTGCTGGAGGTGCGCGGCACGCTGGGGCGCTACCGCCTGCAGCCCGCGACGGGCCGCAAGCACCAGTTGCGCGTGCACATGGCGGCGCTCGGGCTGCCGATCGTGAACGACCGCTTCTACCCCCACCTGGTGGACGCGGCCGACGACGACTTCAGCCGCCCGCTGCAACTACTGGCCCGCTCCATCGCGTTTGCGGACCCAGTCACCGGGCAGGCTCGCCGGTTCGAGAGCGCGCGCCGTTTGAGCCTGGACTGGACAACGCGGGCGCAGCCAACGTGACCCGGCGCCGGACCGCTGCGCCTGAAGCACAATCGACACACGGAAAGGAACATCGAATGCGTGAACCAAAGTGGCGGCAGGAGGGCGAGGAACCCGACTACCGGTTTTCGCTGGCCAACGAGCGCACCTTCCTTGCCTGGATTCGCACGGCCCTGGCGCTGCTAGCGGGCGGCGTATTGCTCGACCAGTTCTCCACCAGGCTCGGCCCGCATATCGTCATCGTGATGCTGGCCGTCATTCTTGGCGTGTTGGCCGCCTTGCTGTGCGCGATGGCCTATGTACGATGGCGCGCCAACGAAATCGCGATGCGCCACGCCCGCCGGCTGCCGGGCACCCTGGCGATCCCGTTGATTTCCGCGGCCACGCTGGGCATCGCGGCGGTGATTGCGCTGCTGCTGGCGGTGCAGGCGTGATGCTTGCGGAGGCAGCCACGCGGCGACCGAGGGACCCGGGCCTGCAGGCCGAGCGCACCGCGCTGGCCTGGAACCGCACCGGGCTGGCCGTGCTGGTGAATGCCCTGCTGGCGCTGCGCACCGGCTGGACACGCCACGAGACGCCGATCACCCTGCTGGCCTTCGCGCTGCTGGTCGCGGCGGTCGCGGCCGTTCTGTACGGAGCGTGGCGGCGCCACCACCTGATGAACGGCCACGGCATGACGGCGCCCCCGGCGATCGCCATCGCGTCTGCGGCGATCGTCACGCTGGTAGCCTGCGCGACCGGCATTGCATCCATCGACGTGGGCTGAAGGTTCTGGGCGCCCCAACCGGGCAGGCGGTCACGCCTGGATCTGTTTCGCGCTGATACGGTAGCGGAAATTTTCGGGCGAATACGGATCGATGCGCCCGCCCGCATCCTCGGCCTGCGGGTACATGAGGAACCCGAGCGGGTCGCCGCTGGAATGCGGCAGCACCACATCGACCGCGCTGTTGTAGGCCATCCAGTTGCCTTCCCAGCCGCCGAACAGCGCACGATCCACCGGCCCGACCACGCCGCCGCGGGTGCTCTTGATCCACTGGGGCGTTTCCTCGCGCATGACCTTGGTGACATCGGCCGGATCCATCGCGACCCAGCCGTGCGCCTTCAGGAATACCTCGGAGCGGCAGTGCTGCGCGCCCGTGAGGCTCGCCGGATTCGCGCCCAGCGTCCGGTAGCCGAACGCGGACGGCGCGAGCCGCACGCCGTACAGGTCGCGCGCCGGGATTCCCAGGGTACGGCACAAGCCGACAAAGACCGCATTCAGGTCGGCGCACTTGCCGCCCAGGTCGCCGGTCTCCAGCATGGTCTTGATGTCACCGGTGCCGCAGCCTCGCACCTTGGGCTCGCGGTAGGTGTTGACGACGATCCAGTTGTAGAT
>DATNBD010000204.1:0-9441 GCA_035572155.1 Rhodoferax sp.
GCGTGGTGGCCGGCGCCGTCGCGCTATTTGTGCAACAGTACGGGCGCGCCGCCTGATTATCCGCGGCCCCTCATCGTCTCATTCCATGAACATCCTCTTCGTTGCCGATCCGCTCGATCATTTCAAGATCTACAAGGACACGACCTTCGCGATGATGCGCGAGCTGCAGCGGCGCGGGCACCGCATTGCGGCCTGCGAGCCGCAGCAGCTGTCGTGGGTGCGCGGCGGCCGGGTCGAGGCCGATGTGCGCGCCATCACCCTGACCGGCGACGCCTCGCAATGGTTCAAAATTGATAGCGAACAGCGCACGCCCCTCAAGGACTTCGGCGCTGTTTTGATGCGAAAAGACCCGCCGTTCGATGCCGAATACATCTACGCCACGCATTTGCTCGAGCAGGCCGGGCGCGAAGGCGCGCGCGTCTTCAACAAGCCCGCGGCGCTGCGCGATCACCCCGAAAAGCTCGCCATCATGGAGTTCGCGCAGTTCATCGGCCCCACGCTGGTCACGCGCAGCGCGGCCGACATCCAGCGCTTTCACGCCGAGCACCAGGACATCATCCTCAAGCCGCTCGACGGCATGGGTGGCATGGGGATCTTCCGCGTGCGCGCCGACGGCCTGAACCTGGGCAGCATCACCGAGACGCTGAACAAGGGCGGCGCCGAGTCGGTCATGGTGCAGAAATTCCTGCCCGAGATCGCGCAGGGCGACAAGCGCGTGCTGGTGATTGGCGGCCAGCCGGTGCCGTTCAGCCTGGCGCGCATTCCGCAGGGCAGCGAGGTGCGCGGCAACCTGGCCGCCGGCGGCAAGGGCGTGGCGCAACCGCTGTCCGCGCGTGATCTTGAGATCGCGCAGGCGCTCGGCCCGGTGCTGGCGGCGCGCGGGCTGTTGCTGGCCGGCATCGACGTGATCGGCGACTGCGTGACCGAAATCAATGTCACCAGCCCAACCTGCTTTCAGGAGATCACCGAGCAGACCGGCTTCGACGTGGCCGCGATGTTTGCCGATGCGCTGGAGGCGGCGCTGGCCGCGCCGGCGGTTTGAGCCTCAGGCCAGCGGCGCGCCATCCACGAACACCTTGAGCTCGCTGGGCGCAAACGCGGTCCAGGTCTCGTTGCTGGTCAGCGGCGTCGTTACCACCACCGCGGCACGGTCTTCGGGCGAGTTGATGTCGGCGAAGTTGACCGACAGGTCCTGGTCGGACAGCGTGGCGTGCGCAAACGGGTACTGGCGCACCAGGTAGAACAGGCTGGTGGAGGCGTGCGCCCACAGCGCCTCGCCATTGGAGAGCAGGAAGTTGAACGCGCCGTAGCGCCGGATTTGCGGCACCAGCTCGTGCAGCGTAAGCGTCAACTCGGCCACGCTGGGCAGGCCCGCGTGCGATTTGGCCAACTCCTGCATCAGCCAGCAGAACGCTCGCTCGCTGTCGGTCGTGCCGACCGGGTGGAAGCTGCCGTGCAGGCGCGGGTGGTAATCCTTGAGGTCGCCGTTGTGCGCGAATACCCAGTAGCGGCCCCACAGCTCGCGTACGAAGGGGTGGGCGTTCTGCAGCGACACGTCGCCCTGCGTGGCCTTGCGCACGTGCGCCACGATATTGCGGCTCTTGATCGGGTAGCGGCGGATCAGTTCGGCCACGGGGGATTCGACCGCGCTCTGGTGATCGACAAAATGGCGCAGGCCGCGGCCCTCGAAAAACGCGATGCCCCAGCCGTCCGCATGGTGATCGGTCAACCCGCCGCGCTGGCAAAACCCGGTGAAGCTGAAAGTGGCGTCCGTGGGGGTTTTGCAGTTGAGTCCGAGCAGCTGGCACATGGAGCGAGCGAGGTGTGGCAATCAAAAGGATGGCCGCCAGTGCGGCGATGTCCTCGATTGTGTCATTCCAGCCTCTCTTTTGCCGGCGATTTCTCCAAGGGAGGCAACATATTCGTTACATCTGTTGCTTCAGATGCTCGCGCAGGCCTGGCAGATGCAGGCCCGGCCTTGCGCCGGCGGCGCCACGCGGGCCAGCATCGGCGGCGGGAACGGCACCCGGGTGCACCAGCACGGCGGCTGTTCCACGCCGGTGGCGCGCTGGGTTTCCATGGCGCATTGATTGGGCGCTCCGCACAGCGGGCAGCGCCCTGGGTCGATCGAGGTTTCGGGCACTGGCAGGGCGGGCATTTGTATCAAAGGATGACGGTGTTGCAGGATGCGTCCTGCGCTCGGGGGTCAGCCGTCGCCAACCCGGCGCGCTGCGCAGCGACCCCGGTAAAATGAGGCGGCAACGGCGAGTCCATGAGTATGAGTACATGGTAGTCCTATCCAGCCTGAATCGGTCCCTCGATCCCATTTCACCATGTCTGCAGCGAACCTCACTACTTTATCCGCCACCATCGCACTGCCCGCGGGCAAGGCCGACGCCGCGCTGCTGCATGAGGTGGCGGCACTGCTGGTGTCTACCCTCAACCTGGAAACGCCGGCGACCGACATCGTGCCGGACGAGCCGCTGTATGGCGAGGGCCTGGGGCTGGACTCGATCGATATTCTGGAGGTTGCGCTGGTGATCTCGCGTCAATACGGTCTGGAACTGCGCGCGGACCACGAAGACAACGGCCAGATCTTCAGTTCGCTTCGCTCCCTCTGCGAGCACATTGCGGCGCAGAGGACCAAGTGAATCGCGAGGCGCCGCGTTGGACTCAGGTTGGCAAGGGCGCCCTCGCGCTGGCCCTGTGCGCCGGCTACGCGTTGCTGGCCCATGTGGCCGCCTCGGCCCCGGCGCCCGTACTGCTCGACGCCGGTGTGGCGCTGGCGCCGTGTGCGACCCTGGCGTTGCTGTTCGCGTGGCGCTCGTCAGCGCGCCGGCTGCTGTTGCCGCTCTGGCTGGTGGGTTGTGCCGCGCTGTATGCGAGCAGCAGCTGGCTCGTGCGGCATGACCACTGGATATTCCTGTTGCAGGATCTGGGTTTGCAGCTGCTGCTGGGGCTGGCGTTCGGGCGCAGCCTGCGGCCGGGTCGCACGCCGCTGGTGTCGCAGTTCGCCGCGCTCCTGCACGGGCCGCTGTCGCCTGCCGCGCTGCGCTACACGCGGCGCGCCACCTGGGCCTGGACGCTGTTCTTTGCGGCCATGGCCATCGCGTCGCTGTTGCTGTTTGGACTGGCGCCCATCGCGGATTGGTCCGTGTTTTCCAACTTGTTGGGACTGCCGCTGGTGGGCCTGATGTTTGGCGCCGAGTACGCGGTGCGCTGCTGCGTGCTGCCGCGGGCCGAGCGGGCCGGCCTGTGGGAGTCGGTCGCGGCTTACCGCCGTTCTTCCGCCGGTGTCGCGCCGCGCGCGCATTGACGCGCCGCGCTGGCTTTCCGCCGTTTTCATGGATTCGCTGGCGCTTGTCACGCACAACGGCATCGGAGATGTATTTGCGTACCGCCGCGGCGAGGCCATCACAGTGGGCCGTTTCCTGGCCGATGTCCAGCAGCTCGCCGCGCTCTATCCGCCGGGGGGGCATGTGCTCAATGTCTGCGCGGACCGCTACCATTTCGCGGTGGGACTGGGCGCCGCACTGGTCACGCGCAAGATCAGCCTGCTGCCGCCGAACCATACGCCCGAGATGGTGCGGCAGTTGCAATTGCTCGCGCCCGATGTTTTTTGCCTCTGTGACGCAGCGACGTCGGTGGCGCTGCCGCAACTGGCCTATCCGGGGCCGCAACCCCGTACCTCGGACGCCCGGCCGGCGCCGGCCGATGTCCCCCGTATAGCGGCGGATCAGATTGCGGCCTACGTCTTCACCTCCGGCTCGACCGGTTTGCCGGTGCCGCACCGCAAGACCTGGGGCGCGCTGGTACGCAATGTGAGCGCCGGTGCGGCCCGGCTGGGTCTGTCCGGGGGTGCGCGGCACAGCATCATCGGCACTGTGCCGCCGCAGCACATGTTCGGTTTTGAATCCACGGTGCTGCTCGCGTTGCAGGGCGCCGCCGCGCTGTGCGCCGAGCATCCCTTTTATCCCGCCGATATCTGCGCCGCCCTGGCGGCGGTGCCGCGGCCGCGTCTGCTGGTGACGACGCCCGTGCACCTGCGCGCACTGCTGTCGGCGGGCCTGCCCGTGCCGGCGCTCGATCTGGTGGTGTCCGCCACCGCCCCGATGCAAAAGGCGCTCGCGCAGGCCGCCGAGGCCGCGCTTGCAGCGCCGTTGCTGGAAATTTATGGCTCCACCGAAACCGGGCAGATCGCCACGCGCCGCACGGCGACGACCGAGCCGTGGGCGCTGTTTCCGCAGGTGCGTCTTGTCCCGCAAGGCGAGCGGGTGTGGGTCTCGGGGGGCCATGTCGAGACGCCGGTGGCCGTGGGCGATGTGCTGGAGTGCGTGGACGACCAGCATTTCTTGCTTCGGGGGCGCAAGGCCGACCTGGTGAATATCGCCGGCAAGCGCAGCTCGCTCGCCTATCTGAACCACCAGCTGAACGCCATTGAGGGCGTGCAGGACGGCGTTTTTTTCATGCCCGATGAGGACGACACGGCGCCGGGCGTGGCGCGCCTGCGCGCCTTTGTCGTGGCGCCCGGCTTGTCGATGGCGGCGCTGCGGGCCGCGCTGCGCGAGCGCATCGACCCCGCCTTCATGCCGCGACCGCTGCTGTTCGTGGAGCGGCTGCCGCGCAACAGCACCGGCAAACTCCCACGCGAGGCGCTGCAGGCGTTGGCGCGGGCGCATGACTCGAAAGGACGCGGCCGGCATGCCGATTGAACCCATCGAGCGCGCACTGGCCGTGCCGGCGGACCACCCCGCATTTGCCGGTCATTTTCCCGGAACGCCAATCCTGCCGGGCGTGCTGTTGCTCGATGCCGTCGTACGGCTGGCACCGAACGCGCGGGCTGGCGTATCCCAAATCGCGGCGGCCAAGTTTTTCAGCCCGGTCCTGCCTGGCGAGCAACTGGTCGTTTCCT
The DNA here is from genome assembly GCA_035572155.1 of Rhodoferax sp. Taxonomy (GTDB): domain Bacteria; phylum Pseudomonadota; class Gammaproteobacteria; order Burkholderiales; family Burkholderiaceae_C; genus Rhodoferax_A. The sequence continues at coordinate 4,913 of DATNBD010000204.1, forward strand.
ATACCCGCACGGCCGGTGCCGGCCTGCGCTGGGGCATTGCCTGCGGCGCGCGCCAGGTGGCCAGTGGAATGCTGGTGCTGGCCCCATGAGCGAAACGTTTCCCCGGCCGGATCGGGAGGATGCAGCGGCGCCCGATTGGAAGCTCAGCCCGGAGCGCAGCAACCCGTTCATGCTGCGCTTCATGTGCTGGATTTCCTTGCGGCTGGGGCGCCGGGCGGCGCGCGGTCTGCTGTACGGGGTGGCAGGCTATTTCCTGTTGTTCTCGCCGCGCGCCCGGCAAGCTTCGCATACTTACCTGCGCCGGGTCTTGCCACTGCCTCCGGGCGCCCGCGTGGGCTGGGGCCGGCTGTTTCGCCATTTCATGAGCTTTGCATCGGTGGTGCACGACCGCATCTACCTGATCAACGACCAGTTCGACTTGTTCGATATTGCGTTGCACCAGCGGCAGCTGATCATCGACGTGCTGGCCCGGGGCCGGGGCGCGTTCCTGCTGGGCGCGCACCTGGGCAGCTTCGAGGTCATGCGCGCGCTGGGGCGCCAGCAGCCCGGCCTGCGCGTGGTGATGGTCATGTACGAGGAAAACGCCCGCAAGATCAATGCGCTGCTGGCCGCCGTCAATCCGGCGGCGCAGCAGGACGTGGTGGCGCTCGGCCATGTCGATTCGATGATGGCCGTGCACGAACTGCTCGAGCAGGGTGCCGTGGTCGGCATACTGGGCGATCGCTCGCTCGGGCATGATGCCATGGTGTCGCTGCCGTTTCTGGGGGCGCCGGCATCCCTGCCGGTCGGCCCGTTTCGCATGGCCGCGATTTTGCGGCGTCCGGTCCTGTTCATGGCGGGCCTGTACCGAGGGGGCAATCGCTACGATCTTCATTTTGAAACGGTCGCCGATTTCTCCACCGTGGGTGCGGGCGGACGGGACGCCGCCGTGCATGCCGCGATGACCCGTTATGCACAGTTGTTGGAGCAATACTGTCGTGCCGCACCCTACAACTGGTTCAATTTCTTTGACTTCTGGAAGCCTGCGCCGGGCCCGGCCGGCAGCGAGGCGTCCGCTCGCCAGCATGGCTGACTTGCTTCCTTCCTTGACGCGGCGCACATGGGTCCGTGCGCTGGCGGGCCTGCTGCTCGGCTGGATGCTGGTTGCCACCTGTACCGTCCGCGCGCAGCCCGCGTGGGGACTCGATCAACTGATGCAGGCGCTGGCCCGCAACAAGTCGGGCAATGCCACCTTTGTGGAAAAAAAATACATAGGAATGCTGGATCGGCCGGTGGAGTCTTCGGGTGAACTGATCTACAGCGCCCCGGACCGGCTGGAGAAACGCACGCTCAAACCCAAGCCCGAATCCATGGTGCTGGTGGGAAACACCCTCACGCTGGAGCGCGGCCCGCGCCGGTACGTGCTGGCCTTACAGGATTACCCCGAGCTGGGCGCCTTTACCGAGAGTATCCGCGCCACCCTCGCGGGCGACGAAACGGCGCTGGCGCGCGTGTACGACATCGCGCTGGACGGTACCGAGCAGCGCTGGACCCTGACGCTGCGCCCGCTGCAACCCAAGATGGCCGCTGCGGTGCAAAGCATCGTGCTGCAGGGCCGCGCGGCCGAGGTACGCTCGATCGAAATCGAGCAGACGGATCATGACCGCTCCGTGATGACCATCGCGCCGGTGTCCCACCCATGACGGGCTGGCGCGCGCGGGCCTTCGTGCCGGTCTGGATCTGGCTGGCCGCGCTGCTGCTGTGCGCCGTGTTGATTGGCCGTGCCACATTCACCGCCGACCTGTCGGCATTTTTGCCCAGGGCGCCGACAGAGCAGCAAGAGCTGCTGGTGGATCAGTTGCGCGACGGCGTGGCGTCGCGCCTGATTCTGGTGGGCATCCAGGGGACCGATGCATCGAGCCGCGCCGCGTTGTCGAAGGCGATGGCCGCGCGGCTGCGTGGCGCTGGTTTGTTCTCCACCGTCAGCAACGGCGAGGCCATGACGGCCGAGCGCGACCGCGCGTTCCTGTTCGACCATCGCTACCAGCTCAGCCCGGCCATGACGCCGGCGCATTTCAGCGTCGCCGGCCTGCGCGCCGCGGTCGGCGATACGCTGGACCTGCTGGCGTCGCCGGCGGGTCTGCTGATCAAATCCATCGTGCCGCGTGACCCGACGGGCGAATTTTCCGGGCTGCTGGAACAATTCACCGGCCGCACGGCGGATGGCGCAGAGCGCCCGCGCAAGGCGGATGGCGTCTGGGTCTCGCCCGACGGGCGGCGCGCGCTGCTGTTGCTGCAAACCCGGGCGGCTGGCTCGGACACGGACGGCCAGCAGCAGGCCATCGCCGCCGTGCGCGCGGCCTTCACTGCGGCGCAGCAGCACGGCGCGGCGCCGGCCCTGTCCGCGACCCTGTTGATGACGGGGCCCGGCGTGTTCGCGGTGCATGCCCGGGACCTCATCAAAACGGAGGTCACGCGACTCGCCGCCCTCAGCCTGATCCTGATCGTGACCCTGCTGCTGATCGTGTACCGCTCCCTGCGCACGCTGGGGCTGGGCCTGCTGCCCGTGCTGTCCGGGGCCATGGCCGGCGTGGCGGCGGTCAGCCTCGGCTTCGGCACGGTGCACGGCATCACGCTGGGGTTCGGTACGACCCTGATTGGCGAGGCGGTGGACTATTCGATCTACCTGTTTGTCCAGTCCGAGCGCACCCAGGCGACTAGTCGCCAATGGCTGCGCGATTTCTGGCCGACCATCCGGCTTGGGGTGCTGACCTCGGTGTTCGGTTTCGCCTCGCTGTTGCTGTCGGGTTTTCCGGGGCTGGCGCAACTGGGCCTGTATTCGATCTCGGGACTGCTGACTGCCGCGCTCGTCACGCGTTTCGTGCTGCCGGTATTGTTGCCAGTGGGTTTTCGGGTCCGCGACCTCTCCGCGCTGGGCCAACGCCTGGCGTGGCTGGCGCAGCGCGCCGCGGCCTGGCGCCCGGGCGTCATTGCGCTCGTGCTGGCGGCTGTTGCGGTGCTGGCGCTGCACAGTCAGACCCTGTGGAGCCATGAGCTGTCGGCCCTGAGTCCGGTGCCGGCGGCAGATCAGGCGCTCGATGCATCACTGCGGTCCGACCTGGGGGCGCCCGATGTGCGCTACCTGGTTGCCGTCTCGGGGCCCAGCCAGGAACGTGTGCTCCGTGCCAGCGAGTCGGTCGTGAGCGCGCTGCAGCCGCTGGTGCAGGCGAACGCGATCGCCGGGGTGGACAGCCCGACCACCTTCCTGCCCAGCGTGGCGACCCAGCAGGCCAGGGTGGCGAGCCTGCCGGCGCCGGCAGAATTGAAAGACCGCTTGCGCCAGGCTTTGGACACCCTGCCGATACGCCTGGATCGGCTGGCGCCTTTCCTGGCGGATGCGCAGGCGGCACGCCAAATGCCGCCGATCACGCGCGCGGATCTCGATGGCACCTCCTTTGCCGTGGCGGTGGACGGGATGCTGTTGCACCATGCAGCGGATCGGGACGAACCTGCCCACTGGACCGCGTTTCTGCCCTTGCATGCGCCGGTGACAAAGGCGGGCTCCGCTGCCATCGACCCGAGCGTCATCCGGCGCGCGCTGGCGGGACTGAACGGGTCGAATGCCGGCACCGAGATCCTGCTGGTGGACATCAAGGGCGAAGCCAATCGGCTGTACAGCGGCTACCTGCACCAGGCCCTCTTGCTCTCGCTGGCCGGCCTGGTGGCCATCATGGCGCTGCTCGGGGTCACGCTGCGCTCGCTCGAACGCGTGCTGCGCGTGCTGGCGCCGCTGGTGGGGGCGGTGCTGACGGTCGCCGCGGCGCTCGCGCTGGCCAGTCGGCAACTGACGATCCTGCACCTCGTGGGCCTGTTGCTGATCGTGGCGGTGGGCTCCAACTACGCGCTGTTCTTCAATCGCCGCCCCGGGCCGCGGGGTGCGGATGGTGTGCCAGCGGTGGATCCGGGCGCCCACGGCGGCATCACGCCGCGTACGCTCGCCTCGCTGTTGTTGGCCAACCTGACCACCGTGGCCGGCTTTGGCGTGCTGGCCTTCTCCAGCGTGCCGGTACTGCACGCGATCGGCATCACGGTCGGGCCGGGCGCCATTCTGGCGCTGCTGTTCTCGGCCGTGTTTGCCGAGCCGCAGGCGCCGGTTCCAGCCGCAGAGGCGGCCGCTTGATGGCCACTGCACCCCAGGCGCCACGCTGGCGCCCGAGTCCTCTCGTGTGGGCTTCGGCGGGGCTGCACTCGGCCGCACTGGCCGCCGTGCTCGTGCGGCCCGCGGTTTGGCCCTGGGCCATGGCCGCGCTAATCGCCAACCATGCAGTGCTCGCGCTGGCCGGCCTGCTGCCGCGCTGCCGGTGGCTGGGGCCGAACTGGACGCGCCTGCCCGCCGCCGCCACGGCCCGCGGCGAAATCGCGCTGACGATCGACGACGGCCCGGACCCCGACGTCACGCCGGCCGTGCTCGACCTGCTGGAGCGCCACGGCGCCAAGGCCACTTTTTTTTGCGTCGGCGCGCAGGCCGCGCGGCACCCCGCGCTGTGCCG
>DATNBD010000205.1:0-2187 GCA_035572155.1 Rhodoferax sp.
GTGCATCCTGCGTCAAAGTCAGCAGCCCGAGTGGATCGAACTCCGCCGCCTGCAGCACGGCCGCGACGGTGGCTGCATCGTTCAGGTTCTGCGCATCGACCCAGATGGCATGGAACACCGCGGCCATATAAGGCTCGAAGCGTGCCGGCTCGCGCAGTTGCAGACCCACCGCACCGCGCATCAACATCAACGTGTTGATCGGGAAGTGCGGGTTTTTCCGCAGCGGCACGCCGTAGCGCTTCGCGAAACGGCCGAAGTCGATGAAGGTGTAGGCGCCTTTGGCCGGAATCGTCGCCGGCGAATGATTGCCCGTGGCCTGGAACACGCCGCCCAGCAGCATCGGCTTGTAGACCAGGGTGGCACCGGTCTCGCGGCAAAGGGCCGGCAGTTGCGTGTACGCCAGATACGAGGCCGGGCTGCCGAAATCGAAATAGAACTCGAGGGCTTTTTCAGTCATGATTTTGGTTGTCCTATTGGGCTCTCCATCAACGAAGACGGTATTTCGTCATTCCCGCGAAGGCGGGAATGACGACATCGTGCGGCTTGTCATGATTTGCGGAAACATCAATAGTGGAGGACAGAGCAAAAATTGCTGCGCAATTTCCTGGTCTGTCCCGCAAGGCATCAGAATTTTTCCATCCACGGCCGCAGGTCCAGCTCGTGCGTCCAGGCATCGCGCGGCTGACGGTGCAGCATCCAGTAGTTGTCCGCAATGTGGTCCGGGTTCAGGATGCCGTCCTGCTCCTTGAGCGCATAGCGCTGCGGGAAATTCTCGCGGATGAAGGCGGTGTCGATGCTGCCGTCCACCACGACATGCGCCACATGGATACCGCGCGGTCCGAGTTCGCGCGCCATGCTCTGGGCCAGCGCGCGCAGCGCGTGCTTGGCGCCGGCAAACGCAGCGAAATTGGCGCCGCCGCGCAGCGACGCGGTGGCGCCCGTAAAGATGATGGTGCCCCTGTGCGCCAGCCCTTCGCGCGCCACCATGCGCCGGGCCACTTCCCGCCCGACCAAAAAGCCGCCCAGGCAGGCCAGCTCCCAGATCTTGAAATACTTGCGCGCGGTCTCGTCCAGGATGCTGGCCGGCACGTTCGCGCCAATGTTGAAGACCAGCACCTCGATGGGACCGATGGTCGATTCGATCTGCTCGACCAGCGCCACGACCTCTTCTTCGCGCCGCGCGTCCGAGGCAAAGCCGTGCGCCGTGCCGCCGTCCGCGCGTATGCGCTCCAGCAGCGGCTGCAGCTTGTCCAGATTGCGCCGGGTCACGCAGGCCGTGAGTCCCTCGCGCGCGAAACGCCTGGCAATGGCGCCCCCGGTGGCATCCCCGGCGCCGATGATCAATGCAACCTTGTTCATGATCTACTCTTTGTAGTAAACAATTTGGTGGGTCGTCACCAGCAATTCTCCGGCTTCGTTCCACAACTGCGCGGTCTGGTCGAAATAGCCATTGTGAAACGCCTGGGCCTGGGCCTGGGCAAACAGGTAGCCCGTGCCGGTCGCCTGCAGCTGCGCGGCATCGGCATGGAAGTACACCGTCATGGACACCGTGCCGATCGGTACCGGGCTGGCGCGCCGGCGCCAGATGCGCGGATAGAACACGTCGGACAGCGCGGTCAGCGAGGCGAAGTCCAGCGGTCGGGGCGGCGCATCGCGCACCCAGAGCCGCGTGCGGCTGGTGCCGTGATCCTGGCCGTCCCAGGCCGCCGGGAAATAGCCCTCGACAAAGCGCATCTCATAGCGGTTGAACCATTCCACCCGGCCCGCTTGCTTGGGTAGCGGCGTGTCCGCCGGCGCAGCGGCGGCTGGCATGGCCTGCTCGGTCGCGCTCCAGGTCTCGCGGCGCAGCGCGGTGAAGACGGTCGCAGTGAGCACCGTCTGCCCTTGCTGCAGCACCTCGACGAGCCAATGCTGGGTCGAGCGGTTCGTGCGCGCGGGCCGCGCCTGCACGGTGAAGGAGCCGTCGGCCAGGGCGGCGGCGAAATTCACCGTCAGCGACACCGGCTCGCCCAGCCGCTGGGGATGCCGCAGCACGGCGTTCAGGGCCTGCGCGGCCGTGACACCGCCAAACGGGCCCACCATGTTCGCGTAGGCGGGGCTGGTGTGCCCGAGCCAGTGACCGTCGCTGCCCTGGGTCAGCGCAATGGCTTCATCGAACGCGTGGCCGCTCATGCTGTCGTCTCTGGT
>DATNBD010000206.1:0-3645 GCA_035572155.1 Rhodoferax sp.
TCTTTATCAATTTCCGCGAGCGCGCACCGCTCAGGGCCTCCCGCGACATGTACCTGGATGCCGCCGGCAATGTGGTCCCAGGCCTCAGCACGCGCGGCTACCTCGCGGTGGGCGTGCCAGGCACGGTGCTCGGACTCGATACGGCCTTGAAGCAATATGGCACCATGACCCGCAAGCAAGTCATGGAGCCGGCCATCGCATTGGCCGAACATGGTTTCGTGTTGAAGCCAGGCGATGTCGCGATCCTGACCGGCAGCGGCCGTCATGGTGACCTCGACGCATTGAGCGGGCCGAGCGAGCTGTTCGCGCAGCAGCCGAACATCGCCAGCATCTTTCTGAAACGCGGCAAGGCGCTCAAGGTCGGTAACCTCCTGGTGCAGAAGAACCTGGCCCGCACCCTGCGCCTGATCGAGCGCGACGGCCCCGACGCGTTCTACAGGGGGCCGATTGCCCGGCAGATCGTGCGGGCCAGCGAACGGCATGGGGGGCTGCTTCGCATGGCCGACTTCCGGAATTACACGGTCGAGCAAAGCACGCCCATCGAATGCGACTATCACGGCTACCACGTGATCTCGGCGCCGCCGCCGAGCTCGGGCGGCACCACACTGTGCGAGATCCTGAACATCATCGAACCGTATCCGCTGGCCAGGCTCGGCTTCCATTCGGCGCAAGCGACCCACGACGTGGTGGAGGCGATGCGTCATGCCTATGTGGACCGCAACACCTTGCTGGGCGACCCGGACTTCGTCAAGGCACCGCTGGACAGGTTGCTGTCCCGGGACTATGCAGCCAGGCTGCGAGAGGCGATCCGCCCTGACCGGGCGACGCCATCCGATCAGGTCAAGCCCGGCTTGGCGCCGCACGAGGGAATCAACACCACCCACTACTCCATCGTGGACTCCAAGGGCAACGCCGTTTCGACGACCTACACTCTCAACAGCTATTTTGGCGCGGTGGTGATGGCCGGCAACACCGGCTTTTTCCTGAACGACGAGATGGACGATTTCACTTCCAAGCCCGGAGTACCGAACCTGTATGGCCTGGTGCAGGGAGTAAACAACGCCATCGCCCCCGGCAAGCGCCCCTTGAGTTCCATGGCACCTACGATCGCAACGAAGAACGGCAAGCTGTTCATGGTCTTCGGAAGTCCAGGGGGATCACGCATCATCACGATCGCTCTGGAGACATTCATCAATGTGGTCGACTACGGCATGAACATCCAGCAAGCCGTCGATGCGCCCCGTTTCCATCATCAGTGGGAACCGGATGTGATCCAGTACGAACCGCTCGCTTTCTCGAACGAGACCATGGCCGAACTGCGCGACATGGGCTACAAGCTCAAGGCGTATGCCCCGTGGGGCTCGGCCGAAGCGATTCTGTTGGATCCGGCCACGGGGCTTCTATATGGCGGAGTCGATGACCGGCATCCCGGGGGGGCTGCCATGGGATATTGATTCGCCGCCCCGTTATTCGACGGTGACACTTTTCGCCAGATTTCTCGGCTTATCCACATCAGTCCCACGCGCACAGGCCGTGTGATACGCCAGCAGCTGCAGCGGCACCACATGCAAGAGCGGCGACAGCGCGCCATAGTTTTCGGGCATGCGGATGACGTGGATGCCTTCGGCGCTCTCGATCCGGCTGTCGGCATCGGCCAGCACGTAGAGCACGCCGCCGCGCGCGCGCACCTCCTGCATGTTGCTCTTGAGCTTTTCCAGCAGCGCATCATTGGGCGCCACGGTCACTACCGGCATGGCGCTGGTGACCAGCGCCAGCGGGCCGTGCTTGAGTTCGCCGGCCGGGTAGGCTTCGGCGTGGATATAGCTGATCTCCTTGAGCTTCAGGGCGCCCTCCAGCGCAATCGGGTAGTGCAGGCCGCGCCCGAGGAACAGCGCGTTTTCCATTTTGGCGAAGTCTTCGGCCCAGCTGATGACTTGCGGCTCCAGCGCCAGCACGGCGGCAAGCGCGGCCGGCAGGTGGCGCATGGCCTTGAGGTGCGCCGCTTCCTGCGCGTCGCTGAGTCGCCCCTTGGCCTGCGCGAGTGCCAGCGTCAGCAAAAACAGGCCGGCCAGCTGCGTGGTGAAGGCCTTGGTCGACGCCACGCCAATCTCGACACCGGCGCGCGTGATGTAGGCGAGCTTGCACTCGCGCACCATGGCCGAAGTGGCGACGTTGCAGATGGTCAGGGTGTGCGTCATGCCCAGCGACTGCGCGTGGCGCAGTGCGGCCAGCGTGTCGGCCGTCTCGCCGGACTGCGTAATCGTGACCACCAGGGTCTTCGGATTCGGCACTGAGTCGCGGTAGCGGTACTCGCTGGCCACCTCGACCTGCGTGGGCACCCTGGCAATGCTCTCCAGCCAGTACTTGGCGACGCAGCCACTGTAGTAGCTGGTGCCGCAGGCCAGGATCAGCACCGAATCGATGTCCTTGAAGGTGCGGTGGGCGCCCTCGCCGGCCCGGTGATTGCCCAGGGCTTCAAACAGCTCGGGCACGATGCCTGCAACGCCTTCGAGCGTGTCGGCAATGGCGCGCGGCTGCTCGAAGATCTCCTTTTGCATGTAGTGGCGGTACGGCCCCAGCTCCGCCGCGCCGCTGTGCGCGTGCACGGTCTTGACCTCGCGCTGCACGGGCTTGAAGGACTTGTCCACGATCCAGTATTTGCCGAGCTGCACATCGACCACGTCACCCTCTTCGAGGTAGACGATCTGGTCGGTCACGCCGGCCAGCGCCATCGCGTCGCTGGCCAGGAAGTTCTCGCCACCCTCTTTGCCCACCCCCAGAATCAGTGGCGAGCCCGCGCGTGCGCCGATCACGCGGTGCGGCTCGTCCTTGCAGAACACCGCAATCGCGTAAGCGCCATGCAGTTGCGGCAGAGCCAGCTTCACGGCCTCGAACAGATCGCCGTCATACAGCGAATCGATCAGGTGGGCAATAACTTCGGTATCGGTCTGGCTGGCAAACCCATAGCCTTTGGCCTGCAGCCTGGCGCGCAGCTCATCGTGGTTTTCTATGATGCCGTTGTGCACCAGCGCGATGCGGCCCGGCTTGGCGGCGGCATCCGCACCCGGACCGTGGCTGAAATGCGGATGCGCGTTGTGCACCACCGGCGCGCCATGCGTGGCCCAGCGCGTATGCGCAATGCCGGTGCTGCCCTGCAGGTGCCCGGCGCTGAGCTGTTCCAGCAATTCCGCCACGCGGGCGGTGCTGCGCGCCCGCTTGAGGCCATGGTCGTACACCGCAACGCCGCAAGAGTCGTAGCCGCGGTACTCCAGCCGCTGCAGACCCTGTACAAGGATGGGAACGATGTTGCGGTTCGAGACCGCGCCGACGATGCCGCACATGAACTACTCCCGGGTGGATTCAATGCGTGGATGGTAGATTCGTTATTGAAAAATTAAATTCCTAATTTTTATATTTTAAGAAATAAAATTCTTAAGTATTTTTTATTAGAAATTAAATTCTATTAAATGAAATTTTATGGAACAAATATCTATAGATGAAACCGACTTCCGATTGCTCGATCAGCTGCAACGCGACGCTTCATTAAACAATCAGGCGCTCGCCCAGCGCGTGCACGTATCGCCGCCCACCTGCCTGCGGCGCGTTCGGCGCCTGACCGAGGCAGGCCTGATCGAGCGCCAGATC
>DATNBD010000207.1:0-3400 GCA_035572155.1 Rhodoferax sp.
CAGGGCATCGAGCTGCGCGTGCACCCCAGCCTGGTGCCGGCCAAGCGCCTGATCGCCAACGTCGAAGGCGCCATGAACGCGGTGATGGTCAACGGCGACGCGGTCGGCACCACGCTGTACTACGGCAAGGGCGCGGGCAGCGAGCCCACCGCCAGCGCCGTGATCGCCGACCTGGTCGACATCACGCGGTTGCACACGGCCGATGCGGCGCAGCGCGTGCCGCACCTGGCGTTCCATCCCGATGCCATGAGCGACCTGCGCGTGCTGCCCATGAGCGAGGTGGTGACCAGCTACTACCTGCGCCTGCGCGTGGCCGACGAAGCTGGCGTGCTGGCCCAGGTGACCGGCATCGTGGCCGACGCCGGCATCAGCATCGACGCAGTGCTGCAGCGCGAGGCCGACGAGGTGGGCGGCGAAGGTGGTGCACCGGAGGGCACACAAAGCGTGCCGCAAACCGACCTGATCATCCTCACGCACGACACCCGCGAAGGCACCATGAACGAGGCCATCGCGCGCATGCAGGCGCTGCCCAGCGTGCTGGCGCCGATCACGCGCATTCGCAAGGAAGAGTTGGCCTGATGTTCTATCTCTCCACCCGCGGCCACCCTGATCGCAAGCGCTTTTGCGACATCCTGCTCGAAGGCCTGGCGCCCGATGGCGGGCTGTATTTGCCCGAGCACTATCCGCAGGTGGACGCGGCCACGTTGGCAAAATGGCGCGCGCTGCCCTATGCCGATCTGGCGTTCGAGGTGCTGTCGCTTTTCATCGACGACATCCCGGCCGACGACCTGCGCGCGATCTGCCGCAAGACCTATTCGCAGGAGGTGTTCGGTACGCGCGAGATCGTGCCGTTAAAGGTTCTGGATTCCCGCCCCCCGATCGGAGTCGAGGGCAGGCCCCGCGGGAATGACGAGTCTGTGATGTACCTCGAAGCGCTGTCCAACGGGCCGACGCTGGCCTTCAAGGACATGGCGATGCAGTTGCTCGGCAACCTGTTCGAGTACGAGCTGGCGCGCCGCGGTGAGCAGCTCAACATCCTGGGCGCCACCAGCGGCGACACCGGCAGCGCGGCCGAATACGCGATGCGCGGCAAGCAGGGCGTGCGCGTCTTCATGCTGAGCCCGAACGGGCGCATGAGCCCGTTCCAGCAGGCGCAGATGTTCAGCCTGCAGGACGACAACATCCACAACATCGCGGTGGATGGCGTGTTCGACGACTGCCAGGACATCGTCAAGGCGGTTTCCAACGATCTGGCGTTCAAGCGTCGCTACAAGATCGGCACCGTCAATTCCATCAACTGGGCGCGCCTGCTGGCGCAGGTGGTGTACTACTTCGCCGGTTATTTCCAGGCAACCGCGAACGATACGGAGAAGGTCAGTTTCACCGTGCCCAGCGGCAACTTCGGCAACGTCTGCGCCGGCCATGTGGCGCGCATGATGGGCCTGCCGATCGACCAACTCGTGGTGGCGACCAACGAGAACGACGTGCTCGACGAGTTCTTCCGCACCGGCGTGTACCGCGTGCGCGCCAGCGCCGACACGCACGAGACCTCCAGCCCGTCGATGGACATTTCCAAGGCCTCGAACTTCGAGCGCTTCGTGTTCGACCTGCTGGGCCGCGACGGCGCCCGCACGCGCGCGCTGTTTGGCGACGCCCTGGCCAAAGACGGGCGCTTTGATCTGGGCGCCGAGCCGGCCTTCGGACAGGCGGCGCAGCGCTACGGCTTTGTCAGCGGCAAGAGCACCCACGCCGACCGGCTGGCGACCATCCGGGACACGTTCGAGCGTCTGGGCGTGATGATCGACCCGCATACCGCCGATGCCGTGAAGGTCGCGCGCGAGCACCTGCGTGCGGGTGCGCCGATGATCGTGCTGGAGACCGCGCTGCCCATCAAGTTTGCGCAGACCATTGTCGAGGCGCTGGGCCGCGAGCCCGATCGCCCGGCCCGATTCGACGGCATCGAGCAATTGCCCCGGCGCGTGACTTTGATGATGGCGGATGCCACCGCGGTGCAGGCCTACGTCGTCCAGAATTGCAAGTAAAAAGTGACTGCAGCCCTTATAGGGTATGCACAGTTGGCTATAAAAAATAGAGCAACTTGAGAGAAATCCAATGAAAGTTGTCGGCTTCGCGGGGTACTCGGGCTCGGGCAAAACCACCCTGGTCGAAGGCCTGATCCCGATGTTGAAACAGTGTGGCCAGCGCGTCTCGGTGGTCAAGCATGCGCACCACCGCTTCGACATCGACCATGTCGGCAAGGACACCTGGCGGCACCGCCAGGCGGGCGCGTTCGAGGTGGTCGTCGCCTCCGATCAGCGGCTCGCCCTGATGCGGGAATTCGAGCGCCCCACCGAGCTGTCGGTGCACCAGTTGATTGCCGAACTCGATGACACCGTGGACTGGGTGCTGGTCGAGGGCTTCAAGCACAGCGACCTGCCCAAGGTCGAGGTCTGGCGTGCTTGCCTGGGCAAGCCGGCGCGCTATGCCGAGGATGATTTCATCGTTGCCATTGCCACCGATTCCCCGCGGCAGCTGCCGCAAGCCACCATCCGCCCGGTGCTGGATTTGAATGCGCCCGACGCGGTGGCGGCGTGGTTGATCAACAATCAGGACCAGTTCGTTTACCGTTCGGAGCTGCATGCATGAATGACCCGCGTCCGCCCCTCAGGTCCCTCGACGACGCCCTGGCAGAGCTGCTGGGTCGTGCCGCGCCAACACTCGAGTCCGAGCGGGTTTCCACCTTCGATGCCGATGGCCGCGTGCTGGCGCAGGACGTGGTATCCAACCTGCAGGTGCCGCCGCAGGACAACAGCGCGATGGACGGTTACGCGCTGCGTTGCGCGGACGTGGCAGCAGCGGGGGCATTGCTGCCCGTCTCCCAGCGCATTCCCGCCGGCAGCGCTGGCGCCGCGTTGCACGCCGGCACGGCGGCCCGCATCTTCACGGGCGCGCCGATTCCGCCCGGCGCCGACGCCGTGGTCATGCAGGAAGACTGCGAAACGGTCGCAGGCGCGTCCGCGGCCATTCGCGTGATGAAGCTGCCGCAGCCCGGCCAGTGGATCCGGGGCGGTGGCGAAGACGTCACGCGTGGTGCTGTGGTGCTCACAAAAGGAGAGCTGCTAACGCCCGCCGGTATTGGGCTTGCGGCCGGTATTGGCATGAACACGTTGCTGGTGGCGCGCCGTCCCCGGGTGGCGCTGTTCTCCACCGGCGACGAACTCGTGATGCCCGGCGAGGTGGCACCCGAACAGATGAAGCCCGGTGCCATCTACAACTCCAACCGCTTCTTCCTGCGCGCCCTGCTGAACCGGTTGGGCTGCGAAGTGACCGACCTGGGCATCGTGCCGGACCGCCGCGATGCCACCATCGATGCCCTGCGCAGTGCCAGCGCGCAGCACGA
>DATNBD010000208.1:0-12508 GCA_035572155.1 Rhodoferax sp.
ATAGGGTTCGAGTGAAATGGTTCTTCCGTTCCTCTGAAGGACGAGAGGGGCATCCTGGGCCACCGCCGCACCGTTCAGCGACACGCCCAGGAGCAATGCGCAGAGTCCGACGGAGAACAGTTTCTTCATCATGCAATACCCTACCCCGAACATTCGACCGATGCCGTCTTGGAGATTCATCACGTCGTCCCATGCGTAGAACAAGTTGCCGTTCATGCCGTCGGACAACCCTCGTGACAGACCCTCAAACACGGATCCTTCCAATTCATCGTAATCAGGGTGTTCAACCATGCCTGCCGAGTTTTTGACCAGCAGGGCACGGTGATCACCGATCGCCCGTTGCCCAGCCGGCTATTTTTGATCGACGGCGACGACCGCGACCGACCTGGCCGGCAAATCGAAAGTCAACCTGCCACGCTCGCTGCGCCCCGAATAGGCGACCGGATGGATCGTGTTCGGCGCCGCGAACGTGTTGTGGCTGTCCATCTTCGGCCCGGTCAGGATCCGGCCGCTGGCGGTGCCGCTCAGCCCGGTCTCGACATGCGCGGCGCGATCGGGATCGAGATTGACCAGGGCGAGATAGAGCTTGCCGTCGGTGCCGCGCGCGGCCGAGGCATCAACCATCGGCAAGTCGTATTTGCCCTCCACGTAATGGGGGCCGCTGACCGTTGCCGGATAAGGCGTGGCGCCCTGGAACGGCACGTACATGTGGAAGACGTGGTAGGTGGGCGTCAGCAGCATCTTGTCGCCCTCGGTCAGCACCATCGCTTGCAGCACGTTGACCATCTGCGCGATCGCCGCGAGCTTCACCCGGTCGGTATGGCGGAAGAAAATGTCCAGTGTCAGCGCCGCCACTTCGGCGTCGCGCAGCGTGTTCTGCTGGTAGAGGAAGCCGGGATGGCTTCCAGGCTGCGGATCGTACCAGGTGCCCCATTCGTCGACGTAGAGCGCGACCTTCTTGTCGGGATCGTACTTGTCCATGATCGCCGAATGTCTGGCGATCAGCGTGTTCATGTAGCGCGCCTTGCTGAGCGTCGCTGCCCATTCGTCCTTGCTGAAACCGGTCGCGGATCCTTTGTGCTCCCAGGAGGAGCCCGGGAGCGTGTAGTAGTGCAGGCTGATGGCGCCCAGCTGTTTGGCCGCATCGCGCATCAGCGTGTCGGTCCAGGCGTAGTCCGCGTCGCTGGGCCCCGAGGCGACCTTGACGAAATCGGGAGCGCCCGGCGCCGGATTCACGAACGTGGCGTAGCGTTTGAACAGGTCGGCGGCATAGCCGGCGGTCATGTTGCCGCCGCAGCCCCACAGTTCGTTGCCGTAGCCGACGTACTTCAGGTTGGTCCATGGCTTGTCGCGCCCGTTGGCGCGCCGCTCCTGCGCGAGCGCGGAATCGCCGCCGGCGGTCATGTACTGCACCCACTGCCGTGCATCGTAAGCTGGCAGCGAGCCCAGGTTGATCGAGACATAGGCGGCCGCGCCCAAGGCTTCGGTGTAATCCATGAACTCATTGGTGCCGAAGCTGTTGTCGTCGGTGACGCCGCCCCAGTTGGTGTTGATTCCCTTGGGTCGCTTGGCGGCGGGGCCAATGCCGTCGCGCCAGTCGTAAGTGTCGGCGAAGCAGCCGCCGGGCCAGCGGATCACCGGCACATGGAGCGCTTTCAGCGCATCCATCACGTCGGTGCGATAGCCGTTCCGGTTGGGAACCGACGAATGAGGGCCGACCCAGATGCCGTCGTAGATGCCGCGGCCGAGGTTCTCGGCGAACTGTCCCTCGACCGCCGGTTCGATCACCGGGCCGGGGTGGGCCAGATCGACGGTCAGCCTGACGTGGGTCGGGGCCGGGGTGATCTGTGCGATCGCCGGTGTCGAAAGGACCATGGCTGCAACAGCGGCAACAAGCGTTCGTTTCATTCTTTGATTCCTGTCTCGAGTAGCGATAGCTGGGGCATGACATCCATCTACCGAATCGTTCCGACATCGATCGGCGACGTATACGAGCCTAAATCGACGAGCGAAGCTGTCAGGCGTTTGGTGCCGTCTGGTTCTTTAGGTTTGCTGGCAAACTGATTTGGATTCTCTTGCGCGCCATGCGCGAATAGCCTGAAGCGCTGTCTGGTGGCTGAGTACTTGTTGCGCCAGCCTGCAGGCGTCACTGAACACCGATAGAGATCAACCGACGGAGGTGACGCACCTGTCCGTATGTCACCATTCAGTGCTTCGCGCCGCCCTTGTCGGTGGAGAAGCGATAGACGATTCGGTTGTCGTAGACCTGCCCCGGACGCAACTCCGCTGAACCGAAGTTCGGATGGTTGGGCGTGTCCGGGAAGATCTGCGGCTCGAGCACGAAGGCATCACCTTGGCGATAGGTGTGGCCCGACCGGCCCACGGTGGTGCCGTCGAGGAAGTTGCCCGAATAGAATTGCAAGCCCGGCTGGCGCGAATACAGGCGCAGGATGCGTCCACTGGCGGGGGACTCCACCTGCGCCACAAGACGCGGCTCGGCACTCTTGGTGCGGCTGATCACCCAGTTCATGTCATAACCCTTGCCGATCAGCAATTGACTGGAACGGCCATCGCGGATGTCCTGGCCGATGGCTTTGGCATGGCGGAAATCGAATGGCGTCCCCGCTACCGATTGGAATGTTCCGGTCGGGATTTGCGTCTTGTCCACGGGGGTAATCTGGTCAGCCGGTATCAGCAGTCGCTGGTTCATTACCGTGCCCGAGCCCGCTCCATCGAGATTCCAATAGGTGTGGTTGGAGATATTGACGATGGTCGTCTTGTCGGTGGTGGCGCGGGCATCGATGGTGAGCTGATTTTCTTCGCCCAGGGAGTACGTCACGGTGGCCGTCAGGCGCCCGGGATAGCCTTGGTCACCATCGGGGCTGACAAGACTCAGGGTGACGCTGGCCGTCGGCCCCTGCTTGACTGAAGTGACCTGCCACAAGCGCGTGTCGAAACCCTCGGTTCCGCCGTGCAGGGAATTGGGGCCGTCGTTGATCGTGAGCTGATAATGCTTGCCATCGAGCGTGAACTGGCCCGTGGCGATGCGGTTGGCAAAGCGCCCCACGGTGGCACCGAAAAACTGGCGCTTGGACAAATACCCCGCCATCGTGTTGTAGCCGAGGGCCACGTCCGCCAGGTGACCGTTGCGGTCGGGAGTGACCAGGGACTGGACCCGCGCGCCGTACGCAATCACCGTGACGCTCACACCATGGTCGTTTTGCAGCTTGACGGCTTCGACCTTGCGCCCGTCCGGCATCGAGCCAAAGATGGAGCGTGTGGCCGACGTGGCCAGACTGACACCGGGTATCAGCAGTGCGCAGACCAAGGTCGCCATCACACAGCGATGGAAATTCTTCACGAATACGTTCCTCACAAGTGGAATGGCATCGCATCTTGCGTACGTCGCGAGCCGAACGGACGCGACTCGCGAGCGGTCAGACGCCGATGTTGCGCAAGCGCACGCCTGACATCAGTTTGCGTTCGATGTTCTCCAGAGTCACACCCTTGGTCTCCGGCAACAGCAGAAAAACCAGGACGATGAACAGGAAGTTGAGCGCCGCATACACGCAGAACGTCAGCCCGGTGCCGAGCGTGGTCAGCAGGGAGAGGAACGTGGCGCCCACGATGAAATTGCTCACCCAGTTGGTCACGGTCGAGCAAGACACGCCGAAGTCGCGCCCGTTCAGCGGCTGAATCTCCGAGCACAGGATCCAGACCACCGGCGCGGCAGACATCGCATAACTGATCACGAACGCGATGAGCAGCGCGATGGCGATCCCGGCAGAGAATGACGTCCCCAGGCCCACGTTGAACAGCACGCCCATGCCAAGCATGCACGCGCCCATGACGGCGTAACCGATGTATAGCAGCGGCTTGCGACCAACACGATCGACCTGGCTCACGGCGATGAACGTGGCTAGCGCCATCAGCACCCCGATGGCGACCGTGCCCCACATCCGATTGGCCCCGGTCGCTATGCCGGCCAAGCCCAAAATCTTCGGCGCGTAGTACAAGATGACGTTGGCGCCGGTGAACTGCTGCATGAATTGCAACAGCATGCCCAGCAGGGTTGAGCGGCGAAAATTGCCGTTTTTCAGGAACAACCTGAAACCGTTGCCCTCCACCTGCAGGCTCTGTCGGATGGCCGCCATTTCCGCCCGCGCGACACCGGCATCATTCTGCCTGAGCTTGAGCAGCACATGGAACGCTTCGTCGTCGCGCCGTTTGGACATCAGCCAACGCGGACTGGTTGGCAAAAAAAACATCGTCAACACGAGGATGCCGGCCAACGGCGCCATGGACCCAAGCATCAGGCGCCAGCTGCCGGAATAGCTGAGCCCTGCATCGATCAGGTAGGCAACCAGGATGCCCACCATGATCGCCAGCTGGTAGCCGGAAATCAATGCGCCACGACTCCGCTCCGGCGAAATCTCCGATAGATAGATCGGCGCGATGTAGGAAGAAATACCCACGGCGATGCCGAGGATGGCCCGCATGCCGATAAGCATGTACGCCGAAACCGCCAGCGCGCAGCCGATCGCGCCCAGCACGAATACCACGCCACTGATGAGCAGGGTGATCCTGCGTCCGAAACGATGCGATAACCAACCGCCGGTGATCGCCCCCAGCGCCGCGCCCAGCATCATCGCGCTGACCACGAACTCCTGGATCACGTCCGAGGCACGGAACGCCTTGGCGATCAAGGGCAACGCGCCCGAGATAATGCCGATATCCATACCAAACAGCAGTCCGGCAAGTGCAGCGATGGGACCGACAATGTAGATGATGGGCACCGCCTTCTGGCGCCGCCCCATGGACACTTCGTGAGGAGTCACGACGCGTGCCTCACCGCTGGACTGATACATGTACTTCCCCTCGTAACCGATTGTATGGAGCGGTTGTCGACACATGCGGCGTCTCGCCCTCCGCGGGATGCCGCGCACAAAATCCGGCGCTTCACAACCGAGGCATCAGGCGGCCGTGTAGGCTGTTTTCACTGTCGTGTAGAACTCTGCGGCGTACCGTCCCTGTTCCCGTGCTCCGTAGCTCGATCCCTTGCGCCCACCAAATGCCACATGAGGATCGACGCCAGCGGTTGGCAGGTTGACCATCGCCATGCCTACCTGGGCGTGACGCTTGAAGTGGGTGGCGTGCTTCAGCGAGGTCGTGCAGATGCCGGCACACAACCCGAACTCCGTATCATTGGCCAGCGCCAGCGCATGGTCGTAACCATCCGCCGGCATGACGCAAGCGACCGGTCCGAAAATTTCTTCGGTGGCTATACGGTGACCAGGCTCGGCCGCAAACAAGGCGGGCTGTAGGTAGTAGCCTCGAGGGCCGGGATCCAGCTGCTCGCCGCCCCACAGCAAGGTGGCGCCTTCGTCCTTGCCGATCTGGATATAGGCCAGATCCTGCTCGAACTGCTGTTGGCTGGCTACGGGGCCGATGTCGGTATCCTCCGCCAGCGCCGGTCCGACCTTTAACGACGCAAGTTTCTGTTGCAAGCGTTCGACGAACTCATCATGGACGGCCGACTCCACGATCAACCGACTGGAGGCCGTGCAGCGCTGCCCTGTCGAAAAGTACGCGCCGTTGACCGCACATTGCACTGCATTGTCCAGGTCGGCGTCAGCCAACACGATGAGCGGATTCTTGCCACCCATCTCGAGCTGGATCTTGAGTCCGCGCTGGGCAGCGGAACGCAGCAATTGATTTCCGGTGGCCACCGAACCGGTGAAGCTCAGCGCATCGAGCCCCGGCGCATCGAGAATCGCCTGACCGACCGTTCGGCCACTACCGATCACCAGATTGAATGCGCCCTGAGGCAGGCCGGCCCGACTGATGATCTCCGCCAGTGCCCATGCGCATCCCGGCACGGCCTCGGCCGGCTTGAACACCACCGTGTTGCCGTACGCCAGCGCCGGCGCAATCTTCCAGGCCGGGATGGCCAGCGGAAAATTCCAGGGCGCGATGATGCCGACCACGCCCACCGGTTCACGCGTGATCTCGATGCCGACGCCCGGGCGCGTGGAGGCCAGCCATTCACCGGGAATCCTGAGCGCCTCACCGGCGAAAAACTTGAAGATCTGTCCGGCACGTGCGGCCTCACCGATACTCTCGGACAGCGACTTGCCCTCTTCCATCGCCAGCAGCCGCCCAAGTTCCGCCTTGCGGGCCAGGATTTCGCTCCCGATGGCATCCAGCACATCGGCACGCCGCTGCGGAGTCGTGGCCGCCCAAGTTGGCTGCGCCTTTTGCGCAGCGCCGACCGCATCAAGCGTGCGCTGGGCATCGACCACCCCGAACTTGCCCACCGGGGAATCGAGATCGGACGGATTTTCATCGATGGTGATGTCGGAGCCGGCAACCCATTCGCCAGCGATGTAACTCTGGAATGTCTCGATCACGGATATTTCTGCCTCTTACAAGGATTGGACATCACCGATCGAAAAGCCGTCGTCGACCACCTGCAACGTGTTGCGCAGCGGTGCCCCCATGGCCGGCAGATCGATCTCGAACTCGTCGCCGGGTTCGACCCGAATGCCATCGGCGAAACTCAAGGTTGCCGTGCCCATGAAATGCAAATGGACATCACCGGGATGGCGATGAGCCGCGTATTTGAAATGATGGTATTCAAGGTTATCCAGCGAGTGGCACATGTTTGCCTCGCCGGTAAGAAAGGGCTTTTCCCAGATGATCCTGCCTTGGCGGCGTAACCGGCTTGATCCGCGCAGATCATCCGGTAATGCGCCAATCCACAGCTCCGGCCCCACCGCACACTGTCGCAATTTCGAGTGCGCGAGATACAGATAGTTCTGTCGTTCGGTGACGTGGTCGGAAAACTCGTTGCCGATCGCGAAACCCAGGCGCCGTGGCGTGCCCGTCTCGTCGACCATGTACAGGCCCACCAGCTCCGGCTCCTCACCGCCATCCAACGCGAACCCCGGTGACGACAAAGGGGCTCCGGGCGCCACCACCATATGGCCGTTGCCCTTGTAGAACCACTCTGGCTGCGCGCCAGGATGGCCATCTTCAGGCCGCCCGCCTTCCACGCCCCAGCGGAACATACGCATCGAATCGGTCAGTGCCTCTTCTTCAGCTTGGTGTTTCGCTTCGTGCTGATGCATGGCGTCACGCGTGGCCGCGCTACCGGTGTGCGTAAGGCCGGTACCGGTCACCAGACAATGCGCGGGATCAGGATGTTGGAGTGGTGTCAGTACGCGCCCATCGGCAAGCAGCTGAGCGTAGTCGAATGTCGCTTCGCGCGGGCTTTCACCGATCAGCGTGGCCAGTGTTAGGCCCGAGGCGAGAGCTTTCTGTGCCAAGGCGTAGATAGATTCGTCGCCACGCAGCGCTTCAACCGTCGCGCTACGGGCATCGACCTCACCCACCCGTGGCGTCCGGGTGTTATCGATGAACTGGATCAATCGCATGCATACCATCCCGGCATCTGAAAGTGCGCCCGGTAAGCCCGGGCCTAGTCAGGGGGAGGCATATCTACCTCTCCGGTTATTGCCCATTCTGCCCGGGTCATGTATACACAACAAATATAGTTTTATAGTCAATTGATACGAAAAAACGTATGACATTTTTTACACGGGAGCGGCCGTCTTGTCGTCAACAAATCCCTGGTTCTTGCGCGCGCGCCTGAAGACGCGACAGCTATTGCTACTGGTCGCCATCGACAATGAGGGCAACATTCACCGGGCGGCGGAAACACTCAACGTGTCGCAGCCGGCTGCGTCGAAACTGCTCAAGGACCTCGAGGACATGATGAATGTCCAGCTGTTCGAACGCCTGCCCCGCGGCATGTGCGCCACGCTGTACGGCGAGGTGATGATTCGCCATGCGCGCATCGCCTTGGCCAGCCTGGGAGAAGCCGGCGCCGAGATCGACTCGCTCAAGGAAGGTCATGCCGGCAATGTGCGCGTGGGCGCGATCCAAGGGCCAGCCGTCACGCTGATTCCCGAGGCCATCAACCGCGCGATCCAGGAGCGTCCGCTTCTGCGCGTCTCTCTGCAGGTCGAGAGCAGTGATGTGCTGATGGAACGCCTGACACAGAGCAAACTGGATATTCTGGTCGCCCGGCTTTTCGCCCAGCACGACAAAAGCCGACTTCACTATCAGGCTCTTGCCGAGGAAAAGATTTGCGCCATCGTGCGTCCCGACCATCCGCTCCTCAGCCTCCGGCGGCCGTCACTGGCCAATATGGCGCAGTGCGGATGGATCGTGCCTCCCACGGGCAGTGTGTTGCGACACCGTTTCGATCTCATGTTCCGCAACGCGGGCCTGGAGCTGCCGGTACGCCTGATCGAGTCGACCGCGCTGGTATTCGTGCTCAACATGCTGCGTCGCACTGACTACATCAGCGTGATCCCCACGGATGCTGCCGGTTACTATGTCGAGCATGGCATCGTGTCGGTGGTGCCGACGGAGTTGGCGTGCAAGATGGACGACTTCGGCATCATCACGCGCAAGGACTGGCTGCTGTCACCGGCTGCAGAATGCATGTTGGCAGCGCTCAGGGACACTGCCTGTGACGTGTATGGGCTTCCACGCCTGGACTGACCAAACCAGGCGCTCGGCAGACACCCGGCTCAAGTCCAGCCCGCGTCGACAACGAACTCCTGTGCCGTACACGCCCGCGACGCATCAGACGCAAGGAACAGCGCCATCGACGCGATGTCTGCAGGCATGATCTTGTCCGGAAGGCACTGATTCTCCATCAGCTCCTTCTCGCTTTCGGCAGTCAACCAGAGCATTCGTTGCCGCTCTGTCATGACCCACCCGGGGCTGAGCACGTTGATGCGGATCCGATGCTCGCCCAGCGACTTGGCCATCCCCCGCGTCATGCCGTTCATGGAAGACTTGGCCATCGCATAGCACGGGTAACCCGCGTTCTTGGTCTGCCAGCCGGTCGAACCAAGGTTGATGATGGAGCCACGTCCTTGGCGACGCATTCCCGGTACCACGGCTTGGATCGCGAAAAATGCGGCGCGCTGGTTGATGCCGATCCGCTGCTCCCAATAGGCCGGTGTCACGTCCTCAAGTGCATGACGATCATCGCTCCCCACATTGTTCACCAGCACGTCCAACGCCCCCAGCGCTTGTGCCGCGTCGGTGATCGCCTGTTGCAGCGAATGTACGTCGGTCACGTCACACCGCCTACACCACGGCGCGGGGCCGAGGTCTCGAATCCGGTCGACCAGTGCGTGGCTCACATCCGCATTGATGTCCACGAATGCCACGTGAGCGCCTTGGCGTACGAATGCCTCCACCAGTGCTGCGCCGATGCCGCTACCGCCACCAGTGATGAACACCCGTCGCGCGCACAGGTCGGGATAGACCGCTTCTGACGTGGCCGCACTACGGCCATCGTGCCGAACTGATGATGCCAGCATGGGTGCAGATCTCCTCTTGTTGACATATCAATATGTGTATTGATATCACATAAATTGTTATTTTATTTGTATCAATATGCCTTGTAGGCTGCACCCTGTAAAGCCCGCTTGTTTACAAGCATTACTGAGGATTCACGGATCTTCAGCAAAGGACGTTGGACATCCATGAGCTCTTCAAAAGACACGAAAAGTCGCAGCCAGTCCTGGTTCGGCCACTCCGGCAAAAGTGGCTTTCTGTATCGAAGCTGGCTGAAAAACCAAGGCTATCCCAACGATCTCTTCGACGGTCGACCGGTGATTGGCATTTGCAATACCTGGTCGGAATTGACGCCTTGCAACGGACATTTCCGTGAACTGGCCGAATACGTGAAACGGGGCGTCTACGAAGCCGGCGGATTCCCGCTCGAGTTTCCCGTCATGTCACTGGGCGAGACGCAAATGCGCCCGACGGCAATGCTGTTTCGCAACCTGGTCAGCATGGACGTGGAAGAATCCATCCGCGCCAACCCGATCGACGGTGTCGTGCTGCTGATGGGCTGCGACAAGACCACCCCGTCATTGATGATGGGAGCGGCCAGTTGCGACCTGCCCACCATCGGCGTGTCGGGTGGCCCCATGCTCAGCGGTCGCTGGCGCGGCCAGAAGATCGGTTCGGGCACCGGCGTGTGGAAAATGTCGGAGATGGTGCGGGCCGGAGAGATGAGTCAGGAGGATTTCGTCGAGGCTGAGTCATGCATGCATCGATCGAAAGGCGGTAGCTGCATGACCATGGGTACCGCCTCCACCATGGCCAACATGGTCGAGGCACTGGGCATGTCGTTGCCCGAGAACGCAGCCATACCTGCGGTGGACTCGCGCCGCTACCGACTCGCCCAACTCAGCGGACGACGGATCGTGCAAATGGTGCATGAAGACCTGCGCATGTCGAAGATCATGACTCGCAAGGCCTTCGAAAATGCCATTGTCGCCAATGCGGCCATCGGGGGATCAACCAATGCCGTCATACACCTGCTGGCCATGGCCGGACGCATCGGTGTGGAACTCAATCTAAAGGACTGGGATGAGCTTGGCTCGAAACTCCCGTGCCTTGTCAATCTGCAACCCTCCGGCGAACACCTGATGGAGGATTACTATTACGCTGGCGGCCTCCCTGCGGTGCTGCGTGAAATGGCTCCACACCTGCACCTCGATACCTTGACCGCAAACGGCAAGACATTGGGAGAGAACATCGCGTCGGCACCCTGCTGGAACCGCGACGTTATCAAGAGCACCAGCGAACCCTTCAAGCCTGAGGCCGGCATCGCCGTGTTGCGCGGCAACCTGGCGCCGGACGGTGCGGTGATAAAGCCGTCGGCGGCATCGCCGCACCTGCTGCAGCATCGCGGGCGGGCCGTGGTCTTCGAGAACATCGAGGAGCTGCATGCGCGCATCGACGATGACTCGCTGGACATCGACGAGCACTGCGTCATGGTGCTCAAGAACTGCGGTCCGCGTGGCTACCCCGGCATGGCCGAGGTGGGCAACATGCCGTTGCCGCCCAAGTTGCTCAAGCGAGGCATCACCGACATGGTGCGCATCTCCGACGGGCGCATGAGCGGTACCGCCTACGGAACCGTTGTCCTGCACACCTCACCCGAGGCAGCCGCGGGTGGCCCTCTGGCCCTGGTGCAGAATGGAGACCTGATCGAACTCGACGTGCCTGCACGGCGCATCCACCTGGACGTGACCGAAGAAGAACTCGCGCGCCGGCGTACGCTCTGGAAGGCCCCCGACGTTCCAAAGCGGGGTTGGTGCAAGCTCTATGTTGATCACGTGCAACAGGCCCATCTCGGTGCAGACCTCGACATCCTGGTCGGTAACAGCGGAAGCGATGTGCCTCGCGATTCGCATTGAATATGCTGATCGCCGGAATTCCGCGCGAATGATCAAGCCTCCGCCGCTACCGTCTGGGCACTTCCCCAAGGAGCACGGCTGACCCTGAGGCTTCCCCGTGTCTCTCACGCTGATACATCCAGTTTATTGACCAACGATCGGGCGACTGTTGCCGTCCGCCTGAAGTTGATCGGGGTGGCCAACCGCGCCTGTCGTTCCCGAACACCCACCGCGTGACGGCGGAGATCCAGTTCACCGCGCGGCCGCGAGCGTCGGCCCGGGGAGCCCGGTGCCGAACGGATCGCGTGCGCACCGCGCATTCGGCAGATGACGTGTACACGCGCCAGCGCCTGGCGATGCCTCAACGCACCGGCCTCATGGACAGGAGCGCGCATCCATGCGCCGGCAGGTCGAGGGACAGGCGCGTGGACGTCTTCCGCGGCTGGCCGCTCCAGAGGTCGCGAGCATCGTAGCTGCCGGAAGCCAGGCCGAGCTCACCCCATGGCGCATGCAGTGAGACGGGCTTGTCGTCCAGATTGAAGATCGCCAGGTAGCGCTCGCCATCGTGCCGGCCGGACGCCACCCAGACGCGCACGTGATCGAACCCTTTCGGCAGGCGGCTGACCGGATGATTGTCCCGGCTGTCCTGGTCGACGGCGATCACGTCCTTGTTGGTGATCAGTGCACGCGTGGCGTCGTCCAATCGGGTCAGGTTGGCGCCGAGGATAAGCGGCGAGCGCGCGATGGCTTGCAAGGTCAGCAGGGTACGCTGCTCGTCCATGGTCAGGCGCGAAGCGCGCGCCGGGCCGAAGCCGGGATGGGGTGCAAGCGTGCCGATAGGCAACATGTCGGCATCCGGCCAATGGCCGTCACGAGCCTGACCCACCCATAACGGCAGGCGCTCGAAAAGGTTGCTGATGCCCGACGGAAAAGTATCGGCGGGGTGCTCGTGCACGAACGACCAGCCGTCCCAGATATCGTTGGTAATCCGCCACATCTGACCGTACTGGCGAATCTCCGCGGCGTGCGACAACTGCGTCGGGCCAGGCGACAGGCTCAGCACGATCGGCCGACCGGTCTTGCGGATTGCGCTGGCAATCTGCCGGATCTCGCTGATCTTGTAGGGGTGGTCGGCGATGCAGTCGACCTTGAGGAAATCCACGCCCCAGCGCGCGTACTTGGCCAGCATGGCGTCGTAATAGGCCTGCCCGGCAGGCGTGTCGCGCACGCCA
>DATNBD010000209.1:0-13212 GCA_035572155.1 Rhodoferax sp.
TAGCCGCTGCGGGTCAGGAAGCAGTCGCAGCCCGCGATATTGAAGCGGCCACCGGTCATGAACACCAGCTTTTCCACGCCGGGGGCGAGCTTTGAGAGGGCCGTGACGGCCTGCGGGCCCTGCAGCGCCAGCAGCGCCATCTCAGGCATCGGAATCACCTGGCAGCGCGCGCCGATGCAGGCCTGGATGTGCGCCATGTCGGCCACCTTGCAGGCGCCATTGACGATCACAAAAAGATCGTTGCCGCGGTTGAAGAACATCAGGTCGTCCATGATGCCGCCCTCGTCATTGAGCAGCAGGCCATAGCGCTGCTTGCCCACGGGCAGGTCGATCACGTCCACCGGCATCAGGGTTTCAAACGCGGCCGCCGCGTCCGGCCCGACCAAGCGCAGCTGGCCCATGTGCGAGACGTCGAACAGCCCGGCCGCCTGGCGCGTGTGCAGGTGCTCGGCCATCAGGCCGCTCGGGTACTGCACGGGCATGGAATAGCCGGCGAACGGCACCATGCGGGCGCCGAATTCCACGTGCAGGTCATGCAGCGGGGTACGAAGAAGATTTTGGTCGGCGGACAAGCGAGGGCTCCATGGTATGCGGTGTGAACCATTCACACCGGGAACCCTGTTGTCCGCTTTACCTGAGAGATTCAGCCCCGCAGACTCCTGTCTGGCGAGCACCTTGCCCCTTCGGTGGGCCCAACCGGTTTGGGCCTCTCTCCAACAGAATCGTTTGCGCCAGTCCTTTTGCCTGAGCGTTCAGCCTTCGGCGGTTTCAATGAAGAAACTCTCTCCTGACCTGCGGGATTCTACCTTCCCTCGGGGCCGGTGCGGCTGTTCAACAAGTAGGGTTGGGCGTGGCGCAGTAGGGCAGCCGGTGCCACTGCTTTACATGCCGCTGTAGTTCGGTCCGCCGCCGCCTTCCGGTGGGAGCCACACGATGTTTTGCGTCGGATCCTTGATGTCGCAGGTTTTGCAGTGCACGCAGTTCTGCGCGTTGATCTGCAATCGCTCGCTGTTGTCCTCGTTCTTCACGAACTCGTAGACGCCGGCCGGGCAGTAGCGCGCCTCCGGGCCGGCATATTTGGCGAAATTGAGGTTGACCGGCACCGACGCGTCTTTCAACGTCAGGTGCGAGGGCTGGTTTTCCTCGTGATTCGTGTTGCTGATGAACACGCTCGACAGGCGGTCGAACGTGATCTTGCCGTCCGGCTTGGGGTAGTCGATGGGCTTGCACTGCGCCGCCGGCTTGAGGGCCAGGTGGTCCGCCTGTTTGCGGTGGATCGTCCACGGAATATTGCCGCCCAGCGCCCACTGCTCGAAGCCGTTCATCAGCGTGGCTACGGTCAACCCCTTCTTGAACCAGGCCTTGAAGTTGCGCGACTTGACCAGTTCGGCATGGAGCCAGCTCTTCTCGAACGCCTTCGGATAAGCGCTGAGTTCATCATGCTGGCGCCCGCCGGTGACCGCGGCGTAAGCCGCCTCGGCCGCGAGCATGCCGGTCTTGATGGCGGCATGGCTGCCCTTGATGCGGCTCACGTTCAGATAGCCGGCATCGCAGCCCACCAGCGCGCCGCCCGGGAACACCGTCTTGGGCAGCGAGAGCAGGCCGCCCGCCGTGATGGCGCGCGCACCGTAGGCGAGCCGTTTGGCGGGCTTGAGGCCCCGATCCTGACCCTCCAGGTACCAGCGGATGTTGGGGTGGGTCTTCCAGCGCTGGAATTCCTCGTAGGGACTCAGATAAGGGTTGGCGTAATCCAGTCCCGTGATGAAGCCCAAAGCGATCTTGTTGTCTTCCATGTGGTACAGGAAGGCGCCGCCATAGGTGCTGTTGTCCATCGGCCAGCCCGCCGTGTGCATCACGAAACCGGGCTGATGCCGGGCCGGGTCGATTTCCCACAGTTCCTTGATGCCAATGGCGTAGCCTTGCGGATCCTTGCCCGCGTCGAGCTTGTAACGTGCAATCAGCTGCTTGCCCAGGTGGCCGCGCGAGCCTTCGGCAAAGATCGTGTACTTGCCGTGCAGCTCCATGCCGAGCTGGAAGTTCTCGGTCGGCTGGCCGTCCTTGCCGATCCCCAGATTGCCCGTGGCCACGCCCTTGACGCTGCCGTCCTCGTTGAACAGCAGCTCGGCACCGGCAAAGCCCGGGAAGATTTCCACGCCCAGGCTCTCGGCCTGCTGCGCCATCCAGCGCGTGACGTTGCCCACGCTCACCACGTAGTTGCCGTGATTCTGGAAGCATTGGGGCAGGAACAGGGCCGGCGTGCGGTACGACGATTTTTCACCCAGGAAAATCATCGCATCGTCGGTCACTGGCTGATTCAAAGGGCAGCCCAGTTCCTTCCAGTTGGGAAAGAGTTCGTTCATCGCGATCGGGTCCATGATGGCGCCCGACAGGATGTGCGCGCCCGGCTCCGAGCCTTTCTCCAGCACCACCACCGACACGTCCGTGCCCTTTTCGGCAGCGAGCTGCTTGAGCCGGATCGCGGTGGCCAAGCCGCCCGGGCCGCCGCCCACCACCACCACGTCGTACTCCATGGCCTCGCGCGGCCCGAACTGGGACAGGATTTCTTCGTTGGTCATGAGGTTTCTCGGGTGCTTCTGGTTTGATAATGAGATACAGCTGCCAGCCCTGCCAGTGCCGCGCTCTCGGGTCTGCGACCAATTTTATGCGGGGAATCGGCACAATGGCGCGACCGGTTCGGCTTAGTGGAGACTCTCAAAATGGCTTACAGCATTGATCTTTCGGGCCGCGTGGCCTTTGTGACAGGGGCTTCCGGCGGTTTGGGCGCGCAATTCGCGCGGACCCTGTCGCGTGCGGGGGCCGCCGTGGTGCTGGCCAGCCGGCGCGTGGACAAGCTCAAGGAACTGCGCGCGCGCATCGAGAGCGAGGGCGGCGACGCCCATGTCGTGGAACTCGACGTGACGGACCAGGACTCGATCAAGGCGGCGGTGGCGCGCGCCGAAACCGAGGTTGGGTCGATCGACATCCTGGTGAACAACTCCGGCGTCAGCACCACCCAGCGTATCCAGGACGTGACCGAGACCGACTTCGACTTCATCTTCGACGCCAACGTCAAGGGGGCTTTTTTCGTAGCGCAGGAAGTCGGCAAACGCATGCTGGCGCGCGCGCGCGGCGCGGCGCCGGGCACCTACACGGGCGGGCGCATCATCAACATCGCGAGCATGGCGGGCCTGCGCGTGCTGCCGCAGATTGGCGTGTACTGCATGAGCAAGGCCGCCGTGGTGCAGATGACGCGCGCGATGGCGCTGGAGTGGGGCAAGTTCGGCATCAACGTGAACGCCATCTGCCCGGGCTACATCGACACCGAAATCAACCACCACCACTGGCATACCGAGCAGGGGCAAAAGCTGGTGCAGATGCTGCCGCGCAAGCGTGTGGGCAAGCCGGAGGACCTCGACGCGATGATCGTGCTGCTGGCCAGCGCGCAAAGCCACTTCGTGAATGGCGCCGTGATTGCGGCGGATGACGGGTTTGCGGCGTGAGTCGTGAACAGTGGCCCCGACACCTAGATTTCAAAGAAAATGTGCTTTAAATCCCTATAGGGTATACACAGTTAGCTCCTATTTGTATAGCATTCGATATTCGTTGACGCTCAAAACGTGACGCCGGCGCACAGGATGATGTTGGCGTAGGGCGTGCATTCCCCGGTGCGCACGATGGCGCGCGCATGCGCGCTGATGCGCTTGAATTCCTCGTGCGGCACGGTTTGCGCGGTAACTGGCAGGCGGCCGCGGCACCACTCGGGCAGCGTCTGGCTGCCTGCTTCCATCGCTTCTCCGGCAACATAGGCGCGCTCCACCTGCATTTCAGACAGTACCGCGGTCAGCACGTCGGCCAGGCGTGGCACGCCCGCCGTAACCGCGAGATCGATACGCCGTGGTCCGGCAGGGATCGGCAGGCCGGCATCACCGATCACGAGCATGTCGCCATGCCCCAGTGCGGCAATCACCTGTGACAGCTCGGCGTGCAACAGGGCGGTGCGTTTCATAGCGAAATCCAATCGGGGGGCAGGGCACTTTGCAGCACGGCGCTGCGATCGGGAATGGAGGGCTGGGCGCCGACCTTTGTCACGCACAGCGCCGCCGCCCGGATGCCGTGGCGCACGGCCGCGTCGAAGCCCTGGCCATTGGCCAGCGTCACGGCCAGCGCACCGAGAAAAGTGTCGCCGGCCGCGGTGGTGTCCACGGCCTTCACCGCCAGTGCCGGATGGTGACAGCAGCCCAGGGCGTCTGCGGCGACCGCGCCATCGGCGCCCAGCGTGACGACCACGCGCGCCACGCCGCGTTCTCTCAGCGCGCGCGCCGCGGCCGCTGCCTGGGTGGGCGTATCGGCCGCCAGGCCGCTGAGCAGCCGGGCCTCGATTTCGTTGACGACCAAGGTATCGAGCAGGGGCCAGAGGGCTGCGGGCAATGCTTGTGCCGGCGATGGGTTGAGCAGTACCTTGCAGCCAACGCGATGGGCCAGCACCGCTGCCGCGACGACCTGAGCCAGGGGGGTTTCGAATTGCGCCACCAGGAAGGCAGCGCCGCGCAGCCGTTGCGCCAGATCGGGATTGCACGCATCGACCTCGACCCCGGCATTCGCGCCGGCGATGAAAACGATGCGGTTCTGCGCAGCGTCATCGACCATCACCAGCGCCACACCGGTGGGTTCTTGCGCGTCGGTCTGGACTCCGGTGTGGTCGATGCCGTCTTGCGTCAGCGCATTGCGCAGGGCCCGACCGTAGTCGTCGGCGCCAACGCGGCCGAGCAGACTGACGGCCGCACCCTGGCGCGCGCAGCTGACGGCCTGGTTGCCACCCTTGCCGCCTGGAACGGTGGCCATCGAGCGGCCATTGAGGGTTTCGCCGGCCTCTGGCGCGTGCGGTACACGCAGCACCAGATCCATGTTGAGACTGCCGAGCACGACGATGCGCGGGCGTTCACCGGCATTGTCGTGGGGTGCATCGGGCGAGGCAGAAGAAACGGGAGGTTTCACGGATTCAACTGTTGAACAGGTCCAATGAACCCTGCCTGGCGTCCGGTCGAGCCACGCACGCGCAGTTCGGGCTGGAGCACTACCTTGCGCGCATCGTGGCGGCGGCCCTCGATGCGCTCGAGCAGCATGTCCACGGCGAGCGCGCCCATGCGCTGTTTGGGCTGGGCCACGGTGGTCAGGGGCGGGCTGGTGAAGCCCGACAGTTCGATGTCGTCGAAGCCGACGACGGACAGCGCGTCAGGGACGCGGATACCGTTTTCATGCGCGGCGCGCAATGCGCCGATGGCCATCAGGTCGTTACAGACGAACACGGCCGTGGGCGTGGGCTCGATGCGCAGCATCGCATGCATGGCTTCGTAGCCGCCCTGGCTGGTGAAGCCGCCCTGCCACAGCAGGTTGGTATGGACGTTCAGACCAGCCTCGGCAAGTCCGAGGCGCCAGCCCGCGATGCGCTGCTCACTGGGGGCCAGGCTGGCAGGTCCTCCGATGCAGGCGATGCGGCGGTGGCCCAGTGATACCAGGTGGCGCGTGGCCAGCAGGCCGCCCTGCATATGGGCGGTTTCCACCAGATCGCAAGCCTGGTTGGAGATTTCGCGATCCAGCAGCACGATGGGGATACGCAGGCCGGCCAGCATCATGGGAAGGGACTCGTCGCCGCCGGTGGAGACGACGATCAGTCCGTCAATGCGGCGCTCGGCCAGCACCTTCAGGTAAATCCCCTGGCGCTGCGGTTCATCGTCCGTATTGCAAAGAAGCAGGGTGTAGCCCGCGCCGAAGCAGCGATCTTCCACCATCCTCACGATTTCGGCGAAATACGGATTGGAACTGTTGGGGATCAGCATGCCCAGCGTACGGGTGGTGTTGCTCTTGAGACTGCGCGCCACCGCGCTGGGTACGTAGGCCAGTTCCCGGATGGCCTCATCCACTCGTTCGTGGGTCGACGTGCTGATCTTGCGCGTGCCGTTGACGACGTGCGACACCGTGGACACGGAGACCCCGGCGCGCAAGGCGACGTCCTTGATCGTGGTCATGGCCAGAGCCCGTTCACTTTCATCGTCCCGCGCGGTTCTGGCGCACGGTGTCGATGATGACGGCCACCACGATCACGCAGCCAGTGACGATGCGCTTGGTCGGCCCGCTGGCGCCCAACTGCGCGAGGCCCGCTTCCAGCACAGCGATGATCAGTACGCCGAAGAAAGTGTTGACGACCGAACCTCGCCCACCCATCAGGCTGGTGCCACCGATCACCACCGCGGCAATCACCTGCAATTCGATCCCCAGACCCAGATTCGGGTCGGCCGCCTCCATGCGGGAACTCTGCATCAGTCCAGCGAGCCCGGACAGCACGCCGAGGATCGCGAACACGGCGATCCGGATCGGGCGCGGGTCGACGCCGGCCAGGCGCATCGCTTCCACGTTGGTGCCGACACCGATCATGTAGCGGCCGAACACGGTGCGGCTGAGCACCAGCTGGCCGATCACGACCGAGGCCAGCGCCAGGACGAATGCCGGAGAAACGCTGCCGGCCAGCGGCGCGCTGAGCCAGCCGATGGCGTCGCCGATGTACTGCGTGCGCGAGTCGGTGACCGCGTAGGCGCTGCCGCGCACGATCTCCAGCATGCCCAGCGACACGATGAACGAGGGCAACCGCCATGCCACGGTGACACCACCGGTGACCAGGCCGCTGAGCAGACCCACGGCCAGTCCGAGCAGCGAGGCGGGCAGCACCGGCCAATGCCATTGCAGCACGGCCGTGGCCGAGAGTGCGGCGCTCAGGGCGAGCACCGAGCCGACCGACAGGTCGATATCGGCCGTGATGAGCACGAACGTCATGCCCACCGCCATGACCGTCAGCGCCGGGATGTCATTCGCGATGGTGAGAAAGGTGTCGAGACTGAAGAAATAGTGGCTGAGACTGCTGAACAGCCCGATCATGACCGCCAGCGCGATGATCAGCCCGACGTAGGTGCCCAGGTTGAATTGGCGCGGGCGCACCGCGGCCGGCAAGGTCATGACGGCACCCCGCTCGCCGGCATGGCGGCCGTGGTTCGGGCGTAGCCGCTGAATGCGGCCGCCAGCAAAGCCTCCTGGGACCACGCGCCGCGGCTGAATGTCTGCACGAGGCGGCCCGCGCTCATGACGCCGATGCGATCGCACACGTCCATCAGTTCGCGCAGATCGCTCGACACCATCAACACGGCTTTGCCGGCAGCCGTCATTTTTTCGAGTTCGGCATAGAGATCGGCGCGGGCGCCGACGTCAACACCGCGGGTCGGCTCGTCGAGCAGCAGCACGCGACAATCGCGGTGCAGCCAGCGCGCGAAGACCACTTTTTGCTGGTTGCCGCCGCTCAAGGCATTGACCGCTTGCTCCGGCCCGCGGCAGCGGATGCGCAGCGCCTCGATGAGGCGCTGCGTGATGCGCCTTGCCTTGGCAAACTGCAGCCAGCCGGCGTGAGAGACGGCGCGCAGATCGCTGAGCGTTGCGTTGGTCTGGATCGATTGCCCCATCAGCAGGCCCTGTGCCTTGCGGTCTTCGGTGACCAGGCCAATGCCTTCGCGCATCGCCGCCATCGGCGAGCGCGGCAGGGCGCTGCCGGGTCGCCCAGGCATTTCAAGCTCGCCGCTGTCGGCATGGTCGGCACCGTACAGCAGCCGCAGCACCTCGGTGCGGCCCGACCCAACCAGACCGGCCAGACCCATGATTTCGCCGGCGCGAAGATCCAGCGTCACGTCCTGCACGACGCGCCCGCGGCAAAGGCGGCGCGCCGTCAGCATGACCGGGCCGGCGGGGCGCGCGGCCCGATCGGCATCGAGCGCGATCTGGCGGCCCACCATGCGCTGCACGAGTTCCGGTTCCGTCAGGCCGGCCATGGCGCGCAGGTCGACGAGACGGCCGTCGCGCAGCACCGCGACCCGGTCGGCAATGCGCTGCAACTCCTCCAGGCGGTGCGATACATAGACGATGGCCACGCCTTGCGCGGCGAGGCGCTCGATCTGCGTGAACAGCTTGTCGACCTCGCGCGGGGTCAGCATCGCGGTAGGCTCATCGAGGATCAGCATCCGCGTGTCGTCGACCAGTGCACGGGCGATCTCCACCATCTGCTGGTAGCCGATGCCCAGGCGGGCGACCGGCGTGTCCGGGTCGATGTCGTCCAGCCCGATGCGCTTTAGCCGGGCCAGCGCCGCGGCGCGCAGACGGTCGCGCTGCAGCCAGCCGGCGCGCTGCGGCAGGTGGTCGAGCAGCAGGTTCTCGGCGACGGTCAGCGTGGGCACCAGGCCCAACTCCTGCATGACCATGCGCACCCCTTGGGCCTCGGCCTGACGCCGCGTGGCCGGTGCATAGGCGGCGGTGCCCAGTTGCATGCTCCCGCGCGTCGGCGCCACCAGGCCGCACATGATCTTTGCCAATGTGCTCTTGCCCGCCCCATTCTCGCCGGCGAGCGCGAGCACCTCGCCCCGGCGCACCGACAGCGTCACGTCGTCGAGCACCGGCGCCGCATAGTCCTTGCCAAGGGCGTGGACGGTCATGGCGTCGAGCGGCGCGGGCTGCATGGGGGCTTTACTTGGTTATCAGCACCACGTCGGTCTTCACCATGGCGGGCATGTCGGCCTGCTTGGTCTTGTCGGCCAACGCCTTGAGCGCGGTCTGGATGCCGAACACCGCCTGCTTGGATGCGAACTGGTCGGCGGTGGCGAGCATGCGGCCGTCGGCCAGCAGCGGTTTGACGGCGCTGATGTCGTCGTAGCCGACCACTGCGACCTGGCCCGTTTTGCCGGCTGACTTGATTGCCGCAACGGCGCCCAGCGCCATGTTGTCATTGCCACACAGCAGTGCCTTGATGTCCGGATGCTCACGCAGCATGGCGGCGGCGACGGTGTTGGCCTTGTCCATTTCCCACTGACCCGATTGCACGCCCACCACCGTCATTCCGCCTGCCTTCATGGCGTCCTGAAAGCCCAGCGTGCGCTGCTGGGCGTTGAAGGTGCTGGAGACGCCTTCGAGGATGCCGACCTTGTCACCGGCCTTGAGGTGCTTGGCGAGGTAGTCGCCAACCAGGCGCGCGCCAACCCGATTGTCGGGGCCGACGAAGGGAATTTTGATGCCTTTGTCGGCGAGCGCCTGCGCATCCAGCTGGTTGTCGATGTTGACGACCAGGATGCCCTTGTCGATCGCCGACTTCAGCACCGGCACCAGCGCCTTCGAATCGGCCGGTGCGATGACGATCGCGTTGGCATGCTGCACGATCATTTGCTCGACCAGCTGGATTTGCGCGCTGGTGTCGGTTTCGTCCTTGATGCCGCTGGCCACCAGCGTGAATTTGGAGGCGTTGGCCTTCTGGTACGCCTTCGCGCCGTCCTCCATGGTGCGGAAGAACTCATTGGCGAGCGACTTCATGACCAGCGCCACCTTGGGTTTTTCCTGCGCGAAAGCGGGCGTTGCCACCAGGGCCCCCAGCACGGTCAAGGCCGCGGCGTTTTGCAGGGAACGGCGAGTGAGTTTCATGCGTTTGTCTCCTAAAAATTGTAGATGCGACAGGAACCGGAACGGGCTGCTGCGTTCTGTGGCTTGAACGTTCGCCATGAACCTGACTGCACCCGCTCAGGTTCGAATGATAGTGAAGGAAAACGTTTGCGCAATCGTTTGCTATAAGTATTAACCCTTGAATTTTTCTTCCGCCGCAGTTGAAAGTGCCGGGCGGGCGACTAGAGGCCGGGCGGCTGCACCCCGTCAATTTGATTCTGGGTATGCTTTCCGTCATTTCGAGGTCACCATGAAAATAGAAATACCACATGCCAAGAAACTCGTGTACGAGATGCACATCCCGATCCGCTGGGGCGACATGGACGCGATGGGCCACCTGAACAACGGGAGCTACTTCCGCTTTCTGGAGACGGCGCGCATCGACTGGTTCCGCTCGCTCGGCTGCGAGCCGGACCCGTCCGGCCAAGGCATCGTGATCGTGAACGCGTTCTGCAATTTCTACCGGCAGCTGGTGTATCCGGGTGACGTGCTGCTGAAGATGTATGTGAGCGACCCGGCGCGCACCACGTTCGAGAGCTGGGCCACGATGGAGCGCACCGACATGCCCGGCGTGATCCATGCCGCCGGCGGCGCCACCACCTGCTGGGTCGATTTCAAGCAGCAGAAGGCGCAGCCGCTGCCGGACTGGCTGCGCGAGATCGTCAGTTGAGCGTCACACCGTTGCCATGAATTTGTAATCCAATGACCTGATCTGCGCCTCGTTGCGGCGCATCGATCCCCTGCGACGGGAGCCACGGCATGAACAACCTGCTCAGAAGCCTTTTTGTTTCGTTTCTGAAGACCCGGCACACCCTGCGCCACTTTCGGCGCCTGATGATCCTGGATTCCCTGTCCGGTCCCGGCGTCACGCGTGGCGTGCCCGAGGATCTGGCGCGCGAGTTGATGCAGGCATCCGCCGACGATGCGGCCGGCCTGCTGGCGCGGCTGCACTCGCACGAAGCGGGGCTGGCGAGCGCCGAGGTCGACGTCATTGCCGAGCGTGTCGGGCCGAACGAGGTGGAACACGAGAAGCCGCTGCGCTGGTGGCAGCATCTCTGGCACTGCTACAGAAATCCGTTCAACCTGCTGCTCACGGTGCTGGCCGGGGTCTCCTACTTCACGGACGACGATAAGGGCGCCATCGTGATCGGACTCATGGTCGTGCTCTCCACCCTGATTCGTTTCGTGCAAGAGGGGCGTTCCAGCCGCGCGGCGGAACGCCTCAAGGAGATGGTGAGCAATACCGCCACGGTGATTCGGCGCAACCTGGCCACCGATGTGGTCGAAGTGGCGCAGCGTTATTTCGACCTGCAGTTGCCCGCGCGCGCACCGAGCCGGATCGAGGTGCCGATCAAGGCCCTCGTGCCGGGTGAGTTGGTGGTGCTGTCGGCCGGCGACATGATCCCGGCGGACTGCCGCGTGCTGCAGGCCAAGGACCTGTTCGTCAGCCAGGCTGCCATGACGGGAGAATCCCTGCCGGTGGAGAAGTTTCCCGAGCATCGCGGCGCCGCTTCGCCCAATCCACTGGAGATGAACAACCTCCTGTTCATGGGGACCAACGTCGTGTCGGGTTCCGCCACGGCCGTGGTCGTCACCACCGGCAACCGCACCTATTTCGGCGTGTTGGCCACGCGCGTGACGGCGACCGACCGTACCCCCACATCGTTCGAGGCCGGCGTGAACAGCGTGAGCTGGCTGCTGATCCGGTTTGCGCTCGTGATGGTGCCCGTCGTGCTGCTGATCAATGGCTTCACCAAGGACGATTGGACCCAGGCGTTCCTGTTCGCGCTGTCCGTGGCCGTGGGGCTCACGCCCGAGATGCTGCCGATGATCGTGACCTCGACCCTGGCCAAGGGCGCGGTGATCCTGTCGCGCAAGAAGGTGATTGTGAAAAGGCTGGATGCGATCCAGAACTTCGGCGCGATGAACGTGCTGTGCACCGACAAGACCGGCACGCTCACGCAGGACAAGATTTTCCTGGAGCGCCACACCGATGTGTTCGGCCAGGACTCGGACGACGTGCTCAAGTACGCCTATCTGAACAGCTACTACCAGACCGGCCTGAAGAACCTGCTCGATCGCGCCGTGCTCGATCGGGCGGGACTGCAGGCCGAATTGAAGCTGGCGCAGGATTATCAGAAGGTGGACGAGATCCCGTTCGACTTCGAGCGCCGGCGCATGTCGGTCGTGGTGTCCGAGAAGAGCCATCACCACGAGCTCATCTGCAAGGGAGCGGTCGAGGAAATCATGGCGATTTGCACGCGCGTGCAAACCGGCGGCGAGAACCTGCCGCTCGATGCCGCCATGCTGGAGCGCGTGCGCAGCGTGACGGCAGATCTGAACGAACAGGGTCTGCGCGTGGTCGCGGTCGCGATGAAGGAGGTGCCACCGAACAAGTCCGCGTATGCCATCGGCGACGAGGCGGAGCTGACGCTGATCGGCTACATCGCCTTTCTGGATCCGCCCAAGGAGTCGACTGCGCCTGCGCTCAAGGCGCTGGCCGAGCATGGCGTCACGGTCAAGGTGCTCACGGGCGATAACGAGCTGGTCACGGCCAAGATCTGCCGCGAAGTGGGGCTGGCGTTCGAATCCGTGATCCTGGGCCAGCAACTCGACGCGCTGGACGAAGCTGCACTGTCCGCGCTGGTGGAGCGCTACCACGTGTTTGCCAAGCTCACACCGCTGAACAAGGAGCGCATCGTGCGTGCGCTGCGCGCCAACGGCCACGTGGTCGGCTTCATGGGCGACGGCATCAACGACGCGCCGGCGCTGCGCGCCGCCGACATCGGCATCTCGGTGGACAGCGCAGTGGATATTGCGAAAGAAGCGGCCGACATCATCATGCTCGAGAAAAGCCTGATGGTGCTGGAGGAAGGCGTGCTCGAGGGGCGCAAGACCTTCTGCAACATGCTCAAGTACATCCGCATGACGGCCAGTTCCAACTTCGGCAACGTGTTCTCGGTGCTGATTGCCAGCGCCTTCCTGCCGTTCCTGCCGATGCTGCCGCTGCAGCTGCTGGTGCAAAATCTGTTGTACGACATCTCGCAGATCGCGATTCCGTTCGACAACGTGGACCAGGATCTCGTGCGCGCGCCGTTGAAGTGGAATCCCGCGGACATCGGCCGCTTTATGGTGTTTTTCGGCCCGATCAGCTCGATCTTCGACGTTGTCACGTTCTGTCTGATGTGGTACGTGTTCAAGGCCAACACGGTGCAGGATCAGGCCCTGTTCCAGTCCGGCTGGTTCGTCGTGGGGTTGCTCACGCAGACGCTGATCGTGCACATGATCCGCACGCCCAAGCTGCCCTTCATCCAGAGCCGCGCCGCCTGGCCGCTCACAGGCATGACGCTGTTCATCATGGCCCTGGGGGTGTTCTTGCCCATGGGCCCGCTGGCCGGCGCCTTCAAGCTGGTGCCGCTGCCGCTGCTGTATTTTCCGTTCATGATCGCCATCGTGCTGGCCTACATGATGCTGACGCAGTGGATGAAGGCGTTTTACGTGCGCCGCTTTGGCTGGCAGTAGCGGCTACTTTTGCCGGGGCACCCGCCCCATCAGGTAGAACTCGGGGTTGGGCATCATGCTGGAGAAGCTTGCGATGCGGTTCGACAGGCCGAAGAACGCCGTGATGGCGGCGATGTCCCAGATATCCTCGTCGCTGAAGCCGTGCGCATGCAGCGCGGCGAAGTCGGCCTC
>DATNBD010000210.1:0-9556 GCA_035572155.1 Rhodoferax sp.
CCTTTCGTGGAACACCGCGGAACCGGCTTTGCCGGGCCGCTGGTGTTGCCCCCTGCAAGGGGGGAGGAGGCTACGCGAAGCGAGCAAGCCTGGGGGTGTTCCTATATTTCGAGCATCAGCTTGAGGTTCTGCACCGCGGCGCCGCTCGCGCCCTTGCCCAGGTTGTCGAGCCGCGCCACCAGCACGGCCTGGCGCAGCGCCTCGCTGCCAAACACGCGCAGCTCCATCCGGTTCGTCTCATTGAGCGCCACCGCATCGAGCCGGGCTGCCTCGCCCACCGGCTCGACCGTGACAAAGCGCTCGTCGTTCGCCGGCCCGGCGCTCGCCGCGTAATGGCGCACCAGCGCCTCGTGCAGATCGGTCAGTTTCGGACGGCCCGGCAGCAAGTCCAGGTGCAGCGGCAGTTGCACCAGCATGCCCTGCTTGAAATTGCCCACGGATGGCACGAAGATCGGCCGGCGCGTGAGGCCGGTGTACTTCATGATCTCGGGCAGGTGCTTGTGCTTGAGGTCCAGCGCGTAGGACTCGAACAGTGGCGCTTGGCCGCTCTCGTGGGCCTCGATCATGCTGCGCCCGCCGCCCGAGTAGCCGCTGACGGAAGGCAGCGTGAGCGGGAAGTCGGCCGGGATCAGCCCCGCATCGACCAGCGGGCGAATCAGCGCGATCGCGCCGGTGGCATAGCAGCCGGGATTCGCCACGCGCTCGGCGTGGATCACGGCGTCGCGCTGCCCGACGGCCAGTTCCGGAAAGCCGAAGACCCAGCCGGGCGCCGTGCGGTGCGCTGTGGAGGCATCGATAATTTTTGGGCCTTTTAGGCCGGTAGCCCTTGCCAGGTCATCGATCATTGCTACCGACTCAATAGCAGCACCGTCATGCAGGCACAGCACCACCAGGTCTGCCGCGCCCATCAGCGCGCGCTTGGCGGCTACGTCCTTGCGCAATTCGGGCGCGATGCTGAGCAGCTCGATCTGC
This sequence comes from Rhodoferax sp., assembly GCA_035572155.1. GTDB lineage: Bacteria > Pseudomonadota > Gammaproteobacteria > Burkholderiales > Burkholderiaceae_C > Rhodoferax_A. The sequence continues at coordinate 973 of DATNBD010000210.1, forward strand.
GGGATCTGCTGCAGCCGCTCGCGGATTTGCAGGCCGGTAGTGCCGGCCTCACCGTCGATGAAGATTTTGAACATGGTCGCAGTCCTGCCGGAATGTTGATGCCGGCTCCACATTATGCTTGCGCGCGCCGGGTTTGGTGCGTTGCAACATGATACAGTTGATGGCTGTTCCACGTCCGTCCTGCGCTGCCGGGCCAGCGTCGCCGGACCCGGGACCAGATCATCCATTCCTGCGAGAAACCTCATGAAGATTCACGAATACCAGGGCAAGGAAATCTTGCGTCAATTTGGTGTGCCGACGCCGCGCGGCATCGCGGCGTTCACGGTGCAGGAGGCGGTCGAGGCCGCGCAGAAACTGGGTGGCCCGGTGTGGGTGGTGAAGGCCCAGATCCACGCGGGCGGGCGCGGCAAGGGCGGCGGCGTGAAGCTTGCGCGCTCCATCGACGAAGTCAAGAAGCTGGCCGGCGAAATCCTCGGCATGCAGCTGATCACGCACCAGACCGGCCCGCAAGGCCAGAAGGTGCGCCGCCTGCTGATCGAGGACGGCGCCGACATCAAGAAGGAATACTACGTGTCGGCCGTGACGGATCGCGCCAGCCAGCGCGTGGCCATGATGGCCTCGTCCGAGGGCGGCATGGACATCGAGGAAGTGGCGCACGCCACGCCCGAGAAAATCATCAAGGTGTTCGTCGATCCGGCCGCGGGCCTCACCGCCGCGCAGGCCACCGAACTGGCAAACGGCATCGGCGTGCCGGCCGGCTCGACCGCGAAGGCGGTGGACGTCTTCCAGAAGCTCTACAAGTGCTACATGGAGACCGACGCCAGCCTGGTCGAGGTGAACCCGCTGATCCTGGAAGGCAACGGCAACATCAAGGCGCTCGATGCCAAGTTCAACTTCGACGCCAACGCATTGTTCCGGCACCCCGAGATCGTGGCCTATCGCGACCTCGACGAGGAAGATCCGGCCGAGATCGAGGCCAGCAAGTTCGACCTGGCCTACATCAGCCTGGACGGCAACATCGGCTGTCTCGTGAATGGCGCCGGCCTCGCGATGGCGACCATGGACACGATCAAGCTGTTCGGCGCCGAGCCGGCGAATTTCCTCGACGTGGGCGGCGGCGCCACCCCCGAGAAGGTCACCGAGGCTTTCAAGATCATGCTGAAGAACCCCAAGGTCAAAGCCATCCTGGTGAACATCTTCGGCGGCATCATGAAGTGCGACACCATTGCCGCCGGCGTGATCGCGGCCTGCAAGGCGACCAACCTCGGTGTGCCGCTGGTGGTGCGCATGAAAGGCACGAACGAAGAGCAGGGCAAGGCGATGCTGGCCGCTTCCGGCCTGCCCATTATCAGCGCCGACACCATGGCGGAAGCGGCGCAAAAAGTCGTCGCCGCCGTGAAGGCGTAAGCGCGCGGGCCCGCGCTGTCCTCAACGGATTAGGAAACAACCATGTCGATCTACATCAACAAAGACACCCGCGTCATCACCCAGGGCATCACCGGCAAGACCGGCCAGTTCCACACCGCCAAGTGCCAGGAATACGCGAACGGCAAGGCCTGCTTCGTCGCCGGCGTGAACCCGAAGAAGGCGGGCGAGGCCATCTTCGGCATCCCGATCTTCGGCTCGGTGAAGGAGGCCGCGCACCAGACCGGCGCCACCGTGTCGGTGATCTACGTACCCCCGCCCGGCGCGGCCGCCGCCATCTGGGAAGCCGTGGAAGCCGACCTGGACATGGCGATCTGCATCACCGAGGGCATCCCGGTGCGCGACATGCTCGAGGTGCGCAACAAGATGCGCGCCAAGGAAGCGGCCGGCGGCAAGAAGACGCTGCTGCTGGGCCCGAACTGCCCCGGCATCATCACGCCCGACGAAATCAAGATCGGCATCATGCCCGGCCACATCCACCGCAAGGGCCGCGTCGGCGTGGTCAGCCGCTCCGGCACGCTGACCTATGAGGCCGTGGCGCAGCTGACCGAGATCGGCCTGGGCCAGTCCAGCGCGGTGGGCATCGGCGGCGACCCGATCAATGGCCTCAAGCACATCGACGTGATGAAGGCTTTCAACGACGATCCCGACACCGACGCCGTCATCATGATCGGCGAAATCGGCGGCCCGGACGAGGCCGACGCCGCGCGCTGGTGCAAGGACCACATGAAAAAGCCGGTGGTCGGTTTCATCGCAGGCGTCACCGCGCCCGCGGGCAAGCGCATGGGCCATGCCGGCGCGCTGATCTCGGGCGGGGCCGACACGGCCGAGGCCAAGCTCGCCATCATGCAGGAGTGCGGCTTCACCGTGACGCACAATTTCTCGGAGCTGGGCAAGCTGCTCAAGGCGCGGCTGTAAATGCCGGGCGCAGCGGCCGAAAGCGCAGGGGCTGCCGGCGCCGCCCGCCCGCACCGATTTGCAACAGCCGTACTGGTGGCGCTGCGAAGTCGCTTGTCGGGCCCGCACGCCTCTGGTAACGTCCCGTGACAGGCGTTTCGTGAACAAAAGTACAGGAACTTGACCCGTCAAGTGCACCGGGGGCGGTCCGTTGAATTACCAGTTTTGCGCACATACCGACCCGGGCCGCGTTCGCGACAACAACGAGGATTCCGTCACCTTCGACGCCTCGTCGGGGCTGGCCGTGCTGGCCGACGGCATGGGCGGCTACAACGCGGGCGAGGTTGCCAGCGCGATGGCAACCACCTTCATCCGCTCCGAACTGGGGCGCTGGCTGAACGAGGCGGGCGACCAGGCCAGCGCACGCGATGTGCGCCGCGCCATGGATATTTGCTCCGACAACGCGAATCGCGCCATCTTCAACGCCGCCAACGCGAATCCGCAATACGCCGGCATGGGGACCACGCTGGTGCTGGCCGTGTTCCAGCAAGACCGGCTCATGCTCGGACATATCGGCGACTCGCGCTGCTATCGCCTGCGGGGCGGAGAGTTAAGCCGCATCACGAGCGATCACTCGCTGTTGCAGGAGCAGCTCGACGCCGGCCTGATCACCCTGGACGAAGCCGCCACCTCGCCGCACAAAAACCTCATCACGCGCGCGCTCGGGGTCGAAGACGCGGTCCTGCTCGAGGTGAACGAGCACCGCATCGTGCCCGGCGACCTTTTCCTCTTGTGTTCGGACGGCCTGTCGGACATGATGGACGACGACGCCATTGCGGCCATCCTGCGCTCGGACGCGGCGCTGCCGGACATGGCGACCCAATTGATCGAGAGCGCCAATGCGAACGGAGGACGCGATAATATTTCGGTGCTGCTGGTCCAGCGCAGCGACAATCTCACGAAACGGAGCTTGATTTCCAGAATACTGGGAAAATAGCCATTCACCCCGGCAGACCCATAGCCATCAAAGAGACAGGAGCCGACCATGCCGAAATTGATCGTGTCGATCGACGGTGTCGTCATCAAGGAATTTCAGCTCACCAAGGACCGCACGACACTGGGCCGGCGGCCCTACAACGACATCGTGATCGACAACCTGGCGGTCAGCGGCGAGCATGGCGCGCTGCAGATGACGGGCGGCGAGGTTTACCTCGAGGATCTGAACAGCACCAACGGCACCTACGTGAATGGCAAGTCGATCAAGAAGCAGCTGTTGCAAAACCACGACACGATTGAAGTCGGCAAGTACAAGATCAAGTTCGTGACCGAGAGCACCGGGGCCTCGGCGCCGGCACCCCTCGCGGAGGCGTCGGCCGACGCGGTGGCCCGCCCGGGCGCCAGTATCAAGGTGCTGTCCGGCGCGGCGGCGGGGCGCGAGGTGCAACTGGTCAAGGTCGTCACCACCATCGGCAAGCCCGGCGTCGCGGTGGCTGCGATCACGCGGCGTCCGCTGGGTTTCGTCGTGGCCCATGTCGAAGGCGCCACCGCGCCCACCTTGAACGGCATTCCGGTCGGCGGCGAACCCGTGACGCTGAAAAACGGCGACCTGCTGGAGCTTGCCGGCAGCCGCATGCAATTCATGCAGGCCTGATCCGCCCCGCAGCGCACGACGCCATTTTTGGCCGCGCGGCGCCGCAAAATCCCGCCAATGGCTGGAATTTCTGCCTTTGGGTGCCGGCGAGACGCATTGACACCATTTGCAGTGCATAAATGCCAACAAATACCTTTACCTGGCTCGGGCGCAGCGAGTAGTCTTGTACCGGTTGCAGGCATCCGGTCCATCCAGCGGGCAGAGCCGGCAATCATTTCACTGTTCAAACCCGTCCATCGCCAGCAGGATTTGCATGAAAGTGCGCGTATTGGGCTGCTCCGGGGCCATCGCCCGGGACTGCCGAACCACATCGTTTCTCATCGACCACGACGTGCTGATCGATGCCGGTACCGGCGTGGGCGACCTGACGCTGGACGAGATGTGCGCCGTCGAGCATGTGTTCCTGACGCATTCGCACCTGGACCACATCGCAGCGCTGCCGCTGATGGTGGACGCGGTCGCCTCGCGGTGCAGCGCGCCGCTGCAAATCCATGCGCTGGAGGGCACCATCGCTGCGCTGCGCCGCCATGTGTTCAACGACACCATCTGGCCCGACTTCTCGCGCATCCCCTCGCTGCAGGCGCCGCGCATCAGCTTTCATGCGCTGTCCGTCGGTCAAACCTTGCAACTGCAGGGCAAGCAGATCGAGCCGCTGCCCGCGGTGCACACCGTGCCGGCCGTGGGCTACGCCGTAACCGGAAACCGGGGTGCCTGGGTGTTTTCCGGCGATACCGAGCGCAATCCGGCGTTCTGGCGGCGGTTGAACCAGCTCGACGTGGCCATGCTGGTGATCGAGACCGCCTTCAGCAACCGCGAAAAAGACATGGCGCTGCGCAGCCTGCACCTGTCGCCGCAAGTGCTGGCACAAGAGCTCGACGGCATCGCCGACGGCCGGCGCTACCCGATCTACATCACCCACACCAAGCCCACCGAAACCGAGTTGATCATGGCCCAGGTGCGCCAGTTCGACCAGACGCCGCCGCGCCATCTGGCGCAGGGCCATGACATCCGCTGGCTGGCCGCCGGCCAGGAGTTCGACCTATGAGCGCTGTGTTGCCGCCGGCCGCCGACCCGGACCCCGAGAAGGCTTTTTTCGACTCGCAGCGCCTGTCCCCGGACAAGCGCGGCGTCACCTTCGAGGTGCTGTTTTTCCGTCAGTTGCAGCAGGTCACCACGCGCATCCACGCGACCGAGAACCTGGACCAGATCATGCTCGAGGTCAGCGATGACATCTGCAAGCTGTTCAATGCCGACCGGCTCACCCTGTATGCCGTGAACGACGATCGCAGCGCGATCGTGTCGCGCTTCAAGACCGGGCTGAACACCACCGGCGCGCTCAAGCTGCCGATCAGCGCGCAAAGCATTGCCGGCTATGTCGCGCTGAGCCAGCAGCGGCTGAACATTGCCGACGTGTACGACGACGCCGCGCTCAAGCGCATCGACCCGCAACTGAGTTTTCTCAAGGAAGTGGACAAACGCTCGGGCTACCGCACCAAGCAGATGCTGGTGGCGCCCATTTTGGACAGTGGTGTGCTGTACGGTGTGCTGCAGCTCATCAACAATCACAGCGGCGAGCCGTTTGGCCCGCCCGAGCTCGACGGCGCCCGGCAACTGTGCAAGACGCTGGCCACCGCGATCCGGCAACGCCGGCAGCCGCCAGCGCCGCAGGTGCTCCGCGCCAGCCGGGCCGCGCCCTACGACGGCCTGGTGGACGACGGCGTGCTGAGTGCCGCCGAGCTGGCGCAGTGCCTGCACCAGGCGCGCGAGCAGGGTCGCCCGGTGGAACACCTGCTGGTGGCTGAGCACCAGATCCCGCCGGCGCAGATCGGCGCCTCGCTGGCCCGGTTCTTCGGCGTGCCCTACGAGCCACTGAGCCCCGGGCGCATCCGCTCCGAAATGCTGCACGGCTCGCTCAAGCGCGAGTTCCTGGAGCAGCAGGGCTGGATTCCGCTGGAAGAATCACCCGACGGCCTGGTCGTGATGTGCCTGGACCCCGAGGCCGTGCGCGGCTCGCGCGTGGTGCCGCAGGTGTTCGCGCGCACGCGCAAGTTCGCCTGGCGCGTCACGACCCAGAGCGAATTCGACGAAACCCTGTCCCAGTTGTTCGGCACGGCCAGCGACGAAGGCGGCTCGATCGACCAGTTGCTGGCCGACCTCACCGCGCCGATGGACGACGACGGCAGCGAAGACTCGCTGGAGTCCGCCGCCGCCGACAACGAACTCGTCAAGTTCGTCAACAAGGTGATCATCGACGCCTACAACCAGAAGGTCTCCGACATCCATATCGAGCCCATGCCGGGCAAGGCCAAGACCGGCATCCGGTTTCGCGTGGACGGCATCCTGGCGCCCTACATCGAGGTGCCGGCGCATTTCCGCCAGGCCATGGTCACGCGCCTGAAGATCATGTGCGACCTCGACATTTCCGAGCGCAGGAAGCCCCAGGACGGCAAGATCAAGTTCAAGAAATACGGCCCGCTCGACATCGAGCTGCGCGTCGCCACCATCCCCTCGGCCGGTGGCGTCGAAGACGTGGTCATGCGGATCCTGACCGGCGGCGAGCCGATTCCGCTGGACAAGCTGGGCCTCACCGCCCACAACAAGGCGCGCCTCATCAAGACCATCGAGAAACCCTACGGACTGTTCTACGTGTGCGGGCCCACTGGCTCGGGCAAGACCACCACGCTGCACTCCGTCCTCAAGCATCTGAACACGCCCGAGACCAAGATCTGGACCGCCGAGGACCCGGTGGAAATCACGCAAAAGGGCCTGCGCCAGGTGCAGATCAACAAGAAGGCCGGCATCGACTTCGCGCTCGTGATGCGCGCCTTCCTGCGCGCCGACCCGGACATCATCATGGTGGGTGAGTCGCGCGACAAAGAGACGGTGTCCATGGGCGTGGAAGCCTCGCTCACCGGGCATCTGGTGTTTTCCACGCTGCACACCAACTCCGCGCCAGAGTCCATCACGCGCCTGCTCGACATGGGCATGGACCCGTTCAACTTCTCCGATGCGTTGCTGGGCATCCTGGCGCAGCGCCTCGCGCGCAAGCTGTGCGACTGCAAGCAGGCCTACGAGCCCAGCGCCGCGGAAATGAAGGATTTCATCAGGGAATACGCCGACGAACTGCGCCATACCGCGGCGTGGAAGCTGGATGCCGGCGGTGAGGCGCAAAAACTGCTGGAGGCCTGGACGGACGAGTACGGCCAGGGCGGCAAGCTCAGCTTCTACCGCGCCGTCGGCTGCGACAAATGCAACAAGAGCGGCTACAAGGGCCGCGTCGGCCTGCACGAACTGCTGGTCGCCGACGACACCTTGAAGCGGCTGGTGCAGGAGCGTGCCCGCGTGGCCGAAATCTTCGCCGCCGCCGTCGAGGCCGGCATGCGCACCCTCAAGATGGACGGCATGGAAAAGATCATGCTGGGGCTGACCGACCTCAAGCAGGTGCGCTCGGTCTGCATCAAGTAAGGGCGATCCGTCAAGGGCGAAGAACAGGTCTATACCGCCGAACAGGTGAGACAAGACCTTGGCCTGGACGATTGACTACACCGAGACGGCCACAAAGCAGCTTCGCAACCTCGACAGGCAGACGGCGCGCCGCATCGTCGATTTTCTGGACGAGCGCATTGCCGGACAGGAAAACCTCCGCAGCACCGGCAAGGCATTGACAGGCCCCACGCTTGGCGCGTTCTGGCGTTACCGGGTCGGCGACCATCGAATCATTTGCGACATTCAAGATGGCGTGTTTCGTGTTTTGGGGGTTGAAATCGGTAGCTAGCAGAAATTCTAATTTTTATGCACAATAAAATCTAATTTTCAACGCATAAGGAAAACCATGCAAAGCATGACCCTTGAGCAGCTACGTGTCGCCAGCCGTACCGGCGGCGTCTCCGGTGTGACCCTGAAAGGGCAGGGCGGGGCCTTCCTCGTCCAGATCGGCACGAGCAGCGGCGCCGAGGCGGTGTTGGCCAAGGCACGCAGTAGCGAGCCGCGCCGCTTTGGTAACCCGATGGCAGCCCTGTCCCTCTTGCGCGACTTGGGCATCACGGTGGGGCAGTTTGACGCGCGCGACTGGAACCCCGCCGAAAAGGTGGTCAACAGTCGCGAGGACGCCAGGGCGCAGGTTATGCGCGAAGCACACCAGGCCGCAGCCTATGCGAAGTGGTTGGCCGCCGAGATTCAGGATTCAATCGACGACCCTCGGCCAAGCATGTCAGACGCTGACGTCATGGTCGGTATGGACGCCGAGATTGCCGCGCTGAGCAAGCCTGCCGACTGACCAGTGCCGCCACCCAAGACTCCTTTTCGCGTCGTGTGGCGTCCCATGGCTGCCCAGGACCTGCGCGCCATCGTGCACTACATCGGCCGGGACAACCCGACCAGGGCCAAGACCTTCGGGCGGGAGTTGCGCGACAAGACGAAACCGTTCGCGCAGCATCCAGAGCTTGGCCGCACCGGGCGGCCGGGCCTGCCCGACTACGTGCGCGAGCTGGTCCTGCATGAAAACTACATTGCGTTTTACCGTGTGCTGCATGATGCGCGCACGGTCGAGATTTTGAGAGTGAAGCACGCGGCGCAGCGAATGCCATCAGCCCTACCAGCCCCGGCACGCCG
>DATNBD010000211.1:0-7639 GCA_035572155.1 Rhodoferax sp.
TTCCCCCCACAGCGCCATCCTGCGCGAGGTATTTGGCTACGCGGCGTTCCGCGGCCCGCAAGCCTCGATCGTCGAACACGTGGCGGGCGGCGGCGACGCGCTGGTGCTGATGCCCACGGGCGGCGGCAAGAGCCTGTGCTACCAGATTCCCGCGATTGCGCGTCAGCAGCAGGGGCACGGCATCTCGGTCGTGGTCTCGCCGCTGATCGCGCTGATGCACGACCAGGTCGGCGCGCTGCGCGAGGCGGGCGTGGAGGCGGCGTTCCTGAATTCGACGCTGGACGCAGGCGAGGCGGCGCAGGTCGAGCGGCGCCTGGCGGACGGGACGCTCACGCTGCTGTACGCCGCGCCCGAGCGCGTCACGACGCCGCGCTTCCTGGCGCAACTCGATGCGCTGCACGCGCGCGGCAAGCTGTCGCTGTTCGCAATCGACGAGGCACATTGCGTGAGCCAATGGGGCCACGACTTCCGGCCCGAGTACCGCGCGCTTACCGTGCTGCACGAGCGCTATCCGGATGTGCCGCGCATCGCGCTGACCGCCACCGCGGACGCCACGACGCGCGCCGATATCACCCTGCGCCTCAAGCTGCAGGACGCGCGCCTGTTTGTAAGCAGCTTCGACCGGCCGAACATCCGTTACCAGGTGGTGGAAAAACGCGAACCGCTCGCGCAACTGCTGCAGTTCATTCGGCGTGAGCACGCCGGGGCGGCCGGCATCGTCTATTGCCAGTCGCGCCGGCGCGTGGAGGAGGTGGCCGAGGCGCTGTCCGCGGCCGGCGTCGCCGCGCTGCCGTACCACGCGGGGCTCGACGCGCGCCTGCGCCAGCAGCACCAGGACCGCTTTCTGCGCGAGGACGGCCTGGTGATGGTCGCGACCATCGCGTTCGGCATGGGCATCGACAAGCCCGACGTGCGCTTCGTCGCGCACCTGGACATGCCGAAGAACATCGAGGGCTACTACCAGGAGACCGGCCGGGCGGGCCGCGATGGCGCCGCCGCCGACGCGTGGATGGCGTACGGCCTGCAGGACGTGGTGAACCAGCGCCGCATGATCGACGAGAGCCCGGCCGGCGAAGAGCACAAGCAGATGCTGCGTGCCAAGCTCGACGCGCTGCTCGCGCTGGCCGAGGCGACCGACTGCCGGCGCGCGCGGCTGCTCGCGTATTTCGGCGAGGCCTGGCCGCCCACAATCGCGGGTGATACTACTAATTTTATAGCGACAGCGAAAGAACCCACAAGGGCCAGCGACCAAAATCATGCAGAGAATCCGCGCGGCTACGGATTTCGCGACGGCACGCCCTGGTGCGGCCGCTGCGACAACTGCATGCACCCGCCCGCGGTATGGGACGGCACCGATGCCGCGCGCAAACTGCTCTCCACCGTGTACCGCGTGCAGCAGCAGAGCGGCCTGGGCTTCGGCGCGGGACACATCATCGACATCCTGCGCGGCAAGGCGACCGACAAGATGCGGCAGTTCGGCCACGAGCGCGTCAGCACCTTCGGCCTCGGCGCGGCGTTCAGCGAGGCGCAATTGCGCGGCGTGCTGCGCCAGTTGATCGCGACCGGCGCGGTCGCGGTGGATACCCAGAAGTTCAACACGCTGCAACTGACGGATGGCTCGCGCGCCGTGCTGCGCGGCGAAGTGCCGGTGCGGCTGCGCGAATCGCTCGCCTCGGGCGCGCGCACCCGGCGCAGGCGCGGTGACGGAAGTACGGTGGTGGCACCGGCCGCCGCGGCCCTCGGCGCCGAAGCCCAGGCCCGCTTTGCCGCGCTGAAAAGCTGGCGCGCCGAGGTGGCGAAGGCGCACAACCTGCCGGCCTATGTGATCTTCCATGACGCGACGCTGGCGGCGATCGCCGAGCGCGCGCCGGCCACGCTCGGCGACTTGCAGGGAATTGCCGGCATCGGCAGCGCGAAGCTGGAGAAATACGGCAGCGACGTGCTGCGGGCCATGCAATGACCCGCTGCTACTGCAGGAACCCGATGGCGCGCGCGTCGCGCACCTCGGGCTTGATGCGGTGCTCGGCCTCCAGTTGCTCCATGAATTCTTCGGCGCCGAACTCGGCCGCGAGAATGTCGGTCTGGCGCTTCACGGCCGCGAAATCGCCCGGGCACAACTGCTCCAGCGCCGCCAGGCGCGCGCGCAGCGCGGCAGTCAAGAGCGAGGCGTCGCCGGCCAGCGCCTCGACGATGAACATGGTTTCGCGCTGCGCCCGGGTCAGCGGATTGAACCTGATCTTGAAGGTGAAGCGGCGCAGCGCCGCCTGGTCGATGCGGTCCAGCAGATTGGTGGTGCAGATGAAGATGCCGCGGTACAGCTCCATGCCCTGCAGCATCTGGTTCACCTCGGTCACCTCGTAGGTGCGCTGGGCGCCGCGCCGGTCCTGCAAAAAGCTGTCCACCTCGTCAAGCAGCAGCACGGCCTTCTCGGCCTCGGCCTCCTTGAACATCGCGGCCATGTTCTGCTCGGTCTCGCCCACGTACTTGCTCATCAGGTCGCTCGCCTGCTTGATGATCAGCGGTTTGTCCAGCGCCTTGGCGATGTGCTCGCCCAGCGCCGTCTTGCCGGTGCCGGGCGCACCGTAAAAGCACAGCGTGCCGTGGCCGCGCGCGCGCAGCGCCTGCACGATGCGTGCTATCTCGAAGCGCGACTCGATGTTCAGCATGGCCAGGTCGTAGGTGGTGACGGCGCCGCGCCCCGGCGCCGCCTCCGGCTTGTTGCCCAGCGCGGCGTCGGCATTGCGCAGCTGGCGCTCGATCAGGGGTTCGAGCCCCTGCGACTGGCTGCTCGCGAGTCCGGCAAAGCGCACCGCCGTGCGGATTTGCGCGGGCGTCAGGCCCTTGCGCTCGGTCAGCTTGGCGACGAAGGCGTCGCTCACCTGCACGCCGTCCAGCGTCTTGCGCACCAGTTGCTCGCGCGCTCCGGGCGGCGGCGAGGTGAGCTCCAGATGGTAGGCAAAGCGGCGCCGGAACGCCGGATCGATCTGCTCGATGCGGTTCGTGACCCAGATCGTGGGCACGGCGTTGGATTCGAGGATCTGGTTCACCCAGGCCTTGCCGTTCACGCTATGGCCCACAGGCACCACCATGGCCTGCTGTTCCTGCCGCGCCATCAGGCTGGCGGCGTCCGCGCTGACGGATGGAAACACGTCTTCCACCTCGTCGAACAGCAATGCCACCTGCTGACTGCCTTTCAAAAATACCTGGGCGATCTGCAGCGAGCGGTACCGGTCGCGCCCCGAGAGCGAATTGCCGTCGCGGTCCGCGTACTCGACCTCGAACAGATCCAGGCCGGCCGCCTGCGCCACCACCTTGGCCAGTTCGGTCTTGCCGGTGCCGGGCGGCCCGTACAGGAGCACGTTGACGCCGGGCTCCTTGCGCTCGACCGCGTTGCGCAGCAGCGCGCACAGCACCTGCGCGTCTTCCTGCGCGAAAGAGAAGTCGTTCAGGCAGAGCGCGGATTTCGCGGCGGGCCGGGTGAACACGGCCATCAATTCGTTCTGGTCGCGGTACTCGCGCATCAGCACGGGCGGCAGCTTCTCGCTGACCTTCATCAGGTCGGCCAGGTCGGTGATGTTGTGCTCGGAGATCAGGTTCTCCACCAGGCCGATGCGCTCGAGCCGCGAGCCCGCGCGCAGCGCCTCGCCGACCTCGGAGGCGTTTACGCCGGCGATATCGGCGATCGCCGCATACGCCTCGGGCGCGTTGTTGACCTTGAACTCGACCAACAGGCTGCGCAGGTCGCGCTGATAGCGCGCCAGCGTGCCGTACAGCAAGAGCGCACGCTCGGCCCGGTTCAGCTGCAGGAGATTGGAGAGCGCGTCGATGTTCTTCTCGACCAGCGTGCTTTGTTTCTTGAGCACATGCGTGAGCCAGTCGCCGGTCACGGCCAGCACCGAGAGCAGGTCCTTGGGCTGGTCCTTCGCGTATTCGTCCAGATAGAAGAACAGCGTGCCCTCTTCGTACGGGCCGCGCCAGACGGCGTGCCGCTCCAGAAACTCCACATGGCCCAGCGCCTCGTGGCCGCGCCAGAACTCGTTGTCCTTGCAGCGCCGGGCCAGAAACTCGCGCAGCCGCTTGAACACGTGCACGGGCCACACCAGATGCCGCCCCGAGAGCGACAGCAGGCCGTTCAGGTCACGCCGCACATTGAACTTGGGCCCCTGCCTGGCGGCCAGCGTCAAGACGAAGTGCGAGCACATGAGGTCCAGCACGGGCGCGTCTTTGAGGCCCGGGGACGGAATGAGCATCGAATCCTTCAAATCAACCGAACGCTTGGTCATGGACGGCCTCCAGAAACAACACGCGTTGTCTCACGATAACGCAGTCTGGCAGGCTTTGGAAGACACTCCTGCCGAAAACATTGGCATGATGGCGTACCTTTACCCGAGACCGCGGAAATGATTGAACTCAACGACATTCGGCAGGCCGCCGCGCGCCTGCAAGGGCAGGTGCTGCAGACCCCCTGCGTGGAATCCAAGACACTGTCGCAGATTTCCGGTGCGCAGGTATTCCTGAAGTTCGAGAACCTGCAGTTCACGTCCTCTTTCAAGGAACGCGGCGCCTGCAACAAGCTCGCGCAGCTGTCGGACCAGGAGCGCCGGCACGGCGTGGTCGCCATGAGTGCCGGCAACCACGCGCAGGGCGTCGCCTACCACGCGCAGCGCCTCGGCCTGCGCGCCGTGATCGTGATGCCGCGCTTCACGCCCGGGGTCAAGGTGGCGCGCACGCGCGGCTTTGGCGCCGAGGTGGTGCTGCACGGCGACACGCTGGAAGAGGCCAGCACGCACGCGGCGGCACTGTCTAGCGAGCAGGGCCTGACATTCGTGCACCCGTACGACGACGAAGCCATCGTGGCGGGACAGGGCACGGTGGGGCTGGAGATGCTGCAGGCCGTCCCCGATCTCGATGCGCTGATCGTGGCGGTCGGGGGAGGCGGCCTGATCGCGGGCATGGCTACGGCCGCGAAGGCGCTGCGGCCCGACATCGAGGTCTTCGGCGTTCAGACGGCGCGCTTTCCGGCCATGGTGAATGCCATCAAGGGCAGCCATTACCCGCAGGGCAACAGCACGATCGCCGAGGGCATCGCGGTGGGCGCGCCGGGGCGGATCACCCAGGCCATCATCGCGCAGCGCGTGGACGATCTGCTGCTGGTGGACGAGGGCGACATCGAGCAGGCCGTGCTGATGCTGCTCGAGATCGAGAAGACCGTGGTGGAAGGCGCCGGCGCGGTCGGCCTGGCCGCGCTGATCAAGCATCCCGAGCGCTTTCGCGACAAGCGCGTCGGTCTCGTGCTGTGCGGCGGCAATATCGATCCGCTGCTGCTGGCCGCGATCATCGAGCGCGGCATGGCGCGCGCCGGGCGGCTTGCGCGCATCCGCGTGAGCGCGCGCGACATCCCGGGGGTGCTGGCGAGCATTACCAGCGTGGTCGCGAACGCCGGCGCGAATATCGAGGAAGTGCACCACCAGCGCGCCTTCACGACGCTGTCGGCGCAAAGCGTCGAGATCGAACTGGTGCTGCAAACCCGCGGGCGCGAGCACATCGCCGACGTGCTGGCCGCGCTGCACGCCGCGGGGCTGTCGGCGCAGGAGCAGAAATGACTACGGCGGGCGGTTTGCGCCGCGATGCGCGTGTCAAGGTAAAATGAAACCATCCACGAGAGCCGAGAGCACCATGTCCAACCCCAGCACGCCCGTCAGCCACGACACCACCGCGCCCGAGCACGATCCGATCGAAGACGTCGTTCCGCTGATTCCGTTCGTGCTGCCGATCGTCGGCGGCGTGTTGATGTTCCTGCTCGCCTTCATCGCCGTCAGCATGGCCTGAACGGGCCGATTCCCGCGCCAGCTCTTGCTCGGCCGCTCCCGATTTGATCTATCCGCGCCCCGTGTGGCGCATCCCCCGCCAGATCACGACCGCATCACCCTGACCAGCGCCGAGGCGGCTGGCTGCGCAATGCCGTGCGCACGGGTTTCCGGGAACCACCTTGCTTGGCTCGATGTCAGGATATTCTTGCATATCGTAATGCAAGTTTTGCATAGATTTCACCCGTAACGGCGTGGTAACCCCATGCGCGGTCCCTAAAATCAATTTCCCGGCGCCGCTGCCCCGGCAGGTTTTTTTTGCACACGTCTTCCCCGCCCCTCCAGCCGCTCACGGATGCACAAGCCGTTTTTTCAAAGGCGCCCGGCTTTTGAAAAGACGATTTTCAACTTAAGAAAGCTAGCCGATGAACTCACCCGCCATGCAGGGACTCAACCTCAACGCCCCGGGCTACGTCAAGAACGCCAAACTGATCGCCTGGGTAGCCGACATGGCCGCCCTGTGCAAGCCGGCACAGATTCATTGGTGCGACGGCAGCGACGAGGAATACGACCGCCTGTGCCAGCAACTGGTGGCCGCGGGCACCTTCACCAAGCTGAATGAGGCCAAGCGCCCGAACAGCTACCTGGCCTGCAGCGACCCGAGCGATGTGGCGCGCGTGGAGGGACGCACCTTCATCTGCTGCGAGAAGGAAGAAAATGCCGGCCCGACGAACAACTGGATGGCCCCGGCCGAAATGCGCGCCACGCTGCAGCCGCTGTTCGATGGTTCTATGCGCGGCCGGACGATGTACGTGGTGCCGTTCTCCATGGGCCCGCTGGGCTCGCCGATCGCGCACATCGGCATCGAACTGTCCGATAGCCCCTATGTGGCGGTCAACATGAAGATCATGACGCGCATGGGCCGCGCCGTGTACGACGTGCTGGGCGTGAACGGCGAGTTCGTGCCCTGCATGCACACCGTGGGCGCGCCGCTGGCCGCCGGCCAGAAAGATGTGAAGTGGCCGTGCAACAACACCAAGTACATCGTGCACTACCCCGAAACGCGCGAGATCTGGAGCTATGGCTCGGGCTACGGCGGCAACGCCCTGCTGGGCAAGAAGTGCTTTGCGCTGCGCATTGCCTCGAACATGGGGCGTGACCAGGGCTGGCTGGCCGAGCACATGCTGGTGCTGGGCGTGACCAAGCCCGACGGCAAAAAATATCACGTGGCCGCCGCCTTCCCGAGTGCCTGCGGCAAGACCAACTTCTCGATGCTGGTGCCGCCCAAGGGCTTCGAGGGCTGGAAGGTCACCACCATCGGCGACGACATCGCCTGGATCAAGCCGCAGCCCGACGGCTCGCTGCGCGCCATCAACCCCGAGGCCGGTTACTTCGGCGTGGCGCCGGGCACCAACTTCCATACCAACCCGAACTGCATGGCCAGCCTGGACCGCGATGTCATTTTCACCAATGTGGCGCTGACCGACGACGGCGACGTCTGGTGGGAAGGCATGGAAAAGGACAGCGGCAGCCTGCCCACGCACCTGATCGACTGGCAGGGCCGGGACTGGACGCCGCAGATCGCCCAGGCAAGCGCCGTGGACGGCAAACCACGCGCGGCCGCGCACCCGAACGCACGCTTTACCGTGGCGGCCACCAACAACCCCGCGCTGGATCCGGCCTGGGATGATCCCAGGGGCGTGGTGATCGATGCCTTCATCTTCGGCGGCCGGCGCTCGACCACAGTGCCGCTGGTGACCGAGGCGCGCAACTGGGTCGAGGGCGTGTACATGGCCGCCACCATGGGCAGTGAAACCACCGCCGCGATGGCG
>DATNBD010000212.1:0-2732 GCA_035572155.1 Rhodoferax sp.
CGGCACGCCGACGTTCGGCATCTGCCTCGGGCATCAGCTGCTCGGGCTCGCGTCGGGGGGACGCACGACGAAGATGAAGTTCGGCCATCACGGCGCGAACCATCCCGTGCTCGACCAGGACACGGGGCAGGTGCTGATCACCAGCCAGAACCACGGCTTCGCCGTCGATCCCGAGTCGCTCCCGCAGGACGTCAAGCGCACGCACGTGTCGCTGTTCGACGGGTCGCTGCAGGGCATCGCGCGCAAGGACAAGCCGGCGTTCAGCTTCCAGGGCCATCCCGAAGCGAGTCCCGGGCCGCACGACATCGGCTACCTGTTCGACCGATTCGTGAAGCTGATGGACGCGCGCCGCTGATACGCCGATGCCCAAGCGCACCGACATCGAATCGATCCTGATCATCGGCGCCGGCCCGATCATCATCGGCCAGGCGTGCGAGTTCGACTACTCGGGCGCGCAGGCCTGCAAGGCGCTGCGCGAGGAGGGCTATCGCGTCGTCCTGGTCAACTCGAATCCGGCGACCATCATGACGGACCCGGAGATGGCCGACGTGACCTACATCGAGCCCATCACCTGGCAGACGGTCGAGAAGATCATCGTGCGGGAAAAGCCGGACGCGATCCTGCCAACCATGGGCGGCCAGACCGCGCTGAACTGCGCGCTCGACCTGTGGCGCAATGGCGTGCTCGACAAGTACAAGGTGGAGCTGATCGGCGCGACGCCCGAAGCCATCGACAAGGCCGAGGACCGCCTGAAGTTCAAGGACGCGATGACCAGGATCGGCCTGGGCTCGGCGCGCTCAGGCATCGCGCACAGCATGGACGAGGCCTGGAGCGTGCAAAAGACGCTGGGGTTCCCGACCGTCATTCGTCCCAGCTTCACGCTGGGCGGCACGGGCGGCGGCATTGCCTACAACCCCGACGAGTTTGAAACCATCTGCAAGCGCGGCCTCGAAGCCTCGCCGACCAGTGAACTGCTGATTGAAGAATCGCTGCTCGGGTGGAAAGAGTACGAGATGGAAGTGGTGCGCGACAAGGCGGATAACTGCATCATCGTGTGCTCGATCGAAAACCTCGACCCGATGGGCGTGCACACCGGCGACTCGATCACCGTGGCGCCGGCGCAGACCTTGACCGACAAGGAATACCAAATCATGCGCGATGCCTCGCTCGCGGTGTTGCGCGAAATCGGCGTGGATACCGGCGGCTCCAACGTGCAGTTCTCGGTGAATCCGGTGGACGGCCGCATGATCGTGATCGAGATGAATCCGCGCGTTTCTCGCTCTTCGGCACTGGCCTCCAAGGCCACGGGTTTTCCGATTGCCAAGGTCGCGGCCAAGCTGGCCGTCGGCTACACGCTGGATGAGCTGCGCAACGAGATCACTGGCGGCGCCACGCCCGCGAGCTTCGAGCCCAGCATCGACTACGTGGTCACGAAGATCCCGCGCTTTGCCTTCGAGAAATTCCCGCAGGCCGACTCGCGCCTGACCACGCAGATGAAGTCGGTCGGCGAGGTCATGGCCATGGGCCGCACCTTCCAGGAGTCGTTCCAGAAAGCCTTGCGCGGCCTGGAGGTCGGTGTGGATGGCATGAACGAAAAAACCCAGGACCGCGAAGTGCTGGAAAAAGAGCTGGGCGAGCCCGGCCCCGAGCGCATCTGGTACGTGGGCGACGCGTTCGCGCAGGGCATGAGCGTGGATGAAGTGTTTGCGCTGACGAAGATCGACCCCTGGTTCCTGGTGCAGATCGAGCAGATCGTCAAGATCGAACTGGAGCTCGAAACCAAATCACTGGACGACATCGATGCGGCGACGCTGCGCGCGCTCAAGCAAAAGGGTTTCTCGGACCGCCGCCTCGCGCGCCAGCTCAAGACCACCGACACGGCCATTCGAGAAAAGCGCATTGCGCTGGGTGTGCGCCCGGTTTACAAGCGTGTGGACACCTGTGCGGCCGAATTTGCGACCAATACCGCCTACCTGTATTCGACCTACGAGGCCGAAGGCGGCGAGTGCGAAGCCGAACCTACTGACAACAAGAAAATCATGGTGTTGGGCGGCGGCCCGAATCGCATCGGCCAGGGCATCGAGTTCGACTACTGCTGCGTGCACGCCGCGCTCGCGATGCGCGAAGACGGCTACGAGACCATCATGGTCAACTGCAATCCCGAGACCGTGTCCACCGATTACGACACCTCGGACCGCCTGTACTTCGAGCCGCTGACGCTGGAAGACGTGCTGGAGATCGTGGACAAGGAAAAACCCTTCGGCGTGATCGTGCAGTACGGCGGCCAGACGCCGCTCAAGCTCGCGCTCGATCTGGAGGCCAACGGCGTGCCCATCATCGGCACCTCGCCCGACATGATCGATGCGGCCGAAGACCGCGAGCGCTTCCAGCATCTGCTCAACGATCTCGGGCTGCGCCAGCCGCCCAACGCCACGGCGCGCACCGAGCCCGAGGCGCTGGAGAAGGCCGCCGCGCTCGGCTACCCGCTGGTGGTGCGCCCGAGTTATGTGCTGGGCGGCCGCGCCATGGAAATCGTGCATGAACAGCGCGATCTGGAGCGCTACATGCGCGAGGCGGTCAAGGTCAGCCATGACTCGCCGGTGCTGCTGGACCGCTTTTTGAACAACGCGATCGAATGCGATGTCGATGCCATTTGCGACGGCCGGCGCGTGTTTATCGGCGGTGTCATGGAGCATATCGAGCAGGCCGGCGTGCACAGCGGCGACTCGGCC
>DATNBD010000213.1:0-4080 GCA_035572155.1 Rhodoferax sp.
TAATGTAAGTGTCGGCGTCCTTGGTCAGGTTCCACAGGGTCTCTACCACGTGTTGTGGCTTGATCACATCCCCCGTGCCGCGGCTGTACTTGAGACAGTCGCGCTTGCGCCACCCCTCAATCGTGTCCCACCAACTCCCCAGCGCCTTGGCGTCCGGCTTAACGGACGCCTCCCGGATCATGCCGATCAACTCGGTCAGAACGTCTTTCACATCGCCGACGATGGGGATATCGACCTTCACGCGCTTGGAGATGCTCGAAGGGTCGATATCGATGTGGATGATCTTGCGTTCGTTCTGGGCAAAATGCTTGGTATTGCCAATCACGCGGTCGTCAAAACGTGCGCCCACCGCCAGCAGCACGTCGCAGTTCTGCATTGCGTTGTTGGCCTCGACGGTGCCGTGCATGCCCAGCATGCCCAGGAATTTGCGGTCGCTGGCCGGATAGGCGCCAAGGCCCATCAGCGTGTTGGTCACCGGGTAACCGAGCATGTCCACCAGGGTACGCAACTCATGCGAAGCGTTCGCGATCACCACGCCGCCACCAGTATAAATATAGGGCCGCTTGGCCGCCAGCAGCAGCTGCAGCGCCTTACGAATCTGGCCGCCGTGCCCCTTGCGCACCGGGTTGTACGACCGCATCTGTACGGTTTCGGGGTAGCCCGCGTACGGTGTTTTCTTGAAGGAAACGTCCTTGGGAATATCCACCACCACGGGGCCAGGCCGACCGCTGCGTGCGATGTGAAAGGCCTGCTTCATCACTTCCGCCAGATCCCGCACGTCCTTTACCAAAAAGTTGTGCTTCACGATGGGGCGCGTGATCCCGACCGTATCGCATTCCTGAAACGCATCGAGACCGATCGCGTGCGTCGGCACCTGGCCGCTCACGATCACCATCGGGATGCTGTCCATATAGGCCGTGGCAATGCCGGTGACCGCATTCGTGACCCCGGGCCCGGAAGTGACCAACGCTACGCCGACGTCGCCCGTGGCCCGCGCGTAGCCATCGGCCGCATGAACAGCGGCCTGCTCGTGCCGCACCAGGATGTGCTGGATCGTGTCCTGCTTGTAGAACGCGTCGTAGATGTACAGAACCGCTCCGCCGGGATAACCCCAGACGTATTTGACGTTTTCGGCCTGCAGCGCCTTCACCAGAATTTCGGCGCCCATGAGTTCCTGCGGGCCACCCGGCGTGGCGCCAGGCGACCTGTGGGCGGCCGCCGTCGCGGCTGCGGCCGATGCGATTTCAGCTTTGGAGATTTCCATGATCAACCTTTGTGATTTTCTCTAACGAAAAACCTTGGGTGCCCCTGGCGCGAGCTCTTGTGGAGCCGACTCGGAACTTGAGGCCAAAGCCATGGGCGAACTGCTTGCGTCGCCGGACCGTGACCCGTTTGCCTTTTGACTTGCGATGTACATTATTGCACCGCAACACGGGGAAGTCAGCCGTTTGCGCCAAAAAAATTGGCCCGACAATGCATAATTTGCCCACAAGCGGATTGAAAAAGAACAAAGCGCACTCCCTGCGAGGCAATACTCATCGCACAGCCGCCATGGCTTGACCCCTCTTGGCCACCGAACAAGAACTCTCAGACTTCCTCAAGAGCGTTGAAAAACGAGCCTTCAAACGCTCCGTGTACCACGTTCGCAACGAAGAATCCGCACTCGACATCGTGCAGGACAGCATGATGAAGCTGGCCGAGCATTACGGCGACAAGCCCGCGCAGGAGCTGCCGATGCTGTTTCAGCGCATCCTGTCCAACTGCACGCTGGACTGGTTTCGGCGCCAAAAGACGCGCAACGCGCTGTTTTCAAACATGAGCGACTTCGAGATCGCGGGAGACGACGGAAATTTCGATCCGCTGGAAACTTTGCCAATTGCCGAACACTCAGAGCGCACGGAAAGCGCCGAAGACGCCATGGGTCGGGCCCAGGTCTTTGTCCAGATTGAAGCTGAAATACAGGAATTACCGCCACGTCAACGACAAGCCTTCCTGATGCGTTACTGGGAGGAGATGGACGTTGCCGAAACCGCAACGGCCATGGGTTGCTCGGAAGGCAGCGTCAAAACGCATTGTTCACGGGCAGTCCAGACCTTGAGTCGGGCGCTCAAGGCAAAGGGGATACGACTATGACCAACTCAACTCAGCAACAGGCCGGGATTTTCGAGGACCGTTTCGGCCGGCAGATCGCCGCGCGGCTATCCGAAGGCGCGGCCGATCTGCCGCATGATATTTCCGAGCGCCTGCGCGTGTCGCGGGCGCAGGCACTGGCGCGTCGCAAGGTGATTCGCACCCAGACTGCGGCGGTCGTGGCGTCCTCCGCGGGCGACGCGACGCTGGCGTTCGGCAACGAGGGCTTGAGCTGGTGGGGGCGCATTGCCGCGGCCCTGCCCATTGTGGCGCTGGCCATCGGCATGGTTGCGATCAATGTCGTTCAGGACAACAGCCGTACCGTCGAAGTGGCCAAAGTGGACACGGCCCTGTTGACCGATGACTTGCCGCCGGCGGCGTACACGGACCCCGGCTTTTTGCAGTACCTTCATTCCAGCAAGGACCTGACCCAGTAAATCCGGATGAAAATCGTTCAGCAAGCGCCCGTAGGCAAGCTTAACCCGCTCGCGACGGGCGCCGCTATTTTGGTCGCCGCAATTCTTCTGTTGTTCGGGATGCTGCGCGTGGTCCCGGGCGACCAGGAGCATTCGCCACCTGCCGCAGCAGCCGTCCCTGCCATAGCCTCGGATGCCGCGCCGGCAGTCGCCACCATGGCCGCCTCGAAGCCTGCGGCCGCGCCTGCTCTCGCCAATGCCAAACCACCGGTGCGCAGCAGCCGGATCATCCCCAAGAAGAAGCCGCGCAGCGCAGCGCGAAGCGCATGGAGCGAACTCGGTGCGGCACAGCAGCAGGCGCTCGCGCCCCTGGCGTCCAGCTGGGACGACATGAGCCAGTTTCAACGGCGCGAGTGGCTTGCCATGTCCAAAGACTTCCCGTCCATGCCGCTGGACGAACAGGCCAAGCTGTACAGCCGCATGGTGGAGTGGGTCTCCCTGAGCGCCCAGCAGCGGGTACAGGCCAGGCTGAACTTCGCCGACACCGAAGAATTGCCGACCAAGGAGAAGGAAGCGAAGTGGAAGGCGTATCAGGCGCTCAGTCCTGAAGAGAGGCGCAAATTCGAGGCCAGGGCACCCGCCCGCATCAAGGGTGCAGCACCGGCTCTGCGGCCCGCGCCACAGCGGAAAATGCGGTCCCTGCGGTCCGTCAAGCCGACACCGGTTGAGGCGCGGGCGCCGGATGCCACGCCGAACCCCTCCGCGGCGCCCAAATATCCTCCCAACATTCTGGCCACGGAGCACCTGATCGATCCTCATACCCTGCTTCCGCTGACGCAGCCAGCCGGGCCCGCTTCGGCTCCCGCTGCGTCTCGTTGAGCCGCGGCGCCGGCCGGCGTCACCGATTTACCAGGTAAAAAGCCGGTCTGGCCCTTACCCATCAAGCCCATCTTGCTTTGAAAATGATAGTAACTGACTTTCAAGCGCCGTCGTTGCGACGGCGCATGGCGTGCTGGCTGTATGAGGGCATGCTGCTGTTCGGGGTGGTGTTCATCGCGGGCTACCTGTTCAGCACCCTGACCCAGACCCGCAACGCCATGGACAACCGCCACCCTCTGCAAGCTTTCCTTTTCGTGGTGTTCGGCATTTATTTCACCTGGTTTTGGGCCAAAGGACAAACGCTGGCCATGAAGACCTGGAACATTCGCGTGGTGGACCGCCAGGGCCGGCCTTTGACTCAGGCGCGCGCATTCTGGCGTTATGTGCTGAGCTGGCTGTGGTTCCTGCCCCCACTGGCAGCACAGGCGCCATTCAAACTGTCGGGCGGTACGTTCTCCCTGGTCACCGCCGGCTGGATCGCCTGTTGGGCGCTGGCCAGCCGCTTGCACCCGCAACGGCAGTTCTGGCATGACGCACTTGCGCGCACGCGGCTGGTGTCTTCGATGCCGCTGAGCCGATAGCTGCCAGCCCCGTCGCGCCGAGGCGGCCAGGTCAGCGACAATTCACGCATGTCACAAGAAAAATCCGGCGCCGG
>DATNBD010000214.1:0-4045 GCA_035572155.1 Rhodoferax sp.
GGCTACATCCTCAAGAAAGCAGCGACCCCATGATCACGAATTTCAAAGGCAAGACCGCCGTACTCACCGGCGCCGGCTCGGGCTTCGGCCTGGAATGCGCGCGCATCGGCGCCCGACTCGGCATGAATCTGGTGCTGGTCGACGTCCAGCAGGACGCGCTCGACAAGGCGGCGTCCGAAATGCAGGGGGCGGGAGCGGCCGTACTGGCGCGCAAGGTCGATGTCTCCAGCGCCCCCCAGATGGAAGCACTGGCGCAAGCGGTACAGCAGCGCTTCGGCGCGCCGCACCTGGTCTTCAACAATGCGGGGGTCGGCTCGGGCGGCCTGGTTTGGGAGAACTCGGTCAAGGACTGGGAGTGGGTGCTGGGCGTGAACGTCATGGGCGTGGTGCATGGCGTGCGCCTGTTCACGCCGATGATGCTCGATGCCGCCAAAAAAGACCCCACCTGGCGCGGCCACATCGTCAACACCGCGAGCATGGCCGGCCTGCTGAACCCGCCCAACATGGGCGTGTACAACGTGAGCAAGCACGCGGTTGTGAGCCTGTCGGAGACCCTGTACCAGGATCTGGCGCTGGTGACGGATCAGGTCAGCGCGAGCGTGTTGTGCCCGTTTTTCGTGGCCACCGGCATCAGCCAGAGCCAGCGCAACCGCCCCGGCGCACTGGCCGCCGACAAACCGACCCGCAGCCAGCTCGTGGGCCAAGCCATGAGCGACAAGGCCGTCGGCTCCGGCAAGGTCACGGCGGCCGAGGTAGCGCAAAAGGTGTTCGACGCGGTTGCCGCCAATCAGTTCTACATCTACAGCCACCCCAAGGCGATCGGCTCGGTGCAGACCCGGCTGGAGGACGTCCTGCAGGCGCGTAACCCGACCGACCCGTTTGCCGGCAAGCCGGAAATCGGCGCGGAACTGCGCAAGGCGCTGCGGGCCGACTGAAGCGGCGCGGGCTCAGCAGCCCGCCGACACCGCCTGCAGCGTGGCGCCCGTCTTCGGGTCGAACAGCACCAGGTTGACATGCCGGGCGTGCCCGGGGCTGGCCGCGATGCTGCGCAGCGTGAGCACTTGCGGCGCGCCGCCGCGGTAGTCGCCCACCGGCGTGTACTGGCGCACCACGAAGTCGTCCTGCAATAGCGCGCCAGCGTTCTCACCGGCCTTGACCCGGGAGCTGTAGCCATCCTCGGTGACGGTCCAGTAAGCGCTCCAGACCGCTGGCGCCCCGGCAACAGGCGTCACAACGGCTTCAAACTGGCCGGGGCTCGACTCCTTCAACGAAATGTGGAAATCGGCCGTCCCACCGACTGCGGTCGGGTGCGTTCCCGGCGCCCCCCAGCCCTGCCAGACCCGGCCATTGCGCACCACTTGCGGGGTATAGAGGGAATCCTGCCCGGTCCAGGCCGCGACCTGCCGCTGGCGCAGGGTATAGGCGGGCGAGGCAAAGCGGTCAACCCAGCCCAGGTTGTCCCAGTAACTCACGTGAAAGGCCTCGATCACCGCGCCCTGGCCCGCACCGAGGTCTTTCAGGCCCGACAGCCACCGATCCGCCGGCGGGCAGGAACTGCAGCCCTGCGAGGTGTACAGCTCGATCACGGACGTGATGCCTGTCCCCGATTCGGCGACGCAGCTGTTCTGTATGGAAAATGCGGCTGTAGCCGTTACCAACAAAGCGCAGAAAGCTATTGATTTAATAGTTTCTCTCATATCAACCCCTTGCCACGGCAGATGCCTGTGCGTGAGTCGGGGCAGCACCCTCATGTCTTACGCCCGCCGCTCGCACTTGCCGGATTCCTGATCGGGTAAATCAGCCCTTGGAGTCACCCTGGACCGATGTAACTTGTGTAAAAAATGAGATTGCTGTGATATTTGTCGTGGAATATTGTGTCTTCTTGTCATAGTGTTCAGCCGCAACGTGCCAATCCGTGTTTCCATAGACAAACCATGAGGGGGCGCAATGGGCATCCGAATCGAGTCTGAGCGTGAGGCGGGCATCACCTATCGGGGCATTAGTTCGAACCAGGTCCTGCAGGGCGGCCGGGTCTGGCCCGATTTTCTGACGGGCCAGCCGGGGCGCCCGGTCCGCGTGCTGCTGGTCGACGACGACCCCCACTTCCGCAGGGTCGTCGCACAGGAACTGTTGGCGGACCTGCGCATCCATCTCGTGGCCCAGGGCGACAGTGCGCGCGAGGGGCGCCGCCTCGTCGCCCTGCACGAGTTCGACGTGATGATGATCGACCTGAACCTGGGTGACGGTTCGGGGTACGAGGTGATCGATTGCATGCGGTCGCTGCGCCCGGGGGCCGAAGCGGTGGTCATTTCCGCCATGGAGGACGAGCAGCATGCCCTGCACGCCTTCGAACTGGGCGCCACAGGCTACCTGGTCAAGAACTCGTGGTTCGGCAACTTCTCCGACGCGGTGTTGCAGGTGGTGAATGGCGGCGCCTCCATCACCCCGAGTCTGGCGCGCCGGCTGCTGCACCGGCTCGATGCCGCGCAGGGCGGTACGGCAGCCGCCCAAGTTGCGAACCACTCCGATGCTCTGTCGGGCCGGGAAAAGGAGGTGCTGAAAATGGTGGCCAGCGGCTACACCAGCGCCGAGATTGGCCAGCGCCTGGCCATCAGTTGCCAGACGGTCAACAGCCACGTCAAGAACATCTATCGCAAGCTGCACGTGCGCACGCGCGCCCAGGCGGTTGGTCTGGCCGCGAGCAGCGGCCTGTTGCAGCGATAGGGCGTCCATCTGCCTTCGCGGCGCCGCCATCGAACCGGCCAGGCAATGCAGCACGCGGCAAGATCATGTCGATCGGCAATCGGTGGCGCCTTTACACACGACTCGACCAGACCCTGGTTCTGGCACTGCTGGCCCTTGCGCTGAATTTGCTGCTGGTTCGGCATTTTGCGGACGCATCGAGCGCGTTGGCCGCTCTTTTGGTGAAAACGAGCTATCAGTGGTGCCTGGCCATCGTCTTTCTTTTTCTGTTGCAAAGCGCGGGGATCGAGCGCGGCTGGCTGTACTGGATAGGGCTGTTGCAGGCACTCGCAGGCACGGCCATTCTTCTGGGGATCGCCCTCGCGGTACCGGGGCGTTCCAGTCTCCTTTCCCGGCTCTGGCAAGTCTTCAACGTGGCGATGTGCCTGATCCTGGCCGCGGGCATCAGCTATCGTGGCAGCAGGAATGCCCGTCCACACCAATGGCTCGTACTGCTCGCGACCCTGCTGGCCCTGGGTGTTGCAGCGAACGATGTGACGAACCCGAACGGTCTGCGCTCCGGAACAACGTTCGGTCACTACCTGTTTCCGGAGCTGGTTCTGCTCGTGTGGCTGGTGGTCACGGGCCGCTTATTCGGCGAGCGGGCCGCCATGCAGGCGGACCATGCGCAGGGCCTGGGCCGGCTTCAGGCCGAACAGGCGTTGCACAGCGAATTGCTGAGCAGGCGCGCCGTGGAGAGCGAGCGCAAGCGCATTGCGAGCGACCTGCACGATGGCGTCGGCTCGCAGCTCGTAAACCTGATCGCGACGCTGGATCCGCGTTCACAGCGGCAACAGGCCATGGCCATCGCACTCGAGCAATGCCTGCTGGACCTGAAGATTATGGTGGACTCGATCGAGGGCGAACACGATACGATCGTCGACGCGCTGGCCCGCCTGCGCTACCGCATCCAGCCCTCGCTGGACCGGCTGGGCATCCAGATGACATGGAACGTGCAGGACTCGGACCAGCTCGGCGCGCTGGCGCCCGACCAGGTTCTGCAATTGCTTCGAATCAGCCAGGAGGCGCTGTCCAACGTCATGCGTCATTCGCAGGCATCCGTCGTTGAAGTGACTTGCCGATACGTGGTCTCCAACCACAGCCTGCTGCTGGAGATCTGCGATAACGGGCAAGGCGTGCATGCCACCGCAGCCGGCAAGCACACGGCTGGAAAGGGCATCAGAAGCATGCGCGAACGCGCTGCGGCCACTGGCGCCAGCCTCGATTTTTCGCATCCCCAGAATGATCGCAACGGCACCCGTCTGCTGCTGCTGTTGCCGCTGTCCGCCCAGCCTCGCTCACC
>DATNBD010000215.1:0-6324 GCA_035572155.1 Rhodoferax sp.
CCAGATGGCGCTGGGCCTGCACAACCGCGAGATTGCCGAGTCGCTGCATGTTTCCGCGCACACCGCAAAATTCCACGTGGCGCAAATCATCGGCAAACTGAACGCCCACTCGCGCGCCCACGCGGTGGCCAAGGCGCTGCACGCGGGATTGCTGGAGGGCTGAGCGCCCCGCACCGGCTACACCCGAGGCAGCGACTCGATCGGCGTCAGGTGCAGGAAGAGGGCCTGGGCACCGCGCAGCACGCGCAGCACACAGGCCTTTGCTATCCTGGATTCGTCCAGCAGGCGCTGCAGGTCATCGACGCTGGTGACGGGGGTACCGTCGATGCCAACCACGGTGTCCCCGGCCTTCAGGCCGCCGTTCGCGGCCGGTGACCCGGCCTGAACCTCGGATACACGCACGGCACTGGCCTGCTCGACCTCGAGGAAGCGCGCGACCCGGCGCGACAGCGGGACGGTCGAGCCGGCCAGCCCGAGACGCGCGCGCCTGACCCGGCCATGCGCGAACAACTGGCCCACGACCCATTTGGCCGAGTTGATGGCCGTCGCAAAGCAGATCGACTGGGCCGCGGGAATGATGGCCGTGTTGACGCCGATGACGCGGGCGCGCGTGTCGAGCAAGGGGCCGCCGGAGTTGCCTGGATTCAAGGCCGTATCGGTCTGGATGACGTTGTCGATCATGCGGCCGGCGTTCGAGCGCAAAGAACGTCCGAGCGCGGAAACCACCCCGGCGGTGACCGTGTGCGTAAAGCCCAGCGGATTGCCGATCGCGATGGCCACCTGACCGACGCGCAGCCGCGACGAATCGCCCAGCTGCGCATGCGGCAGGGATCGGCTGGAGCCAATGCGCAGCACCGCCAGGTCCGTGTCCGGGTCTTCGCCGATCAGTTCGGCGCTGGAGGTGACGCCATCGGCGCGGGTCACTTCGAGCGTTGTGGCGCCATGCACCACATGACTGTTGGTGAGCAGGTAGCCGTCCGGCGTGAAAAGGAAGCCGGAGCCCGTGCCACCCCGGGAGATCGGGCCGCGCCGGGCTTGCACGGCAATGAAGACCACCGCGTCCTGCACCCGCTCCACGGTGTCTGCCACAGCTTCGCTGTATGCATCGAGCAGCGCTTCATCGGGCGCGGCAGAAGAGGGGTCAGGCGGGAGGATTTGGTGGTCGGGACGGGCGCTCATGGACTTCCTTGGCGGGTGGCAGCCCTTTTCAGATGGAGGCCGGCATGTGCAACTCAAGGCCTCATTTCACGCTGGCCCAGCGCATCGATAGCGCGTCAAATTACTCGGATGGCTCCGTTGGCGTAAGAGATCGTGGCGTGCTTGGAGTTCGCGTTTGCAAGTTCGGCGCACGCATACGCAATAGAACAATAGAATTGCCGCTGCGGAATTTTCATTTCTTTTCGCACCCCGCATTGGAGACCCCGTGAACATCCATATCAGCCTGGCCCCCCTGATCTCGCTGATCGCCGGCATCCTCATCCTGCTCATGCCCAAGTTGCTGAACTTCATCGTGGCGATCTACCTGATCCTGATCGGGCTGGTGGGCCTGTTCGGTACCCGGATGCTTCACTTCACCTGACGCGGGTCTTGCGCACCAGGCGGCCATGGCGATGACCGAACCCGTCGAGTGGGCCGGCGACGACAGCCCGCGCAGCCTGCGCTTCAACGACCGCTACCGCTCTCGCGCAGGCGGTGTGGCGCAGGCGCTGTGGGTGTTTCTCGCGGGCTGCGGCCTGCCCGAGCGCTGGCGCGACGCGTCGGCGTTCACGGTGCTGGAGACCGGCTTTGGCCTGGGCATCAACTTCCTCACGACCTGGGCCGCGTGGGAGGCGCACGAGCGGCGCTGCGAGCGCCTGCACTATGTGGCTGTCGAAGCCTACCCCGTCGCCGCGGCCGACATCATGCGCAGCGCGCTGGCACCGGACGGCGCGACAGTGATTCCCGCCGCGTCAAGCGCATTGCCGGCGCGCGTACAGGCCCTGGCGCCGCAACTCGCCGGCGCCTGGCAAGATCTGTCGCCCGGCATCCGCCACCTGCGCTTTGCCGAGGGACGCGTGCAGTTGACGCTGGCCGTGGGCGAGGTCCAGCCCATGCTGGAGCGCCTGACCTGCGCGGCCGACGCGGTGTACCTGGATGGCTTCAGTCCCGCCCTCAATCCCGACATGTGGTCGCACGCGACGCTGCAGGCGGTGGTGCGCCATTGCCGCGCGGGCACCACGCTGGCGACCTATACCGTCGCGCGCAGCGTGCGCGAGACGCTGGAACAGATCGGATTCCAGGTACAAAAGCATCCGGGCCTGCCACCCAAACGGCAACGCCTGCAGGCCGTGTATTCTCCAGCCGGAATGGGACAATGGCCGCCCCATGGACCAACCTCCTTGATGCCGTGACTCCCGCTTCCCCTGCCGACTCTCCGTCCTCCGCGGCCCAACTGGCGGCGGCGCTGGCCGCGCGCGCGGCGCCGGGGCACTTCGACGAACTGCGCGGCCGCGTTTCCGATGAGGCTACCGGATCAGGAGCAGCAAATCAAGAATTGACGCCGGCTTGGAGCCAATTCTTTGATCAATCCGGGTTGGGCGACTTGACCGGCCTCGCAGTGGGCATGGCCCATCTGCAGCCCCGGATGCACGAGAGCATCGACACGGCGAATGACAAGGCCGGTGCCCGCGCCGGCGGCGTGCAACCGCCGTGGTCGCTGGACCTGTTCCCGTTGATCATCACGCCTGCGAGCTGGCGGCAGATCGAAGCCGGTGTGCTGCAGCGGGTGCACGTGCTGGAGGGCGTAATGGCCGACGTGTATGGCGCGCAGCGCCTGGTGACGGACGGCTTGCTGCCGCCCGCACTGGTGCAAGGGCACCCCGGCTATCTGCGGGCCATGCATGGCGCGCTGCCCACCGGCGGCATGCATCTGCCTATTGTCGCTTTCGATCTGGCGCGCGGACCGGACGGCAACTGGCGGGTACTCTCGCAGCACACGCAGGCACCCGCGGGGCTTGGCCAATTGCTCGCCAATCGGCGATCCATCGAGGGCAGGTTTGCGCAGGCCTTCGAGACCCTGCATGTGCAGCGGCTGGCCGCAAGCTACAGCGCCCTGCTGCGTGGCTTGGTGGGCATGACCTCGGCCGGAACCCGGGCGCACATTGCGCTGCTCACGCCGGGCGCCGATAGCGAGTCCTACCCCGAGCACGCCTACCTGGCCCGAAGTCTGGGATTGAGCCTGGTCGAAGGCAACGACCTGACGGTACGCAACCAGCGGCTGTATCTGCGGACACTGCGCGGACCGGAGCGGGTGCATGTGCTGTGGAAGCAACTCGATGACGAATTTCTGGACCCGCTGGAGCTGCGCGCCGACTCGCGCCTGGGCGTGCCGGGCCTGCTGGACGCTATCCGCGCCGGTCACGTGCGGGTGGCGAATGCGCCGGGCTCGGCGTTTCTCGAATCACCGGCCCTGTCCGAGTTCTTGCCGGCATTGTCACAGCACATGCTGGGCGAAGCGCTGGCGCTGGACGGGTGGGCCACGCGCATGCGGCGCGACGGCGACCCGTACACCGTGCCGGAAAATCTGCTGTTTTCGCAACTGCCCACCTGCGCCCGCCAACACGAGTCGGCACCCATCGTGCCACGTCCGGCCACGCTGCGCGTGTTCGCGGTCTGCGACGGGCCGCAGTCGTGGCGCGTCCTGCCCGGCGGGCTCACGCGCATCGCCGCGGCCGACGCGGGGGCCACGGCCCTGCAGCGCGGTGCCGGCAGCGCCGACACCTGGGTGCTCACCCAGGGGCCGGGTGATGTGGACCGGGCTGCGCTATGGCCGCGCGCCAAGCCGCTCGTGACCAGCCGTGCGGCGGAAAATCTTTACTGGCTGGGCCGCTATACGGAGCGCTGCAAGGGCGCGATCCGGCTCGCGCGGCTCACGCTCGGCTGCCTGCATACCAAACCGGCACCGTCGCCCCAGATGCTGGCCTGGCTCGGTGACCTCGCCGCGCGCAATGTCCTGGTGCCGCCCGGCGCGCCCCCCGCCAGCCTTGCGCCGCGCGAGTTCGAACGCGCGCTGATCGCGGGGCTGGCCGGCGGTGCCACGGCCGGCGTGGGCTTTTGCCTTCGCGCGGCCAGACTCGCGGCTTTCGCGGTGCGCGAACGCCTGTCCGAGCAGCACTGGAACCTGATCGTGCAAGCCGGACAGGCATTCGCCCAACCCGGCGCCGAAGGCGCCCAGCGCACCGCGCCCGCCGCGCCGGATGCGATGCGCGCCCTGGATTCCCTCAGCGCCCAACTGGCCACCCTCGCCGGCGCGCAAAACGATCTGATGCGGCGCGACGATGGCGAGCAGTTGCTGGCCATCGGGCGCAGCCTTGAGCGACTGGGCTTTCTGGCGGCGTCGCTGACACTTGGTTTCGAGACCGGTGCGGTGCATGAGGCCGCCGGGTTCAACGCCATGCTCGCGCTGTTTGACAGCGTGGGCCTGCTCCCCCTGCGCCAACCGGATGATGACGATGTGGCGATACTGATTGGCGCGCTCGTGCTTGACAGCGAGAACCCGCACGCGCTGGGCCGCGTGGCCCAGACGCTGGCGCAATGTCTGGGCAAGCTCAGCGGCGGCGATCCCGGCAAGGTCAGGGACATCGCACGGCAGGTTCCCGAGCCGCAAGGCTGGAGCCTGCAACAACTCTCCGGCGTGGATGGCGCCGGCCAGCATTACTGGCTGATGCAGTTGCTCGAGCAGTGCACGAACGCCGCTGGCATCGTGTCGAACGACATCGGCGCGGTGTGGTCCACGCCTTCCATGGCGCCCGATGCCGCCGCGAAGGCGTAATGGATCTGCGCGGCGTGATCCAGGGTGGCGCCAATCACACGCTGCGGGTGCGCGTTACAGTGGAGCCCATCGAACCACAACCTTGGAGAACCCGTCATGAGCGTCTATGACAAGCTGAAAGAACTCGGCATCACCCTGCCCGCCGTCGCCACGCCGGCGGCCGCCTACGTGCCATTCGTGCAGACCGGCAACCTGGTGTTCCTGAGCGGCCACATCGCCAGGAAGGAGGGAGCGCCCTGGGTCGGCCAGTTCGGCAAGAACATCACGACCGAAGAAGGCAAGGCAGCGGCGCGCGCCGTGGCGATCGAGCTTATGGGAACGCTGCACGCGGCGGTGGGCAACCTCGACAAGGTCAAGCGCATCGTCAAGCTCATGTCGCTCGTCAACTCGACCGGCAGCTTCACCGAGCAGCACATGGTCACGAACGGCGCCAGCGAATTGTTTGGCCAGGTGTTCGGCGCAAAAGGCGCTCATGCCCGCAGCGCGTTTGGCGTGGCGCAGATCCCGATGGGCGCCTGCGTGGAAATCGAGCTGATCGCCGAGATCGGCTGAGGCCGACGCGCTGATGCGCACAGCATCAAATTCCGCGCCGATCTAGAATGTTCCCGTCCCGCGAGCGGTCGCGGGTCCGAGCGTTCTCAGGGCGGGGTGAAAATCCCCACCGGCGGTGATGGCGAGCAATCGCACAAGCCCGCGAGCGCCTGCCCCGGCTCATGTCGCGGCAGGGTCAGCAGATTCGGTGTCAATCCGAAGCCGACGGTCACAGTCCGGATGAAAGAGATCGCGATGCCGTCGGTCTTGCCGCGCGCGTGCGCCGCAGCGGGCCGGTGCGCGCATTCGCCCTGATTTTTGGCAGCTGCTTCAGCGAGGAGTTCCATGAGTCAGACAGGCAAGCAACCCAACCCCGTGCCCGGTGCGCGCTTCGCGTTCATCCAGGCGCATTGGCATCACGATATCGTCAACCAGGGGCGCGACGCGTTTCTGGCGGAAATGGAACGTCACGGCGTGGCGCAGGACGCCATCGACCTGTTCGAGGTGCCGGGCGCGTTCGAGATTCCGCTGCACGCGAAGAAGCTGGCCACGTGCGGGCGCTATGCCGCCATCGTGGCCTGCGGCTTCGTGGTGGATGGCGGCATCTACCGCCATGAGTTCGTCGCCGACGCAGTGATCAAGGCCCTCATGTCGGTGCAGCTGGAAACCGGCGTTCCGGTGCTGTCGGCCGTGCTCACGCCGCTGCGTTTTCACGAGCATGAAGAGCACCAGCGTTTCTTCACCGAGCATTTCGTGGTCAAAGGCACGGAAGCGGCTCAAGCCTGTCTGCAAACGGTGCACAGCTTGCGGCAGATCGATGAATTGACTCTGGCGGGCGGCTGATCAGGGTCGCACCACGGTGTACCCGGCCTCCGCGAGCGTGAGGATGCGCGCAACACCCGCCTTCACCTTGCGCGCAAGCGGATTGAGTGCAATGGGCACGCCGGTCTCGCGCTCGATGGTGTTGACGGTGTTCATGCAGA
>DATNBD010000216.1:0-2501 GCA_035572155.1 Rhodoferax sp.
CGGCCTGAACCCGGCGCTGGGGCTGCGCGCGATCCGCTGGAGCCTGAACGATCCGGCCATGTTCCTGACCCAGTTGCGCGCCATCCTGCGCGCCGCGGCGCATGGGCAGGTCAACTTGCTGATTCCCATGCTGGCGCATGCCAGCGAAATCCGCCAGACCCTGTCGCTGGTCGATTTTGCCCGCGCCGAACTGGACAACCGGGGCGTGCCTTCCGGCCCGGTCAAGCTCGGTGCCATGATCGAAATACCGGCAGCCGCCCTGATGCTCAAGTTGTTCCTGAAGCATTTCGACTTTCTCTCGATCGGAACGAACGACCTGATCCAGTACACGCTGGCGATCGATCGTGCCGACGAGGCCGTGGCCCATCTGTACGACCCGCTGCATCCTGCGGTGCTGCGTCTGGTGGCGGACACGATTGCCGAATGCAACGCGCAGGGCAAGGGCGTGAGCGTGTGCGGCGAGATGGCGGGTGACCCGAGCCATACCCGGCTGTTGCTGGGCATGGGACTGCGCAGTTTTTCCATGCACCCGGCGCAGATTCTGGCGGTCAAACAGGAGGTGCTGCGCGCGGACACGTCCCGACTGCAGCCCTGGGCGCAAAGGGTGATCGAGTCAGAAGACCCGGCCTCGGTGCTGAACGTCTGAGCTCGGGGCGCGTTCAGCACTCCACCTGGCGTACCGACACCGTGATCGCCAGCCCGCCGAGCGAGGTTTCCTTGTATTTGCTTTGCATGTCCGCACCGGTTCGGCGCATGGTGTCGATCACCTGATCCAGGCTCACCATGTGCGAGCCGTCGCCCAGCATCGCGAGCGAGCAGGCGTTGATGGCCTTGACGGCGCCCACCGCATTGCGCTCGATGCAGGGGATCTGCACCAGTCCGCCAATCGGGTCGCAGGTCATGCCCAGGTGATGCTCCAGCGCGATCTCGGCGGCATTCTCGATTTGCTCGTTGCTGGCGCCCAGTGCCGCCGCCAGTCCGCCGGCCGCCATCGCGGCGGCCGAGCCGACCTCGCCCTGGCAGCCCACTTCGGCGCCTGAAATCGAGGCATTGCGTTTGCACAGCGCACCCACGGCGGCGGCGGTCAGCATGAAGCGCTCGATGCCCGCGGCGTCGCCCGCGCGATAGTCCTGGTAATAGCGCAACACGGCGGGCACGACGCCGGCCGCGCCATTGGTCGGTGCGGTCACGACGCGGCCGCCCGCGGCGTTTTCTTCATTCACCGCAATGGCATAGACGCTGACCCAGCTCATCGCGCCCTCGCTGGCGTGGCTGGGCGCATGGCGCAAGCGCTCGGCGACCGCGCTGGCGCGCCGGCTGACCTTGAGGCCGCCGGGCAACAGGCCCTCGGCGGCCATGCCGCGGTCAATGCAATCGAACATCGCGCCCTTCACCCGGTGGATGAAGTCGCGCGTCGCGGCCGCACCATGCAGGTTGGTTTCGTTCTCCATCAACAGTTGGTGCAATGGCTGGCCGGCTTGCTGTGCCATCGCGAGCAGGGCCTCCATGGTTTCAAAGTGATAAGGCACCGGCTGCTCGACGCCGAGCGGGCTGCCGACAAACACCTCGTCGGCGTCCATCACAAAGCCGCCGCCGATGGAATACAGGTCGCGCTCAGCCAGCGCGGCGCCTCGGGCGTCAAAGGCGCGAAACCGCATGCCGTTGGAGTGCACCGGCAACAGATCGCTGCGGTTGAAAATCAGGGCGCGGTCCGCATCGAAGGCCATCGGCCTTTGACCCAGCAGGACCAGTTCGCGTGTCGCGCGAATGGCCTGAATGCGCGCCGGGATCCCCGCCGGATCGACCTGGTCCGGCAGCTCGCCGCCCAGCCCCAGCAGGATGGCGACGTCGGTGCCGTGGCCGTGTCCGGTGTGCGCCAGCGAACCGTACAGTTCCACCTCCAGCCGCGCAATGGCCGCAAAAACGGGCGCAGGCAACTCCATCAGAAACCGCCGTGCCGCGCGCATCGGCCCGACCGTGTGCGAGCTCGACGGGCCAATGCCGATCTTGAACATGTCGAACAGGCTGATGTACATGGCGGCGCTTGTCAAAGGGGGAGTTCGCAGTTTGCCATGGATGAGGGGCTTGAAGTTGCCGCGGCGCGGCCCGCGTTTAGCGGGCGCGCGTTCCCACCAGCGCGGCGCCCACGATCATCACGGCGGCCAGCGCGATTGACGGGGTTGGCCAGTCCCCGCGCAGCAACAGCAGCAGCAGCGTGGACAAAAGCGGCGTCAGGAAACTCAACAGGCCAATGCTGCGCGCATCGCCCCGTTTCAGCGCCGCGTCCCACAGGAAAAACGCGCCACCGAGCGGACCCGCCCCCATGAGCGCGATCAGCAGCCAGTCCTGCCCACTGAGTGCGGCTGGCGGCTCCAGCAGGGCATGGCACAGGAGCGCGAGCAGGCCTGAAATGGCCGCGAAGCCGCCGATCGCTGCGGTCGGAAACCTGGCCACGCGCTGGGTCAGCAGCGAATAGCTGGCCCAGATGAAGGCCGAGCCGG